>CAZGXY010000055.1:0-20419 GCA_964530145.1 uncultured Acidobacteriaceae bacterium | reverse complement strand
GATTACCCCATTGTCAGCCGCTCAAATCATGCTGCTCATCGATCGCTACCTGGGCGGCCATTTCTTCGATACCCAGGCCGGAGGATCGGCTGTCCTCTGGATGCACTTCTTTTGGATCTTTGGACACCCGGAAGTCTACATCCTGATCATTCCTTGTTTTGCTTTCATGTCGGAAATCATTCCCGTCTTCTCGCGCAAACCCATCTTCGGATATCCGGTGATGGTGGCCGCGACCGTGTGCATCGCTTTCGTCAGCATGAGCGTTTGGGCGCACCACATGTTTACGATCGGAATGAACTCCTACGCCAACAGCTTTTTCACTCTGACTACGATGGCGGTGGGCATCCCTACGGGAATCAAGATTTTTAACTGGATTGGCACGATGTGGGGCGGCAGGATTCAGTTCAAGACAGCAATGCTGTTCAGCATCGCATTCCTGTTCCAATTCCTCATCGCCGGCCTGACCGGCATCATGATGGCCGCCTCGCCGTTCGATTGGCAATTGAGCCTCTCCTATTTTGTCGTCGCGCACTTTCACTATGTGATTGTCGGCGGAATTCTATTCGCTCTCTTCGCGGCATTTTATTACTGGTACCCCAAAATGACTGGCTGGATGCTGAGCGAGCGCCTCGGCAAATGGCATTTCTGGCTGCTTCTGATTGGCTTTCACATGACGTTCGACGTGATGCACATTCCGGGACTGCTCGGGATGCCGCGGCGGATCTACACCTACGAGCCGGGGCGGGGCTGGGACATCCTCAACCTGATCATCACAATCGGGGCATTCATCCAGGCGATAGCAATTCTCGTCTTTGTCTCAAACCTGATCACTTCTTATTTCAACGGAGCCAGAGCCGGTAACGATCCGTGGGACGCGTGGACGCTGGAATGGTCCACATCTTCGCCGCCGCCTTCGTATAACTTTGCGATCGTTCCGACGGTCACGAGTCGTCGCCCCTTGTGGGACCTCAAGCATCCGGAAGATCCCGACAGCCATTATGAGTAAGGAAGAAATTATATGAGCGCAGGGACAACTTCATTTCCGAACACAGCAGCCGCGTGGGAACTGCCATCTCGCGGGAAGGTTGCAATGGCTGGTCTCATCATTGCCGAGTCGGCGATCTTCACGATCTTCGTTGTTGCCTACCTCTTTTACTTAGGGAAAAGTATCACTGGACCGACGCCGAGAGAAGTGCTCGAGACGCCGATTTTCTACACGATCTGTTTATTGTCGAGCAGCCTGACGATTCACCTTGCGGCCAAATCGTTGGAGCGGGACTACACACGATTGTTCCTCGGCTTCTGGCTGTTAACCATCGCGCTAGGCGGTTCGTTCCTCTTCGGCACGGCCATGGAGTGGCACCGGCTGATCTACGAGCACGGGCTAACGATCTCGACGAACCTTTTTGGGACGACCTATTACTCGCTCGTCGGCTTGCACGCCTTTCACGTCACAGCAGGTCTGATCATGCTCTCGTTGGTCGCGATATTCGGATTTATTGGCCGGATGGGAGTGACTCAGTCAGATCGCGTCGCGGTGCTCTCAATGTACTGGCATTTCGTCGATGCCGTATGGGTTGTGGTTTTCACTGTAGTTTACCTTCTTGGACGCTGAAGAATATATGGCAATACCGCCCGCGACAGAGCAATTGAACGAGACTCGTGCTCCGCGCGAGATTGAAGTGCCCGCGCCGACTGCGTGGCCGTTCCTTTTGGCGCTGGGCGCGGCGCTGCTGTTCGCAGGCCTGGTGACGAGCATGTCAGTAAGCTGTCTTGGCGCGCTGCTGTCGTTGGCTGGCTGTGCGGGCTGGTTCCGCGAAGTCCTTCCGCAAGAGCATGAAGAAGTGGTGCCGATTGTTCCCGAAGACATTCGCTTAACGACCGAGCGGCGAGTTGTGGACCGGCTGCCGATTCTGCCGGATCAATTGCGCGTGTGGCTCCCGATCCGCACATATCCGATCTCGGCAGGTGTGAAAGGGGGATTGGCGGGCAGCATCGCAATGGCAGTGCTGGCATGCGCCTATGGCGTTCTGAAGGCCGGCAGCATTTGGTATCCCATCAATCTTCTTGCCGCAGTTATCTATCGAGAGTCCTCAAGGCTCGGGCCGGCGCAGCTGTATTCGTTTCATGCCGATGCTTTCGCGATTGCTTTTGTTCTGCACGGCGTTGTGTCCATCTTTGTCGGTTTGCTCTACGGCGCGATGCTGCCCATGTTCCCACGCCGCCCAATTGTGCTGGGAGGGCTCATTGCCCCAGCGCTGTGGTCCGGGCTACTGTACACAATTCTGGGGCTGCTGAATCCACTGCTCGCCAGTCGCATTGATTGGGCCTGGTTCATGGCTTCGCAAGTAGCATTTGGAATTGTCGCCGGACTTGTGGTTGTGCAACAGCCGAGCTTTCCTACCCGCGAGAATACTTCGTTTGCTTTACGAGCTGGAATCGAAGCTGCCGGAACGATGCCGCCGCGAGAGAGCGGGGAGAGCCGCCGATCATGACGAAGATGAAGCGGATCGGAACTCTCGCTGCGCTCGCAGTCCTCGGTCTGATGATGCTCACTGCCTGCAGCTCTCTAAATCGTGAACCGCGGACCGATCCCGAACCAGTTGCCCCGACCCAGGTTTTGGACTTCGGCACTCTTTACGCGCAGAACTGCGCGGGCTGCCACGGCGCGCAGGGCCATGGGGGAGCGGCAATTGCGGTGGCCGATCCTGTGTATCTGGCCATCGTCTATGAAAGCACGATGCGTGACATCGTTGCCAAGGGCGTCCGGGGAACATCGATGCCCGCCTTCGCGCAGTCAGCCGGGGGAATGCTGACCGAGCAGCAGATCGGTGCGATTACGAACGGAATTTTCTTAAGCTGGGGACGCAAGGAAATTCTCGATGGAACCAATCTGCCCTCATACGCGGCGAAAGCCTCAGGGAATGTCGATCACGGCCAAGTTGCGTTTGGAACATTTTGCGCATCCTGCCATGGATCAGAAGGTGGAGGAACGAAGAAGGGAAGCGCCATCACGAATGACTCATTCCTGGCGTTAGTCAGCAATCAGGCGCTGCGCACGATTGTGATCACTGGCAGGCCGGAATTGGGCGCACCCGACTGGCGTGGCGATGTCCCCGGACGTCCAATGACCGATCAGGAAATCACCGATGTGGTTGCCTGGCTGGCATCCCGGCGTCGCCAAAACCCGGGGCAGCCTTATTCCGCTCTGAACTATGCCCAACACTCGCAGGCGCAACACCCCGGAAATAACGGAGGGATCACGGAGAAATAAGATGTCAACGAACACTGTAACGACCACGCCTGCCGAATCCAGCCTTTCGCGACGCGGATTCTTCATGAAGATGGGAATCCTGTTCAACGGTGTCGCCGCGATCATAGTAGCTCTGCCGATTGCGGGTTTTCTTTTTTCCTCTATCACGCGTGGTCGCGGCAATGGCTATCTTTCATGGGTGAGCCTGGGAGACATCGGCAACTTTCCCGAAGGAGAGACGCGCATGGCTACTTTTCGTAATCCGTTGGTCATGCCAACCGATGGAAAAACTGTAGACACAGCGTGCTGGGTGCGCCGCATCGCGGGCGATCAGTTTCAGGTGTTTGCCATCAATTGCGCGCATCTCGGCTGCCCCGTCCGCTGGTTCCAGCAATCCGGTCTTTTTATGTGTCCGTGTCACGGCGGAGCCTACTACCGCGATGGCTCACGTGCTTCCGGGCCGCCAGAGCGCGGGCTCTTCGAATACGCGTACAAAGTCGAAAACGGAGTGCTCACGATTGATGCCGGACAGTTGCCAACCCCCGGCGACCCGGTAGCGAGTCTGTCATCGGAGAAGCCGCCATGCGCGTGATCAGGGAAATCGGAGAATGGTTCGACCACCGTTTGCAACTGGCGGCGCCCATTCGCGAGGCCGCCGGACATCCCGTGCCGCGTAACGCTTCCAGTTGGTTCTACGTTTTTGGCAGCGCCGCGCTCACTATATTTCTTCTGCAAGTGGTCACCGGAATTCTATTAGCGCTTATTTATGTGCCATCGGGCGCCGAAGCCTGGAGCAGCCTTCAGGCCCTGAATCATAGTGTGCAGCTCGGCTGGTTCATCCGCGCCATGCATGGATGGGGCTCCAACTTCATGGTTGCCATCGTACTGATTCACATGGTGCAGGTATTTCTCTTTGGAGCCCACAAATATCCTCGCGAACTGACCTGGATTATCGGAGTCTTTCTCTTATTGATGACTCTCGGCATGGCATTTACCGGTCAAGTCATGCGCTTCGATCAGGATGCCTACTGGGGCCTGGGAATCGGAGCGTCGATCGCCAGCCGCGTTCCCGTCATCGGGCCTTTTGTTGTGAAGCTGATGCTGGGCGGCCCGATCATCGCAGGCGCAACTCTCTCGCGTTTTTTTGCTTTGCACGTATTCGTAATTCCCGGACTGCTGATCGGGTTTGTCAGCCTTCATGTCTTGATGGTGTTGAAGCTGGGCATCAACGAGTGGCCGATGCCGGGGCGCATCGTAAGGCGAGCGACGTACGAGGCCGAGTACCACGCCTTGACCAAGAAAGACGGTGAGCCGTTTGTTCCCTATGCGATATGGAAGGACCTGTTTTTTGCCGCTTTCGTCATTCTTGCAGTCGCGGCATGCGCCTTCTATTTCGGTCCTTTTGGGCCCACAGGGTACCCCGATCCGACCATCATTCAGACTGCACCAAAGCCCGACTACTTTTTCTTGTGGCTCTACGCGCTGCTTTCACTTCTGCCTCCATCGTTGGAGACGCCCTTCCTTCTCATCGTCCCGCCGGTAGTGATTGGCGGCTTGATTCTTCTGCCGTTTCTTTCAGGCGAAGGAGAAAAAAGCTGGAAGCGCCGGCCGATTGCGGTGGTGACTGTGTTGATGATCGCGATCACTCTCGGCACCTTTACTCGCATGGCCCAGTTCACGCCCTGGAGTCCGCACATGAGCGCCTGGAGCGGTGATCCGGTGCCTGAGCGGTACATTCACGGCACGACTGCGCTCGAGCGGCAGGGCGCGCTCGTGTTTCAGGTCAAGCAGTGCCGCAATTGCCATTCTTTTGGAGACACCGGCGGACAAAGGGGGCCAGCCCTCGACAGCGTCGCCGTCCGGCTGACGCAGGACCAACTGATTCGTCAGGTCATTCAAGGCGGCGGTAACATGCCCGCCTATGGGAACAACTTGAGTCCGGCAGAGACTACGGCTCTCGTAGCTTTCCTTGAGACCTTGCACCCACCAACACAAGGCCCGGCTCGCGATGCAGCACTGGACCTGGCGCTTAGGACTGGCCAGGAGAAAACATCGGGGACCGAACCATAGGACGGCGATGATCTCACATATTCATCACGGTACGGTTGAGTCATTCTGGATCTCTAGCGCGTTGGCCTTTGCCGCTGTTCTCTATCTTCGTAGTTGGCTGCACCTTCGCAGGCATAAGCACAACGTTACAGGCTGGCGTGCCGGCAGTTTTGTATTAGGTCTTTTGTGCATCTGGATTGCAACGGGTTCACCTCTGGCTGCACTCGACCATGAGCTGCTAACGGCGCACATGATTCAACATCTTCTTCTCATGACGCTTGCGCCTCCGTTGATCTTGCTTGGCATGCCCCGGGAGCTACGGGCGCATGGCTTATTGCGCGTGGTGACGCACCCGGCTCTTTGCTGGATCGCAGCGGCAGGCGTGTTAGTTATGTGGCACATTCCGTCCGTTTTTATGCTCAGCCTGCGATCGCAAATGTGGCATGGGATCGAGCAAACGTCGTTTCTTGCGACGGGTCTTTTATTCTGGTTGCCGGTAGTCCGGCCACTGCGAAACAGCTTGAGATGGCCAGAATCGTCCATCCTTCTGTATCTGTTTCTCGCCACCTTGCCGTGCGACATTCTTTCCGGATTCTTGGTCTTCTGCGACCGGGTAGTTTACCCGGTGTTTTTGTCCTCCCCCAACTCGTTTGGCTTTTCTGCTCTGGAAGACCAGCAATGCGCCGGGGCGTTGATGTGGACTTGCGTCACGGTCGTCTACTTCACCGCCGGTGCAATTGTTGCTGCGCGCTGGCTTTCGCCGCATCCATCGGCGCATAGATTGGAACTCGCGGTTCCGCGATTCGACTCGCGACGCATCGCAGTAGACCACACCGATCCGCACCGGATGGAGGCGGTCTGAGATGTCAGACCGGGGGGCGCTTACCGAGATTTCTTCCGCTGCGGTGCAAGAGAGTCATCCGGGAGGCAAGCGGCTCTCAGACTACTGGGCACTCACCAAGCCGGAAGTAAACTTCCTGATCTTGGTCACAACTCTTGTTGGGTTTTATCTGGCGTCCGCAAGTAACGGGCAGGTCTCACTTGCACGGCTATTCGACACTTTACTCGGAACCTTGCTGGTAGCAAGTGGTACCGGGACCTTAAATCAATACATCGAACGAAAATTTGATGCGCAAATGCGCCGAACCGCGCGGCGTCCAGCGGCGGCCGGCCGTGTCAAACCGGTTTCAGTTCTCATCTTTGGAGTTGCGTTGGCAGCGGTTGGGAGCATCTATCTCGCGATAGCTGTCAACCTGTTCACGAGCGCGCTGGCGACTTTGACGCTGCTGACTTATCTGTTCGTGTACACGCCGCTGAAGCGAAAAACACCAATGTGTGTTCTCGTCGGGGCTCTTTCTGGCGCGATGCTGCCGCTCATTGGTTATGCCGGAGCATCAGGCCGGTTGAATGCCGAAGCGGGAATCCTGTACGCCATGCTTTTTTTGTGGCAGTTTCCACATTTCATGGCAATCGCATGGATGTACCGCGAAGACTACGACCGCGCTGGCTATCTGGTGTTGCCGAAGGGCAATGTAAGAGTTCCCTTCATGATTTTGGAAACTCTATTGCCGCTCCTCGCTCTCGTCGCTGTCAGCGTTATGCAATTTCCGGCAAGGTACACGACGACCTTTTATTGTGCGGCGGCTCTTCTGGGAACCGGATTCACGTACTTCGCATGGGAATTCGTTTTCAAGCGTTCGAGGCTTGCGGCGCGCCGGCTGCTGACGGCTTCCATCGTCTACCTTCCATTGATCTACGTACTAAGCGCGACGTTATGCAATCGCGCAAGATGACCGTAAGCGCCGACGCTGGCACTTTGAATTCACACTTGTGGGGCAGGCGATGCGAGGGTAAAATTGCGCCGCTCTTGAAGCCGAAAGAAAATGTCGGCCAGACGCAATTACTTTCGATGGAGAATCTATGATGCCCAGGAAAATTCGCTACTCGGACCATGCAGTGCACATCGGGGCAGCGGCGCTTATCGTTGCCTGCTGCTTTCCGTTTGCGGCCTTCGGCCAGACAACCGACGCGGATGCCGCTGCACGCGACAATTGGCGCGCGGTAATGGCGCAAAACACTCAACCGGGGGAGGGGTGCTTTCAGGCATCTTATCCCAACATCGTCTGGGAGCAGGTGGAATGCAAGGAATTGCAGCCACGCGTCCATCCAGTCGTCCGCAAACCTGGCGGGGGACAAGTGGCGGGTAACGGTCACGACTATGTCGCGGAAAGCTCAGGGCTGACGAGCGGGGCGCTTGGAACCTTTCCAACCGTCACGGGCGTGAAATCCGAGAAAAGTGTCGGGGTACTCGCGTATGGAGACGGAGGCATCCTCGGGCCGAATGAATACTCGCTTCAGCTCAATACCAATTTCACTGGCACGACTGCGGCGTGTGAGGGTCATGCCGATTGTGTGGTCTGGCAACAATTCATTTACGCGACGGACTACGAAGTCAAAGGGAAGGCGGCTGTTTTCATGCAATATTGGCTGATCAGCTGGGGCGACTCGGCTTGTCCGAGCGGCTTCGCAAGTGATGGCGAGGGCGATTGCTACGGGAACAGCAAGTCTGTGACGGCACCCGACGTGAAGGCTACCTCGCTCGCCAAACTGTCGCTCTCGGGCGCCGCAGCAGCCGGCGGCAACGATACGGTGGTATTCACCGATGGAACCACCGCTTACTCCGTGAGCGGCTCCGACACCGTGCTCGACGTCTCCCAGGTCTGGAAAGAATCCGAATTCAACATCGTCGGCGACGCCGGTGGTTCGCGAGCGGATTTCAATGAGCCGGTTTCGGTCACCGTGAAGGTAGCGCTGACGGACGGTGGCAGTTCAGCCCCAACCTGTGTTGCGAATGCCGGCACAACCGGAGAGAGCAACAACCTGAATCTGGGGAAGTGCAGCACCGCGAGTGGCTCGTCGCCTTCGATTCAGTTCACCGAATCGAACTGAGAAGTTCACTTCACCGGCCTCAAATTGGCCGCATACCTCACGCAAGCTGCTCGTTGGAAATACGCAGATCATCGATCTCGGTGATCTGCGTATCGTCCCTCGATGAGCGCTAGAACAATACCTTCAATGCCAACTGCATTTGCGAACAATTACTTCTTTCCACCGCGACAAATTCCGTCTATCAATGACCCTTGTGAGGTATGAAAATCGGTTGCGGCGGCTTGATATCGTAAACCGCGGCGAAGCTGGTCTGATTGAGTGCGAAGCTGGCGCGTCCCCGGGAATCTACATACAGCAAGGGCTGTTTGAGCGGGACGTCGCTGAAAGTTTTGACGAAGGGCATTTGAAATTCCCGGCCGGCGATCGTGACCTTCAACAGGTCGCCCCGTTGATAACCAAGCTTGAGGAAATCCTCCGCACTGATGTTGGTAACTAAGTTGCCAAAGGGCCCATCGAGTGCAATGACCTCTCCCGTAAGGCCACGATCGTCAACGGTGGCCGGGTGCAGCTCGAGACGGACGAATTGTTTGAGTTCTGGGCCAACCTGGCTCCAATCGTCGCCGCGAGCTAGGTGGGCCCCGACGGGAGAAAAAATATCCCGGCCGTGAAAGGTGGAGGAGACCTTTGCGCCGATCATCCAGTCCGGATTTGTGATCTCGCGAACACCGTCGACACTGTCTCGATCGGCGACCATAGTGATCAGGCCATTGTCTGGAACTACAAAGAATTGCCCGCGTCTTGTCTTCACCACGATCGCTTTGCGCGTGCTCCCCACCGTAGGATCCACCACTCCGACGAAAACGGTTGAGGCCGGAAAATACAGTGAGGCCCCGAACAGGAAACGGGCGCCGTCGGCGATGGAAAAGGCAGTGACCTGGTGAGTAAGGTCCACGATGCGCAAGTTCGGCGCGATGCCATACATGACGCCTTTGCAGAGAGCGACGGAATCGTCGACCACACCGAAATCTGTCATGAAGACGACGGTGGGAGGCGCCGACTGGGCCTGCGCGCCAAGCACAGGCGCAAATGCGGAAAAAACCAGAATGGCGGTCAGCGTCCATCTGCGGACGGCACGAAGGGCAATCGACATGGCCACGAGATCTCCTCTAAAGGCGCCCATTCTACTGGAGATTTGCGAAGGGAGGCGGAGTTTCGACCGCGGCGATCGTTCCATAGGCGAAAGTGATCTCCGCCAAAATTGCCCCCATCCGCCAGGCCAAGCGCGAATGGAGAACGCCTGCTATGATCGTCGACCATGCGCAAGCTGGCTTTCCTGCTTCTTCTCGCGTTATCGACCACTCTCGTGTTCGCGCAGCAGTACGATCTCGTGCTCGAAGGCGGGCGAGTCATGGATCCCGAAACCGGCCTCGATGCCGTCCGAAATATTGGTATTCGCGACGCAAAGATTGCGCGTATCTCAACCGAAGCGCTGAGCGGGCGCCGTGTCATCCATGCCGCCGGATTGGTAGCCGCTCCCGGATTCATCGACTTGCACCAGCACGGGCAAGATATGGAGAGCCAGCGTGCGAAGGCGCTTGACGGCGTAACTACGGCGCTCGAACTGGAAATCGGCGCGCCCGATGTAGCTCAGTTCCTCAAAGCCAAAGAGGGGCGCTCACTCATTCACTACGGCGCCGCGGCCAGCCATGTGGCGGCTCGATCTCTGGTATTTGGAACGCCGCTGCCACCTGGAGAAATATTGCCGAAGAGCGGCGTCGCCACCGAGCAGCCGGCGTCCGCAGAACAGATTCAGCGGATAGAGGACCGTCTCCGTTCGGAACTGGATGCGGGCGGATTGGCTATCGGTATGGGAATTCAATACACGCCAGGAGCCACCCGGCTCGAGGTCATCGATATGTTCCGTCTAGCCGCCGAGCGGAAGTTGCCGGTCTATACTCACGTACGCAGTTCAGGCCGCGTCGAACCGGGATCTTCGATCGAGTCCGTGAGCGAAGTGATCGCGGCATCCGCCATCACAGGAGCTTCGCTCCATATCGTGCACATCAATAGCTCTTGTTTGCGCGACGCGCCGGAGTGCCTCTCGATGGTCGAAGGAGCCCGCGCCCGTGGACTCGATGTAACCACTGAAGCTTATCCTTATATAGCGGGAATGACTTTTATCAACTCCGCGGTCTTTAACCCGGGCTGGCAGGAAAAGCAGGGGATCGGTTATGGCGACCTCGTTCTTCCCAACACGGGCGAGCACCTCACGAAAGAGCGCTTCGACGCACTCCACAATTCAACCACTCCCCAGACGGTGCTGATCTTCTCCAATTCTCAGGAGGCGCTGGACAAAGTGATCCCTCACCCACTGGTGATGATCGCGAGCGATGGCATTCCCGGCCATCCCCGCAACGCCGGAACCTACTCCCGCGTGCTAGCCCAATACGTGCGGGAAAAAGGAACAATTACGCTGATGGATGCACTGCGAAAGATGAGCCTGATGCCGGCAGAGATGCTTGAGCGCTCGACTCCAGCGGCGCGGCGAAAAGGTAGATTGCAGGAGGGCGCCGACGCCGACATTGTTGTTTTCGACCCGGCGACCATCACTGACCGCGCCACGTTCGAGAAACCGATGGAGCCGAGCGTGGGAGTGCGCTACCTGTCGGTCGCAGGAACCTTGGTGGTCGATGAGGGCGCGATCGTTCCCGACGTATTTCCCGGCCGAGCGCTGCTGGGAGCCGGGAAGCACTAAAAATCCGGTGGGTCTTCGTGAACTCGAGCCGAACCCGGCTTTACCGGTACGACATGGAAGCATCCCACCGCATCCCCGGCCAAGGCGATGCCAACACACATTGTCGATTTGAAAGATGGAACGAGGGTCTCTTGCCTGCTACTTTTTTCTCGCGCTGTTCGTTTCGCGAGCCTTTGCGACCACGGCATCGAATCGTGGGTCGTCACGGAGAGACTTCAATTCAGGGTCGGATGAAAGTTCTCCCGGCGAGATGAGGCCGTTTTCGATGGCACGATTCAAGTCGGCAAAAGCTTCGTCCAGCTTGCCTCTCGCAGCCTCCGTGCAGGCAAGGTTGTACCAGGCCTCGGCGACCGTGGCCGGCTGATTCGTTTTCTCCGCGGTCTCGATGACATCATGAAATATTTTGTCTGAATCGGCATAACGCTCCTCGCGGCTGAAACCCAGCGCTTCCATTTCCAGGCTCTGCAACGTGGAGGTGTGGGTTGGTCCTAACACGCGGGACTTGATCTCGATGACTTGGCTCTGTAATTTGTCCGCTTCGGGGTAGCGGCCTTCCTTCGCCAGGTCGAGAGCGAGCATCGTCATTGCCCGAAGAGATTGTGGATGCTCCGGTCCCAATACGCGCTGCTGGCCGGCAATCGTTTCGGAATACAATTTTTCAGCTTCCGGAAAACGGCCCTCCTCTTCGAGATTCTCGGCGGCGTGCGACATCGAAAGCAGGGTGGCAGGATGGTCCGGGCCGAGAGTTCGCTTCTGCGCCGCGATCAGTTCGCCATAGATCTGATCCGCTTCCGCATACCGGCCCTGCGGCGTCAGTATCTCCGCCAGTTCGTTCAGAGTACTCAGGGTTTGAGGATCATCCGGTCCGAGCACTTTCTGCTCGGCGTTCAAAGTCCGGCGAAACAAGTTTTCCGCATCAGCGTGACGCGCTTCATTGGCGTAAACATAGCCGAGACGATCCATCGACGCCAAAGTATCAGGATCATTGGCGCCGAGAAGCTGGCGCTGGGTCTCGATTGTGGTTTGTAACAACTTTTCCGCCTCGGGCAAATGCCCTTCAGCCCGGAGAATCTGAGCAAGATAACTTTCGCTCGCCAGTGCCTCCCGGCTTCGTTCTCCGAACCGCGAGCTTTGAATTGCCAGTGCGTGTTCTGTCAATTCCTGCGAGCGGCCATACAAGCCGAGCCCCGCATACGTCTGCGCCATGGTCGCCATCAACTGGGCTTGCAGTTCCGGGTCCTTGCGCAGGCCGGCGTCGATATCTTTCGAGGATTTATCCAGAATCTCGCGCGCGGTTACTGCGTTGCCACGTGCCTCGCTGGGGTTCGATACCTTGAACATGCCAGTCATGAATTTCGTAACGCGGTCGGCGCGATCGCGCTCCCTGGTAATCCGGCGCAACTCGATCGCCTGCATGACTCCGAACGCCATTAAGAGCAGCACTGCAGCGGTGGCCGCGGCCACACCGAATTTGTGGCGCTGAATATACTTCGCGGTCCGGTAACCCAGGCTGGCGGGGCGTGCAATGACAGGCTCGTTGCGCAAATAACGGCCCAGATCGGCTGCCAGTTCCGCAGGCGTGCCATACCTGCGGGCGCGGTCTCTTTCCAGAGTTTTCAGGGTAATCCAATCCAGGTCGCCGCGCAGCATGTTCGCCAGTTGCCGTGCGTCGGTGCTGCGTTTTTCCGCGATGGCCGCCGCCGCGGGCTCGTTGTCGAGTCTTGTGCTCGGACTCGTCGGCTCCTCTTCGTGCACCTGCCGCAGAACTTCATGAAAGGGTTTGCTCTCCCACTGCAACGCATCCACGGCCACCACTCCGGTAAGCAGTTCGTAGAGCACCACGCCGAGCGAATAGACGTCGCTTCGGGTATCGATATCGGCCGCCATCGGATCCATCTGTTCCGGGCTCATGTATCCCGGCGTGCCCACCAGCCCCCCGGCCCGCGTCACTAACATTCCGCCCCGCGGTTGCTCAGAAATCGCTTTGGCCAATCCGAAGTCGATAATGCGCGGCACCGGGGTGCCATCTACTTCAACCACCAGGATGTTGGTGGGCTTCAGGTCGCGATGGATAATCGCCTTCTGATGCGCGTGCTGCACGCCTTCGCATACTTTTATGAAGAGAAGCAGGCGCTCGCTGGGCGAAAGGCGTTTCTCGTCGCAATATGCGGTGATGGGCAGGCCCTGCACGTACTCCATGGCGAAGTACGGCTGGCCTTCGGCAGTGGAACCGGCGTCGAATACCTTGGCAATGGAAGGATGATCCATCATGGCCAGGGCCTGCCGCTCGAGATCGAAGCGCATCAATGCGGACTTGTCATAGCGGGCCGCTTTGATGACCTTTAGCGCAACTTGCCGTTTGACCGGCGCAGACTGTTCCGCCAGCCACACTTCTCCCATGCCACCTTCTCCCAATTTCCTGATCAGCCGATAGGGTCCGATCGAACCGGGGTCGGGTGCGGGAGATTCCGCGTGAGCTGTGTCCGGGGAGGAGATGCCCTCGTGCGGAGTTGAGTCGGGCGCCGGATCTCTCACGCTTCTCCCTATGAGGCAAGATGCAAATCGACGGTAAGTTTAGCACTCAAGGGGAGGCAGATGGCTCGTTTGGCGTAGTTCGTAGGATGGACCGTCCTCGACCCGGGGTGTCTGCCAACCTGAAACCTGCCAAGTGTGATATACCGATGTAGATTTTGTACGACCTCTAGATTGGGAAGCGTCGATGTTGTTAATCGATTGCGCCAGCGATTGCTCATGTCGGTTTTTTGCAATCATCGGCTAGCCCACTCCGTCCGGATGTCCTCGAACTCTAAGGCCAGCACCCGCGGTTCGCAGCACCGGGCGCGAACAGAATTGAGGGAACAGTATGACGCAGGTCCAGAAACGTTATCTATCGATCGGCGGAGTTTTTGGCCTGATCGTGGCCGGGCTGATCGTGGGAGCCATGCGTCCCTCAAAGAAGCCCCTGGGAGCACAGGCCGGCACGTCGGATGTGGAGGTCGTTCAAGTCGAGAAGAAAGATGTTCCTATTTATGCGGAATGGATTGGTACGCTCGATGGATTGGTCAACGCTGACGTTAGAGCGCAGGTCACTGGCTATCTGTTGAAGCAGGGCTATCAGGAGGGTGCGTTTGTTAAGCAGGGGCAGCTCCTTTTCCAGATTGATCCGCGGCCTTTTCAAGCCGCGCTGGATCAGGCCGAGGGCCAGCTGGCTCAGGCCAAAGCATCTCTCGCTAATGCGCAGGCGGTACAGCGCCGCACGGAGCTTGATGTCCAGCGCTATACGCCACTAGCGGAGCAACAGGCCGCGAGTCAACAGGACCTGGACAACTCGGTGCAGAACAACCTCGCGGCCATCGCTACGGTTGAAACTGCCAAGGCACAGATCAAGACCTACGACGCGGCGGTTGAAACCGCGAAGATCAACCTGGATTTTACTCGCCTCATTGCGCCCATCGATGGCATTGCTGGCCAGGCGCAGTTGCAAGTCGGCGCGCTGGTGACGCCCGGTAGCGGTGTCGTTACGTCGGTCTCGACTGTGAATCCGATCAAGGTTTATTTCACCGTGGGTGAGCCGCAGTATCTGGCGTGGAGGCAGCGTTTTCCGACCGAGGCGAGCCGCGAAGAAGCCGATAAGGCATTGAAGCTGCAACTGATTTTGGCAGACGGTTCAACCTATCCCGAGGCGGGCAAGTTCTTTTTCGCGGACCGGCAAGTCAACGAGAGCACGGGAGCGATACGAATCGCGGGACTTTTTCCGAATCCTAACAATGTTTTGAGACCGGGCGGCTATGCGAAAGTCCGCGCCGTAATCCGCACCCAACCGGGGGCGCTGCTGGTTCCGCAACGAGCCGTGTCGGAGCTGCAAGGTGGATATCAGGTTGCGGTCGTTGACGCTGACAACAAAGTTGAGGTTCGAACCGTCACCGTGGGAGATCGCGTCGATAGCCGGTGGATCATCACCGGCGGCCTGAATGCCGGCGACCGAGTCGTAGCGGAGGGGGTGCAGAGAATGCGCACCGGCGTGCATGTGAATCCCAAGCCTTTCGTAGCGCAAAACCAGGCACCAATCAGTCGATAAGGACCGATGATCCATGTCGAAATTCTTCATCAACCGCCCGATCGTTGCCATGGTGATTTCCATTGTTATGGTGCTGGTTGGTTCGCTCACGGTTCTGAGCTTGCCGGTCGCGCAGTTTCCCAATATCACTCCACCCGAAATTCAAGTCGTAGCCACCTACGTTGGAGCCGACGCTCAGACTCTTGAGCAGGCGGTTGCCACTCCTATCGAGCAGCAGATGAATGGAGTGGACAACATGAATTACATGTATTCCCTGAACGCCACGGGAAATAATTCCACCAGCCTGATCGTGGATTTTGATGTGAAAACCGATCCGAATACGGATTTCATTCTCACCCAATCGCGGGAAACGCAAGCTGCTTCCCAGCTTCCTGTCGACGTAAATAACTACGGCATCACGGTTCGAAAATCGGTCACCGCTCCGCTGATGTGGGTGGCTCTTTATTCTCCGCATGGAACCTATGACGCCAAGTTTCTGGCGAACTACGCGTACATCAATATCGTCGATCCGATTCTTCGCTCGTATGGCATCGGCAACGTACAGGTGTTCGGCGCCGGCCAATATGCCATGCGCCTCTGGGTAAAGCCGGATACGCTTTCAAAACTCGGCATTACGGTGCCAGAGATCGTCAATGCGATTCAGGCTCAAAACACCGTGAACCCCGCGGGCAAAGCCGGAGGCGAGCCTGCCCCGAAAGGTCAGGAATATACCTACACGGTTCTCTCGCAGGGGCGGCTGGTTTCACCGGAGGAATTCGGCAACATCGTCGTTCGCGAAACCCCCGACGGTGCGACCGTGAGAGTGCGCGACGTGGCTCGAATGGAGCTGGGCGCGCAAGACTACAGCATCACGGGACGGTTTAATGGCAAGCCGGGCGCCATTATCGCCGCATACCAATTGCCGGGGTCAAACGCGGTTGACGCAGCGGCCGGGGTGAAGAAGTTGATGGCGCAAATGAAAGAGCGCTTCCCCGAGGATATGGATTTCGCCGTGTCTCTGGACACGACGCTTTCCGTGACCCAAGGCATCAAGGAGATCGTTGAAACTCTGGTGATCGCGCTGGTCCTGGTCATCATCGTTGTTTTTCTTTTTCTTCAGGGCTGGCGCTCTACGCTGATTCCGCTACTGGCTGTACCGGTTTCTCTTGTGGGCACCTTTATCTTTTTTCCACTCTTCGGTTTTTCCATTAACACACTTTCTCTTTTTGGTTTGGTGCTGGCGATTGGCTTGGTGGTGGATGACGCCATCGTCGTCGTGGAAGGCGTGGAGCGCCATATCGAGGAGGGAATGACACCGAAAGACGCGGCACTAAAAGCGATGGAGGAACTCTCGGGTCCGGTGGTGGGCATCGCACTGGTTCTCTCCGCCGTATTCATACCCACCGCCTTCATTCCAGGAATCACCGGTAGGTTGTATCAGCAATTCGCAGTGACCATCGCGATTTCGGTAATTCTTTCCGCCTTCAACGCGCTCACGCTCAGCCCAGCGTTGGCGGCATTACTGCTTCGCCCGAAAGAAGAAAGCCACGGGTTGCTGCGGAGATTCTTCGATTGGTTTAACCGCGTTTTTGAACGAGCCAACGATGGCTACGTCAGTTGGAGCGGCGTTCTGCTCAAGAAAACCGTTGTGGTGATCGTGCTCCTGCTGGGATTTTGCGTCGCCGCCGGATTCTTCGGCAGCCGTGTGCCTTCGAGCTTCCTTCCAGATGAAGATCAAGGCTATGCTTACGTCAATCTGCAATTACCCAACAGCGCATCGCTGGAGCGGACCTCTCAAGCCGCGACCCAGATCGAAAACATTCTGGCGAATACGCCGGGTGTGCAATACACGACCAGCGTCATCGGTTTCAGCTTGCTCAGTTTTGTCCGCACCAGCTACAACGCTTTCTTTGTAGTCACTCTCAAGCCGTGGGATGAGCGCAAAACCAGAGCTGAGCAATTTCAGGCCATCAAGGCGCATCTGAATCAGCAGCTTTCGCAATTGCCGGCAGGAATTGCTTTCAGTTTTTCGCCCCCCGCGATTCCGGGTGTTGGCACCGCCGGCGGATTCACGTTTATTCTCGAAGACCGCTCGGGTGGCGACATCCAATTTCTCGCGAAAAATGTCGGCACGTTTCTTGAAGCGGCGCGAAAGCGGCCCGAAATCGCCAGCCTGAGCACCACTTTCTTGCCCAGCGTTCCGCAGAAATTTGTAGACGTGGATCGCGACAAAGTATTGAAACAGGGCGTCAATCTTCCCGATGTCTACCGCACTATCCAGGCGTTCATGGGCGGCTATTTCATTAACTACTTCAACCGTTTCGGCCGCCAGTGGCAGGTTTACGTGGAGGCAGAGAGCGAAGACCGCGCGACGGCGGAGAATGTTGGGCGATTTTATGTCCGCAACGGCAAGGGCGAAAATGTTCCGCTCTCCACGCTCACCTCGATTAAATCGCAATTCGGCCCTGAATTCACGATGCGCTTTGACGAATACCGCTGCGCGCAAATCAACGGGAGCGCCGCGCCGGGGTTCAGCGCCGATCAGGCCAGTGCGGCCCTCGAAGAGGTTTTCAAACAAACTATGCCGCGGGAGATGGGGTTCGACTATTCAGGAATTTCGTTTCTGGAGCAGAAGGCCCGGCAGGGAGTTCCACCGGCGGTGATCTTTGGGCTGTCGCTGTTGTTCGTCTTCCTGATTCTTTCGGCTCTTTACGAAAGCTGGTCGCTGCCGTTCAGCGTTCTGCTCAGCACGCCGGTGGCGGTCTTCGGAGCTTTTGCCGTGCTTTGGCTGCGCCGCACTCTGCTGGGAGTTTTTCTGCCGCCTTATATGGTGCAGATTGAAAGCGACGTCTACTCGCAGATCGGCCTGATCATGCTGATTGGCCTGGCGGCGAAGAACGCAATCTTGATCGTCGAGTTCGCCAAGGATCAATACGAACACGGAAAACCTCTGGCGGACGCGTCGCTCGAAGGGGCGAGGTTGCGGCTGCGCCCCATCCTGATGACCTCGTTCGCATTTATCCTCGGCTGCGTTCCACTGTGGACCGCAAGCGGCGCCGGTTCGGTGGCGCGCCAGATTATGGGGACGGCGGTAATCGGCGGGATGGCCGCTGCCAGCGCGATTGGAATCTTTTTCATACCGGCGATCTTTTACCTGGTTGAGAAATGGTCGGGCGCCGGCAAAGAGCCTGCTTCGGGCATTGTTCCGGCCACTCCTTCGCCGGCGCCGGGAGATTGAGATCGTTTTTCTGGGCGGTGATCGGAACCGTGATGGTAGCAATGACCGGTACAGATTGCAGACGGAGTTTTGGGTTCATGAAAATCACCAAATTGCTGAGCGCGATGTTGCTCTCCGGCATGCTCGTGGGTTGCATGGTCGGCCCAAAGTATCATCGGCCCACGGTTCAGACTCCCGCTGCATATCGTGACCTGTCGGAGAATCCTCAACTGCAGACGCAAACGGCCTCGTATGCCGATCTCCCGTGGTGGCAGGTTTTTCAGGATCCGAAGCTGCAGGAACTGATTCGCACGGCGCTGAAGCAAAACTACGATCTGCAGCTCGCGACCGAACGGATTAATGCGGCCCGGGCTCAGGTTGCGGTGACCCGTTCGAGCCTGTTTCCTCAGGCCTCGACCAACGCCAGCTTCACTGGCGGCAAAGAAAACGTCGAACAATCCAGGTACAACTTCCTGACCCTCACAGCCGATGCTGCTTTTCAGCTCGACTTTTTCGGAAAACTGCGCCGCGCAACGGAAGCGGCCCGCGCTGAACTGCTGGCCACGGCAGACGCGCGCCAGGTGGTCGTGCTCACTCTTGTCAGCGATGTGGCAAGCAACTACTTCACGCTGTTGCAACTCGATCTGCAACTAGTCATTACGCAGGATACCGTTAAGACCCAGACCGATTCGGTCAAGCTGACGCAGCTGCGGCTTCAGCACGGGGTCGCCACAAAGCTGGATGTGCTCCAGGCCCAGCAGGTCCTCGATACCGCGAATGCTCAGATTCCGGATCTCGAGCGGCAGATTGCACAGGAAGAAGATGCGATCAGCATCCTGCTCGGCAACTATCCGCAAGGGATTACACGCGGCCTGAACCTGACGGATCAGACGCTTCCGCCCGAAGTTCCACCCGGCATCCCTTCATCGATCCTGGAACGCCGGCCCGACATTCGCGAAGCGGAGCAGATCCTGGTTGCGGCGAACGCCGATATCGGTGTGGCCAAAGCACAATTCTTTCCGCAGATCTCGCTGACCGGATCGGGCGGCGGCGCATTCGGCCGCGACAGCCTTTTCCCTTTTCGCAATCCGACACGGATTGGCATTTGGTCTTATGGAGCGCAAGTAAATCAGCCGATCTTCACGGGAGGCGCGCTGAAAGGGAACCTGCACCTGGCTGAGTCGGAACACAGGCAGGCTCTCATCGCATACCAGCAGAGTATCCAGCAGGCTTTTGGCGACGTCTCCGATGCGCTCATCGGATATGAAAAACTCCATCAGGTGCGAGCGCGCCAAGAGGTTACGGTGGCGGACCTGCAGGAAAGCGTTCGCATTTCAACGCTTCGCTACAAAGGCGGCACAACGACGTATCTCGAAGTTCTGGATGGACAGAGGTCGCTTTTCGCCGCTGAGCTGACTTTGGCATCGGCACGAGGAGACGAATATCGCAGCCTTGTCCAACTCTATAAAGTCCTGGGTGGAGGCTGGCAACAGTAAAAATGCCGGAGTCAGAGACGGTTTGTCGAAGCCCCTGCCATTGGGCCGATTGCGCAGGGGCAGCGGGATCATGAATATGACGACGATACGCGAATACCGATGCGAAGTTTGCGGAATTGCGGACACCCGCCCCATCCACTGGTTCGTCATCCAGTGCGGAGACTCACAACTAACCGTTCATCGCTGGAATTCAGAAGCCGCAAACGCAGTTGGCGCCCGGCACTTCTGCGGTGAAGCCCATGCCGAGGTATATATCAGCCGATGGTTTGATTCGGTCTGCTCGCCACCCAAACCCGATTTCAACCTTCCCTCGCCAGCGAGATGAAACGGCGATTGGTAGCGGCGCCGAAAACCAGCTTCTCCTCAGCCAGGCACACCATGTCGGCCGCGGCACGGAGGAAGATTGACATTGGCCAGCGGGCGAGGTGGGCGAAGATACGGTCGGAACAGAAGAAAGCGGCGCAACGCCAATATTGCAGACCAGGGCCCGCCAGGAGCGGGCTCTTTTACTTTAGAACAGTTTGCTAGAAAGCTACTGGAAAACTTCGGTGCAAAAACCCCTGAGGCGCCTCAGCGACCAGCGCCAGGGTTTTCGGGGCGAATCAACAGAGCCAGCCGCGGAAAAAGAAAAGAACCTGCCGCATCGTCGATCACGTTGACCTGGCAAGTGTAGAAGCCGGGCTTCAACGTATCGAGAGGCAAA
>CAZGXY010000054.1:0-11474 GCA_964530145.1 uncultured Acidobacteriaceae bacterium | reverse complement strand
CCGTCGCATAAGCTGGCGACCGCGCTAACGGCATCGCCCGCGAAGGACGAACTGAAGTATGTGCCGTCGATTGGAGTCGAAGCAGGTTTCTGGTGGGGCGAGTTGCTAAGTGATGTGCGGCCGGTGGATGCGTTCAGTCTGGTTTATGATTCTGCGCCGTTGAAAGAAGATGTGGCGATTTTGGGAAGGCCGCACGCGTTGTTGCGGGCCTCGGCGACTGCGCCCCTGGCGGATTGGATCGCTCGGCTGTCCGATGTCGCTCCGGACGGGACGGTCACCCAGATTACCGGCGCGGGCATCAACGGCGCGCAGCGGGAATCGATGAGCGAACCGACGAATTTGGAGCCGGGGAAGGTTTATCCGCTCGACGTTGAAATGCATTTGACTTCGTGGGTGTTTCCGAAAGGGCATCGAATCCGCGTGGCGATTTCGAATGCACTGTGGCCGATGATGCTCCCGACTCCGTACAACATGACGA
The DNA here is from genome assembly GCA_964530145.1 of uncultured Acidobacteriaceae bacterium. Classification (GTDB taxonomy): domain Bacteria; phylum Acidobacteriota; class Terriglobia; order Terriglobales; family Acidobacteriaceae; genus Sulfotelmatobacter. The sequence goes on along the minus strand of CAZGXY010000054.1, from coordinate 10,996 downwards.
CATCGCTTGAATTGGGCGGAGGGAACGGCTCGCGAATCGTTTTGCCGGTGGTGCCGGAGCATGGCGAAGCGGCTCCGGCCTTTTCGGCGCCAGAGCCGACTGAGGAACGGAAAGACATCAAGACAGTTGGATTTCCGTGGCCCGGAGAGTGGACGGTCGAACGCGATGAAGCGCGGCATAAGACTACGGTGCACTGGAGCGGCAAGGATTCGAGTACGTTTCCGTGGGGAACGGAAAATGATTATGAGCATTTGGCGTATGACGCGGATGATGCGCATCCGGAGACGTGCTCGGTGAAAGGCGAAGCGGAGACCGTGTTTGCGCTGAAAGGCCGGACGCTGACCTGGCGCGGGCATCTGTTGGTGACCACCGATCAGAAGAAGTTTTATTACAAGTACACGCGTGAGCTGCTGAAAGATGGAGTGATGTTCAGGACGAAAACGTGGCAGGAGACAGTGGAGAGGGATCGGCAGTGAGGAGGCGAGAGTTTCACAGCCGTTCCAATAGGAGGATTTGGTTGTCGTGAAAACGCGAACGGCGGCGGGATTTTTTTTGATGGCGGCGCTCTTGTCGCAAGCACAGGTCGCACCAAAACCGCAGGACGGGCTTATCTCTGCGGAGAGTTACACAAACGCCTTCTTTGGCTTTTCTATACGGTTTCCGCGCGGCGTCCCCTTGAAACTCCTTAGCGATAATGGAGGAGGACGGAAACCGGGACGTCTCTCGCTATTCGCGGCCAACAGTCAAAGCAAAGGGTACCCCGTTTTTGTCATACTGGCCGACGAGGTCGCCTCGTCCGGAGATGCCGACCTCAAGTCTGCGTTGGGCAGCGTCGGAGCGGAGAAAATAAGGAAGACGACCCTTGGCGGAAGAGATTTCGCTATGGGGCAATCAAGCGAGAAAAGCATCCATGAAGTCTTCTACGCCACAGCCGCAAATGGATACATACTGTATATGTCTGTTTTCGCCTACGACAAGAAAGTCCTGGAGGGTTTTCAGCGCTGTATCGAAGCAATCGAGTTTTTCGATCCTGCAACCGCGAAGCAGCATGCGGGGCCAGATAGCCAACCGTACGAGGGCCCGCGCCACGCCAGTGAGTAAAGCAGGTTCCTCACCGCCGCTGCGCGCCGGTTCGGAATGACATAGCGGTGAAGTGCGTGAATTGGTTAATCCGCGGCGGCGGTTGATGGCGTGCTTCCACTCTTCAGATCTGCGGCGAGCAGGCGGTGGAATAACTGCTCTCCGGCTTCGCGGCGGACGGAAAGGCGCCCGGCACGATAGGCGCGAGATTTCAGGCCACGCTGCACGTCTTCGCAGATTCCCAAATCCTCTTCCTGCACTCGATTGCCGACGTTCACGGACTGCTCGTTGTATTCGCGCGCGGCTTCGCTCACATCGCCGAAATAGAAATCGAAGACCACGTGGCAGTGATCGACGTCGACCGGGATAACGAGATTGGTGTCCATATACCCGGCGTAGCAGTTGATCATGAGATTCGGATGCTGCCAGAAATACCAGGCGCGGTCGCCTTTGCGCGTGGAGCCGGTGGCGGCGTCTTCGTCGGATGCGACCATGGGGCTCGACTGCAGGCAGTAACGGTCTTCGTTTTCGATGGTGTACTGCTTGTAATCGAGAACGGAATTCAGTCCCTTGTGCAGATGCGGCACGTGATAGCCGCCGTCGAGATAATTATCGACAAACACCTTCCAGTTACAGGCGATGTCGTAGGTGCGGCGGTCGAAGTAATGCAGCTTGCCGATTCCGAGCGGCGCAACGCGCTTTACAATCCCTCCGAGAAAATCGATAAGCGACGAAGCAGAGTTGTCGAGGTTCACAAAAACGAAACACTCCCAGGTTTCCACTCGAATGGGAACGAGACCGTTTTGCGAGCGCTCGAAATTTTCCACACCCTCGAATTCCGGCATGCCTTTCAGTGAACCATCGAGGCCGTAGTTCCATCCGTGATAGGGGCAATGCAGAATTGAGGCGATGCCGCAGGGTTCAGTGACGACCGCCGCAGCGTGGTGGCGACAAACATTGTAAAACGCACGTAGCGCACCGTCAGTGCCCCGAACAACGACAATAGGCTCGCCGGCGACTCGCGTAGAAATGAACTGTCCCGGATTCTTCAGCTGCTCGGTGCGTGCAACCAGTTGCCAGGTTTTACTGAATACATTCAGGCGCTCCAATTCGGCGATGCGGGGATCGACATACCATGCGGCAGGAATGGTTGAAGCCTGCGCCAGCGGCGCGTTGATATCGTAGCTGGAAAGAATGTGCTCGAGGGAAGATTGCATGTGGATCGTTCTCGCTTTCGAAGCGGATAAAATATTCGAGCTGCCGACAGTGCGTTAATTATTCGATTTATAGGACCTTTGGCTTGGCCGAACCGATCGCGGAAACTTTCTTCAGCACTTGTCGAGGACGAGCCGACGTTTCCGGGTCGACTCCCACCGCCCGCCGCAATACAGAAAGAAATTGCTGAATGCGGGCCTCTTTCTTTTCAGGAAGCTCGCCCTGACGGCGAAAGAGTCCGGGATCGAGTTCTGCTGTCAGCAGAGCATCCTGAAAGCGCTCCATCGTCCAATCGAGGATGGAGACGATCATCTCCGCATCCATGTCGGTGCGCAGTTCCCCGCGATCCAGGCCGAAACGCACGAAGGCTACGGTTCCGTAGGGATCCTCCGCGATCATGAAACGATTGATCTCCCGCTTCAGCGCAAGGTCGGTGCCGTAATTGCCGAGCAGCGAGATGCGATACGGAATCCAGTCTTCACGCAGCAGGTGCTCGGTGCTGATCAGCCAGTAATTCAGAACGTCGAAGAATCCGGCCGTGCGAACTTCGGCCGGGGCGTCGAGGTATTTGGGAAAAGTGTGCACGGCACGCTTGTAGACCTCGAAGAAAAGGCCGTCTTTGCTGCGGAAGTGTTGAAAGATCGAACCTTTCGCGATTCCCAGCGCGGCGGCCATGTCGCCGACGCGGGCGGCTTGGTATCCCTGCTCGGCGAAGTGCTGCATAGCGATGTCGATAATGCGTGAACGCTTCACCGCCGAACGCGGGCGTTGTATGGGTTGCGGGGTGTAGCGCAGTGGCTCGATAGGGCGAGTAGCGGTTTCGCTCATGAGTGACTCCAAGTCACGGAAGCATATAAAAGATCGCTCCAATTTTCAACTTCATTTTTACAGGCATATGCAGTAACGTGTTGCGTCGCGATTTTCACTCTTATGACTGGAAGTCAGATTTGACCGCGAGCCCAGCAAACCCCATTTACGATGCAATTATAGTCGGGGCCGGACACAACGGTTTGACCGCGGCTGCCTACCTGGCACGCGGGGGGTTGTCGGTGCTCGTGCTCGAACGGCGGGAGATCGTCGGCGGGTGCTGCGTGACGGAAGAGATTGCTCCCGGCTGCCGGGTTTCGACGACATCTTATATTGCCAGCATGTTGCGGCCAGAAGTAATTTCCGAATTACGCTTGGCCGAACACGGATTGCGCATGATTCCCTGCGATCCGGCGATTCAAGTTCCCTTCCCCGATGGCCACGTGGTTCCATGGTGGGCCGACCGCGAAAAAGCGAAGACCGAGTTCGCGAAGATTTCGGCGAAAGATGCGAACCGGTTTGTTGAAGTCGACGATCAACTGAAAAAGCTGGCGCGATATTTGCAGCCATTTTTTATGGAGCCCCCGCCGGAGATCGATACATCGTCGCTAAGCGGATGGAGCGATTTGTTTCGCGTGGGAAAGCGCTTTCGGGGAATCTCGAATGCTGAAATCGCGCAACTGGTTTCCTTTCTCACCGGTAGCCTGGGCGAGTTTCTCGATCACAATTACGAATCGGAAAAGATGAAGACGATGTTTCTGGCGAACAACGTCTACGGCAAGCATGGCGGGCCGTACCAGCCGGGAACCGCGATTGGACTGCTCTTTCACTTGCTGAGCGGGGGAGAACACGAACTGCAGGGCTTTTATGGACACGTGATCGGCGGCATGGGATCGATTACCCAGGCGCTGGCCGCGGCCGGAAAAGAGCTTGGAGTCGAGATTCGGACTTCGGCGCCGGTAGCGCAGATTGAAGTGCGGGACGGGCGCGCGCACAGTGTTGTTCTCGAAGATGGAACCGAGCTTCGCGGGCGAATCGTGCTTTCGAATTGCGATCCGAAGCGGACTTTCCTAAAGATGGTCGCCGCGCGGGAGTTGCCCGAAGATTTTCTGTTTGCCGTGCGCGGCATCAAAATGGATGGTCCATGTGCGAAAGTTAATTTTGTTTTGGCGGAGGAACCGCGATTTATGCGAACCTCGCCTTCGGCAACCGCGCTGGAGCGAACTTTCTACACCCTCGTGCCATCGCTCGAGTTCGCCGAGCGGTGTTATGACACCGCGAAATTTGGAGAGATTCCGGACGAGTTATGGGTTGACTGTGTTATCTCGTCGAATGCCGACGACTCGCTTGCGCCTGCGGACAAGCACATTATGACTTGCTTTGTGCAGTACGTGCCTTACAGGCTGCGTGATGGAAACTGGGACGAAAAGCGCGAACTGCTGGGCGATCGCGTGATCAAAAAGATCGCCGAGTATGCACCGAACGTGCCCGCAGCAATCGTTGCGAGGCAGGTGCTGACGCCGCTCGATCTCGAGCGCACATACGGGTTGACCGAGGGCAACATTTTTCACGGCGATTTGCGGTTGGAACAGCTCTTCTTTATGCGTCCAGTGGCGGGGTGGGCGCAGTACCGCACGCCGGTTCGCGGTCTCTATTTATGCGGAGCAGGGACGCACCCCGGCGGTGGCGTGACTGGCGCGCCAGGACGAAATGCGGCGCTGCAGGTTTTGCGCGACTGGAAGAAGGGTTCTTTCAAGAACGCAGCTTAGAGTGAAGCGCGTAAAACCGGATTCGACCGCAAGAGTCTTGACCACAGGGGATACGGAGGAACACTGGGGAATTCATTCAGGATTTCTCAACTAGTCAAGGAGGTTGCATGAAAAAGAAAGGAATTCTGGAGCGGCTGAAAGAGGGCCCGGTGCTGGGCGACGGAGGTTATTTGCTCGAACTCGAAAAGCGCGGGTGGGTGCGGGCGGGTCCGTTTACTCCGGAAGTCGTGTTGACGCATCCCGAGTCCTTGCGCGAGCTGCACGTCGAATTTCGCGAGGCGGGGTCGGAAGTTTTGCAGGCGCTTACGTTTTATGCGAGCCGCGACAAGCTGGCGACGGTCGGGCTTGAAAATCGCCTCGAAGATTTGAATCGAGCGGCGGTCCGCATTGCACGCGAGGTTGCGGGCGACCGATGCCTGGTCGCCGGGAATTTGAGCCTGACCTGGATGTACGAGCCCGGCAGTCCGTCCGCGGCCGACCGTGTGCGCAAGACCTTTGACGAGCAGCTTGCGGTGCAGGTTGAAGAAGGAGTCGACTTCATCATCGGCGAGACCTTCTCTTATCTCGGCGAAGCGCTGATCGCGGTCGAGCGCGGAAAGAAAACCGGCTTGCCGACGATGGTCACGATCTGCTTTGAGAATAAAGATGAGACCACCGACGGGAAGAGCGCAGCCGACGCGGCGAAAGCGCTATTCGATGCGGGCGCCGATATCGTCGGCATGAATTGCCTGCGGCCGCCGGAGCACATTCTCGCTCCCATGGAAGAGATGCGCAAAGCCGTCTCTGGCTATCTGGCGTGCCAGCCGGTGGCGTATCGCACTCCAAAAGAAAAGCCCGATTTCACCAGCCTCCAAGAATTTCCTTACGCGCTCGATCCGCTGCAATTGACGCGCAAAGAAATGGGCGATTACGCCACGCAGGCTCGCGACATGGGCATCAACTTTATCGGGGCCTGCTGCGGCACGGTCGCAATGCACGTTCGTGAAATGGCGCGCGCGCTCGGCAAATTACCGGAGGATTCACGCACCTGGAAAAAAGGCGGGGAGAAGCCGATGTCCGCTTACGAGTATTACGATCACGACACGTTAAATGTCACGACCGGAGAGTAGAACCGCCGAAGTAAACAGTCAGTGCCGCCACTGCAGCCACTCGTCGCGGCTCGGCGTTTCCTGGCGAACTCCTCCGGCCTACGGCGCAGCCGGCACGAAAATCTTCTGCGGCGCTACCAGGTCGGCGTTTGGCACTTCGGTGGAGATTTTTACCCGCTGCAGTCCAGCCTTCTTCGGAGGCTTGGCCAGAAAAGACAGCAGATATTGGTGCATCAGCCGGTTGGTCAAATCCTGAAGAAAAGGATTGAACGAGACCGGCGCGCCGGTCATGCCGATGTAGTAGGCCTCGCCGCCGGTTTCTTCGGCCATCTTCGATAAATAAAGCTGCCCCCAATAGGTCTGGTAATAGCTGTGCCCGAAATGCCCGATGCCGGGCGAGTAGATTGCCGAAACGATGATGCCGGCCTTCTGCGCATCTTCAATTGCCGATTGCAGGTACGGATCCTCAAGATCGCCGCTGCCGTAGTAGCGATCAATTCCATCGGTGATCATGAGCACCTCACGGCGGGAAGCACCGGCGGGCCAGCGCTTTGCCAAATCGCTCAAAGAAAAATACGGGCTGCCATTTGCCCCAGCCACGCCGACGGGCAGACGTAGCGCCTTCGCCACCGCATCGTGGTCAGTGGTCAAATTGGCCGCGACTCTGGCGATTCCGTTCTGCATATAGGCCAGGCCGATCTTCGTAGTTGGCGGCTGCGCTGCAATGAACTGTCGGATCGATTCCAATTCCGTGCCCAGAGTCATGTTCGATCCGTCATCGAGCAGGACAAAGAACTCAAGATCGGCGTGATCGCCTTGCGCAGGAATCCATTCGGTTACAGGATCGCGATCCTTGCCTTCGTTCACCAGCACATCTTCGCGGTTGATGACCGGCGGGCTCGAACCCTTGCGGGCTTCCACCGTTACGACAGTATGGACGGGAACTCCGTTGGCGCCGGGTGCTTGCGCGGAGAGTCCAGAAACCGCGCAAGTGGAGAATGAAACGGCGAAAATGAAATAACCGAGAATCGAGTACCCAGGGAGAAAATGCTTCCTCATAAATCCTCCTCTGAAAAACACCTGTCTTTCAAGCTTGCGTCCCAGCTTGCAAGCAAACCCTCTAATTCCTTAGATGTACCGAAGAGCACGGAAGGATTGCTTATTCGTAAATAGGCCGGGATGGAAAGAGCAGGCTCCGCGGTAAGAGCCTGCTCAGGGGTTTTCAGAATCCGCTAGCTGGCATCGCGCATTCGCGGCGATTCGGCGCGGACCAGCGGTTCATCGACCAGGTGCTGGCTCACAAACCATACTTGCAATTCGTTCGTCCGAAGCACATCACTGACCACCAGGTCGTTGGTGCCATCGTCGCCCATCTTATCGGCACGCTCGGCCAGTTCCCGGCAGTGGCCGATGATGATCTGGTGGGCGTCGAGCAGGCGGGAAAGCTGCACTGGCACTTCTTCCCTTCCCCTGGGTGGGCGCTCAATGCGGGTGGTCTCAGCCACATCGGCCGCCATAGCGAGCGAGATTCCGCCGAGAAGTTGAATGCGCTCGGCGATTTCATCGACCAGTTCGACCTGCTCCTCGAAATGTTTGTCGAAAAGAAGGTGCAGTTGGTAAAAAGTCGGCCCGGCGACCTGCCAATGGCATTTCTTGTAAAGATCGCGAAGCGTGGAGGTGTCGGCCAACAACAGGTTGAGCTGTTCGGTCATCTCAAGGCGAACCGGCTCTTCGAGGTCGAGCGGCAATGCATGGGAAACGGTGCCGTACGCTTGAATTTCTGGAGCACGCTGATGAAAGCGAGGCTGGGCGCTGACTTTTTCGCGATCGGCATTCGTCGATTTCGCGTTGACGTCTTTCTTGGCCATATTTGTGTTCTCCTGACTGCGCACAATTTTCAGAGTCATAATCCACCAAAGGTTGGCTGTTGTTCGATGCCACCGCACCGTGGATAGGATGCGAAAAAGCGATTGAAACTCCTCGCGCGAATCAAACCCGGTTCGGAGACGGCGAGAGACCCCACGGTTTGACGATGCCGAAGGCATTGATTATGATCGAACTGCGGGGTGGAGCAGTCTGGTAGCTCGTTGGGCTCATAACCCAAAGGTCGGTGGTTCAAATCCACCCCCCGCAACCAACGAACTCATAGAAAATAAAGGAAATGAAAAGGGAGCCAATTTTAGGCTCCCTTGCTTTTTGCTCAAACTATGCGCGAACTATGCGGGTTCACTGAACTCGCGAGGGCATTGGCACCAACTTGCTTTCCTCAATCGCAGCATCCTTGAGATAGTCTTGCGTGCGTCGCATTGCTGCGCGGAGATCAGACTCGTTCACGATGTTGTATCGGTCGAAAATGTTGCGCGACTTGTGCCCACTGACCGTCATGGCAACTTTCTCCGGCACACCGGCGCGAATCATGTTGCGAACGCTGGTGCGTCTCAGATCGTGAAACAAGCGCCCCGGACAACCGACCAACTTGCAAGCTGTCGCCCATGCTTTGCGGATATCGCCAATGGGTGAACCGTCACGATGGAAGATAAGTGCAGCGAGCGCCGTGCCGGTTTCAGTTTTCACCGAACGCGCAGCCTTTCGCCGCTCCATCAAATCTGCCAACTCCCCCTCTAGCACGATCACGCGGCCTTCGCCGTTCTTGCTATTTTCCGGGCGCAGCCGAATGCAATCGCCGTCAACATCTGCCCATTCCAACGAAGCGATCTCGTCCTTGCGCCATCCGACTAGGAAACCGAACAACGTGAAGTCTCTCAGGTATGCTGGCAAATTCTCAATCACAGATCGCAGCTCGCGCTCTGCGAAAAAGCCTTGCCGTGCATTGCCCGCTTCGCTCAGGTGACGGACATCGCCACGGAGAATGGGCCTTATATCTCGATACTAGCCATTTGCGGCGAGGTGCGGGCCGCACTTCCAAGGGGCGGGACCAAGTCCCGCATCGACACAATAAGATAAATATGGTACAACATATTAGTATAGTAACAACACAGCACAATACTATAAATACAGCGCAACACAATCGGATAATGGAAGCACGAAGCCTGAAAGAAACCGGCCATGGCCAGACCGCCTGAAAAACTCGCACAGTCCCTCGAAATTCTGCGGAAACTCCAGACCGCAGAAGGGGCTGGGGCGATCCGGGCGCGCGACCTGTCGCGCACGCACCGGGAGCGCCTCCTGCGCAACCGCTTCTTGCAGGAAGTCATCAAGGGCTGGTATATCCCGAGCCGCCCGGACGAAGTGAAAGGCGACAGCACGGCCTGGTACGCATCCTTCTGGCGTTTCTGCGGCGCGTATCTAGAAGCGCGTTTCGGCGTTCGGTGGTGCCTTTCACCGGAACAATCGCTTTCGCTTCATGCCGGCAACTGGACCGTGCCCGGCCAGCTCGCTGTGCGGTCGCCACGCGCGGGCAACAAGGTCACCAAACTCCCGCACGGCACGTCCCTGCTGGAGCTTCGCATCGCGCTGCCGGGGTTGGCGGACCGGAAGGAAGAGGCCGGCCTGCGGCTGTTCTCGGTGGAGTCTGCCCTGATTGCGTGCTCCCCTAACTATTTTTCGAACAGCGCGACGGATGTCCGCGCGGTGTTGCCGACGATACGGGATGCCTCCGGCCTTCTCCGCCGGCTCCTTGAGGGCGGTCACACGGTGATCGCCGGACGTTTGGCCGGGGCCTTCCGCAACACCGGACGCGACCGCATCGCGGACGATATCGTAAAAGCGATGACGACGGCTGGTTATGCCGTGCGAGAAAACGATCCCTTCACGGACAAGCCCTCCCTCGTCATCGGGGCCCGCGAATCCTCTCCTTACGTAAACAGGCTGCGGTTGCTCTGGCAGAAGATGCGCGAGGCGGTCATCGAACGCTTCCCTAAAGCACCGGGGCCGCCACGCAAGATTGACGCATACCTCAAGCGTGTCAACGACGCATACGTCACGGACGCCTATCATTCTCTGTCGATCGAGGGCTACCACGTCACGCCAGACCTTATCGAGCGAGTCCGTGGGGGGCGGTGGAACCCGGAAGCCGACGAGGGCGACCGAGATCAGCGGAACGCCATGGCGGCGCGCGGATACTGGCAGGCCTTTCAGGCCGTGCAGAAAAGCCTCGGCAAAATTCTGAAGGGGGAGAATCCGGGAGAGGTCGCGGACGCGGACCACGGCACGTGGTACCGGGCGCTGTTCGCGCCGAGCGTCACCGTCGGCCTGCTGAAGCCCGGCGATCTCGCGGGCTATCGCAACGGCCAGGTCTATATCCGCAAGTCGATGCACGTGCCGCTGAACCGGGACGCGGTGAGGGACGCCATGCCGGCGTTCTTCGACCTCCTGCGCGAAGAGCCGCATCCGGCTGTCCGCGTGGTGCTCGGGCACTTCATCTTCGTCTACATCCATCCTTATATGGACGGCAACGGCCGCGTCGGGCGCTTCCTGATGAACACCATGATGGCGTCGGGCGGATACCCGTGGACGGTCATTCCTGTAACCGACCGCAACGCCTACGTGAACGCTCTCGAAAAAGCGAGTGTTGGCGAGGATATTGCGCCTTTCGCAGATTTCCTCGCCCGGCTGGTGAAAAAACAACTGGCGGGCGAGCCCTTGCCGGCGGTGCCAAAAGCTTCGCCCGGAGACGAACACTAAAACAATTCTCGATTTGCGGCTTCAAGGTTCACGGTTCGATCGTCGCTGTCCTTTAACTGTCCAATAAGGATTCCTTAGCGCTTCTTACAAGGTTTTTCAGGAGCCACCCGCGTCTTGTAAGTTGTTGACATTAATAGTATTTGTGGGCTCATAACCTAACGATCCTTAAGATTCCTTATTGCTCCCTCAGTGACTCTCGCAGACAGCGCATGTATCGTGCGTGTCGATCAATAACCAACCATTTGGCGCGCACAGCAAGGAATGTATACGGCTTGTTGGGATCATCGTTGCCGACAGACGTTTCATTGATTGGCAAGTTGCTCCGAAAACGGATCTGCACGTCGACTGTCCGATCACTGTCCAATAAGGAGTTCCAAATCGGAAATGCGATGA
>CAZGXY010000053.1:0-27271 GCA_964530145.1 uncultured Acidobacteriaceae bacterium | reverse complement strand
CTAATTCATGCTCTCCACCACCATCGCAATCCCCTGCCCGCCACCGATGCACGCCGTAGCCAGCCCATACTTCTTCTTTCGCCGCCGCAACTCATACAGCAAAGTAATCACCAACCGCGTTCCGGTCGCGCCCAGCGGATGCCCCAGTGCAATCGCTCCGCCGTTCACATTCACCTTCTCGCGATCCAATCCCAATTCTTTTTCCACCGCTAGATACTGCGCCGCAAACGCCTCATTCACCTCAATCAAATCGATGTAGTCGAGCGAGAGCCCGGCCTTTTGCAGCGCCAGTTTCGTCGCAGGCACGGGACCTCGCCCCATCACCTTCGGATCAACTCCGGCGACTCCCCAACTCACAATCCGGCCCAGCGGCTCGATGCTGCGCTTGCGCGCATCTTCAATCGACATCAGCACCACCGCAGCCGCCCCGTCGACAATCCCACTCGCATTACCGGCTGTCACGGTACCATTCTTGCCGAACGCTGCCTTCAACTTCGCTAGGCCCTCCATCGTGGTCTGCGGACGCCGGTGATCGTCTTCCGTCAGTGATTCTCCCGTCGGCTCGCCCTTCGAATTTCGCAGCGGCACCGGAACCAGCTCTTCCTGAATGCGTCCTTCTTTATAGGCCGCATCCGCTTTCTGCTGCGAGCGCAGCGCAAACCGGTCCTGCATCTCGCGCGTAATGCCATGTTCCGAACCGTACAACTCCGCCGTGTTCGCCATGTACAAGCCGCAATAGCTGTCGAGTAGCGCCACCATCAACGAATCTTCCAGCTTTCCGCCCGGAGCCAAAGTAAATCCGTCGCGTCCGCGAATCGAAAACGGAGCCTGCGACATCGCTTCCATGCCGCCGGCAAGAACGATTTTCGCCTCCTCGGTTTGAATCATCTGCGCCGCACTCACGATTGACTGCATTCCGCTCCCGCACAGCCGGTTCACTGTCAGGGCCGGAGTTTCAATCGGCAGCCCCGCGCGCAATCCCACGTGCCGCGCGCCGTAGAGCGCGTCGCCGGAAGTTTGTTGCGCATTGCCAAATACCGCATGATCGAACTCTTTCGCGTCAATGCCTGCGCGCTCCATCGCACCCTTCGCGGCGACTGCGCCCAACTCTTGTGCCGTAAAGTCTTTCAGCTTGCCGCAATACCGGCCAAAGGGCGTGCGCGCCCCGCTGACAATCGCAATATCACCCTGTTTCAACATGGTTTTCCTTGCAAGATCAACCGCTCAGAGCGGATCAAAAGTGAGAATCAAACTGGTTAGTGTAGCAGCGCGTGAGCAGGTTTGACCACCGAGAGGATTGAGTCATTGCACGATCGAGTGATCGAGCGATTGAGCTATCGGGCGCAATCTGCGAAAGGTCAGTTAAGGGGCGCTCGAAATTGCGACGTTTCGGTCGGCCAATGATCCAATGGCTAAATCGATCAATGACCCGATGTGGCTACGCCACCGCCCCCGCCGCCAGCGCCGCCGCCAGGGCCACAACTTTTCCCGGTCCCTGCCCCAGCGAAGCCTCCAGCGCCTGCTCGGCGCGGTTGATCACTTCAGTCACAATATCCGCCGGATCGTAATTCTCCCGCACCACGGCTTCCGCAATTCCAGCGGAGAACTCCATTACTGGGCCCTTTTCTGATCCGTCCTTGCCCGGCAGATGAAGTCCTGCAATCACTTTGCGTAACTTCTCGAGTGCCAGCGTGGCCTCCTTCTCGGCAGTTTCTCCGAGAACGAGCGCTATCGTCGTAATGTCGTAACGAAACGCCAGATCGTTGGTTCGAATGTTGGCCGCGATGTGCTGCCCGATTTTTTCCATGGTGGCTTCGACCACAGCCTCGCCGTATTCCTTGAGCAGCGCCGCACTCCGCCCAAACTGCAGCAGCAGCAAACTCAGCGGAGCCGAATTTTGCGCCGCGCGTTTGCTCTCCGCCAGCAGTAAGTCAAGATACGAACTCCGCTTCAGCAATCCGGATTTCTCTTCCGTTACTGAAAGATTCTTCACCAGCCGCCGCAAACCGGCATTGTTCAGGGCGATCACCATCTGATCGGCCAGGGTTTTCAGAATCACGGCGTCGGTTGGCTGCCACATCTTCGCCTTATTGTGCAGAAGGGCCAGTACGCCGACGGAATCTTCTCCATTGCTCAGCGGCAAAGCAAGCAGTGAGGTGGTTTTAAGCTCCGCCACAGCATTTGCCACCTCTTGCAACTCCGGTGCACGCTGCGCGTCATTGATCAGCAATGGCTGGTCCGACACGGCTTCCTGCAGAGCAATCATCAGCTCTTTGAGCGCGCTCGCATTGCCTTCTTTCACCCCTTTGCCGCAAAATTCCTGCACCGCAGTTGGCGCCGAGCCCGGGCTTCGCATCATCGCGACACAGCGCGAAAGTTCCCAGTGCGCTCCAATCTCATTCACCGCAGTGGTGAGCACAGCGTGAGCAGTTCCCTGGTGATAAAGTTTGCGCGTGATTTCGGCCACGCGAGTCACGTTGCGCATCTCCGCAGCGGGATCAGCCGCTGCCGGCGCTGGAATTGCCGGCGGCGCAACCGGCACGCTGGCTTGCTGCAGCGGCGACGGCCCTGAATAACTTGGCGTCATCCCAGCAGACATATACAGCCGCTGCAAGTCTTCGTTGCGCTCTTCTTCTCGCGGAAACAATTCTTGAATTCTTTGCAGCCGCTCGACAGCCTTGTTGCGCATTCCGTATTGCACAAGAATTTCAGCCTGGAGCATCAAATCCTGCAGCGTGGAAGCTCCCAGCGTGGCTTCGTGTTCAATCTGTTTCGCAGCCGCGCTCGGAGCACTCGACGTAAACCGCGAAGAAATTTCTTTGAATTTGTTCGCGTCGATCTTGCCCTTCAGTATTTCCAACCGCTTTGCATGTCCGGATTCGTACGGATCGACTTCCGCCGCCCGGTCGAGGCATTCGGCTGCTTTCGCAAAGTTACCCGTTCCGCAATAAACATCGAAAAGCTTCAGCAAGGTCTGGCTGTAGTCGCCCTCGCGGTTCGCCGCGTTGAACAGCTCGCTCATGAACTCCAGCATGGCTGGCGTAGAACGCCGCTTGGCCTGCAACTCCTGCATCCCACTCAGGAACTGCCGCCGCTCCCCGCGTTTCGCCTGGAATTGCCCCAGCTTCCGCGCCAACGCCACGGCAGTGTCATCTTGATCTGAATCCATCAATTGCCCAATCAGCGTCGTCACTTGCGACAGCCGGTTGGGATTTTGCTCGAACAATTGCCACACCAGCGGCTCGGCCTCAGCATAACGGCCCGCCGCGAGCAGCGCCTCTCCATATATATCTCTCAGCTCAACCGAATTCTTCCCCGCAAGCACCTGCGGTTCAAGAATGAAAATCGCGGCTCCAACCTGCCCCTGTGCCAGCAGGCCCTTGCTGTATGCCAGCGCGATCCCTTCGTCGGACGAATCTTCCTGGTAGGCTCGCTCATACCATTGCGCAGGATCCGTTCCGCTCTCCGCCGCCAGTTGCGCCACGCGCTTAAAGCCCTCGGCAGCGGCCTTACTCTCTCCCAGTTCAGAGCACAACTCGGCGACGCGCTGAAAATTTGCCTGCGTCGGCTCCAGTTCCACAATCCGGCCCATCACCTGCAATGCGCCCTTCTTGTCGTTCAGTTTTGCCAGATCCCCGAGCGCCGATTCATACGTGCCCACCGCAAGCTTCTTGTTTGAGCCTTCCAATAGTTGTCCAAAGCGAAATTTCTGCTCCCATGTCGGACTACCGTGCCGCGCCAACTTCTTATAAGTGAGGCTGGCGCGAGTCGCATCCCCGGCGCTCACCTGCCGCTCGAACAATTCTCCAAGCAGTTGCACGGCATCGCGGTTCCGGTTTTGCGACAGGCACAAGTCGGCCGAGAGTTGCCGCACTGAATCGTTTTCCGGATCGTCGCCGAGAAGTTGCAGATATTCTTCAAGCGCTTCGGCGGCCTTGCCCTTTTGTAGAAGCTTTTCCGCGCGCTCGATACGCCGGGTTACATCGGCTCGGTCGACGTGCTTTGTGATGTCGGGCATCGGCACTTTTAGGCAGAGTACTGCTGTTTCGATTCTAGGAGTGCCCTTCAGCCCCAGCAATCGGTAAGGCCGGAGAGATATTACGAAAGTCATCCGCCATAAAGATTTCTTGAGTTAATAGAGACTGTGGAACCAAGTTCCTCTGTGGTCGATCGTGCGCAAGCGCAAAAGCATTACTGACGTAAGCTGATCTTGTCATTTGCAGCTGCGGCCGATTCCCCTTTTCCGCTAACCTCGACCTCGGGCGTGTGTCAAATTCCGTTGCCCAGGCCGACCGTGATCTTCCACTCGCCAATTTGCGCAATTCTGCTCCGGAGGTCGACCGACGGCAGGCCGATCGTCTGGTGCATCATCGGAGCCTTTGCCGGTCTATACATCTTTTACAAAGGATTTCTTCTCCTGCAGCGCCGCCATCTCATCCTCGACACGCCAGCATCAAAAGTTCGCAGCGCCTCGCTTGGAATGGTTGAACTGAATGGACTTGCCTCCGGCCCTTACACCGTCGTAGCGCCCATCTCCGAGCGGGCTTGCTACTACTACCGAACCATCGCGTGGGAGTGGAAACGCCAGGGCAGGAACACCAAGTGGGTGAAAGTCGCGGCCGAGTGCATGCACGTGCCTTTCTTTCTCGACGACAACACGGGCAAAATCATGGTCGACCCGCGCGGCGCCGAACTGGACCTGCATCGCGATTTCCAGCAGCAATTCTGCGACGGCCTGTTCACTCTCAAACAGGAGGCGCCGCCCAACGTGCATAGTTTTCTCTTGCGCCATGGAGTCAGCACCAACAACAAAATCAAAGTGGAAGAATTCTGCATCAAGCCGAAAAACGCCCTCTTCGTGCTAGGAACGCTCGACGAAAATCCCGGTCTCGAGCTATCGCCAAAGCCAATCCAGGAAACGGAAGACGTTTCGGCCGGCAGCACATTTTCTTTCTCTCTAGGTGGATCGGCGCTTTCGATGGCGGGCAACGCCCTGGGCGCTTCCCCGCTGTTCGATCTAGCCAGTCGCAGGAAATCGGAAGACGCGCGTCTCGGCGCAGCCGTTCTGGGCGATTCGAATTCGAATCCTTCGCGCGCCACGAACAATGCGGCGACTAATGTCATTCACCTCTCGTCGCCCGCCGAACCAGCCAACACGACCGAGATGACGCAGCAGCAGAAGGTTGCAACCGCGTTGATGAAGGCCGGCATCACGAATCCTGCGGCCTGGGCCGCGGCGGGGGTCGCGCCAGGAACGGCAGCCATCGGCCCAACTCTTGCTTCGCAGGCAGGCACACCGCAAGAAAATTCCGCGCCTGCCGATTTCGAGCAGCATCCTCGAGTCGTGATAATGAAAGGTGAGAACAATCCAACTTTCCTCATCTCCTGGCGAAGCCAGCGTGACCTGGCCCGCACCATCGGATGGAAATGCACGCTGATGATCTGGGGCGGTCCAGCGCTGACGATTCTCTGCCTCTACGCCCTTAACAGCATGACGCACTGGTTCTAAATTCACATCCGCCAGCCACACGTAATCTTGTCATTCCGAACACGCGCGAAGCGCCGGCGGGGAACGTGCTGTTGAGCTGCCGAAAGCCTCAAAACCCCAAGCTCGCCGGAGGAAATCCTCCTGCCCCGCACCAATCTCCTAATCACCCCGCGCTGGCCGAAACTGTTCGGTTTAGTACAATGAGCGCGTGAGCAACGCCGTCCGCATCGGAATCCTCGGCGACTTTAACTCTGAATTTCGCTCCCACCACGCCACGCACGATTCCCTGCAGCACGCCGTCCGCAAGCTCGATCTGAAAGTCGAATCCGAGTGGATTCCCACCCCCGCGCTCGCCAGGCCAGACTCCGATAAGCTTCTGGAAACCTTCGACGGCCTCTGGGCCGCGCCCGGCAGCCCATTCAAGAGCTTCGACGGCATGCTCAAAGGCATCGAATTTGCCCGCCGCCGCGACTGGCCTTATCTCGGCACCTGTGCCGGCTTTCAATATGCGCTCATCGAGTTCGCTCGCAACGTGCTCGGCATCGCCGATGCCGACACTGCCGAAAATAACTCCGGCTCGAAGAATATCGTCGTCTATCCCGTGGCCTGCGCCGTTCCCGACCGCAAAGGCAACGCGCCCAAGCTCTCGGGCATGGTGCCGGAGATTCGCCTGCGCCCCGGTTCTTACCTGCAATCGTTTTATGGAAAAGACAAAGAGGTCGTGAGCGAAGAGTTCTTCTGCAACTTTGAAGTCAATCCCGAATACGAATGGGCCACCATGGAAGCTGGCTTCCCCGTCGTAGCTCGCGGAGCCAACGGAGAGATTCGCGCCATCGAGTCGCCAACCCGCCGCTTCTTCGTAGCCACATTGTTCCAGCCGCAACTTTCCTCGACCGAGAAAAAGCCGCATCCCGTAGTTCTGGCCTTCGTGCAAGCCGCTGCCGACTGGGAGCGGAAGAAACTGGACGACAGTGTGCTGGAGTAGGACGGGTTAGTCGCTGTCTCAAAATGGGCGTATAACTAACCCGTCCTAGCCTTTAAAAGTCCCCCTCGAGAGGCGGGGTAAAACTAAGTCCCGTCGCCGGATAGATTCACCAGGGGGGGTTATCGAACCGGTTGGTTAACGTGAAGAAAAGCTGCTCGTTGTCAGCGCCCGTCTTTGTGAGATCGAATACTGGAGGCCCGTTTACACCGCCTTCACAAACCGCAGCGAAGCCGAATTCATGCAGTACCGCAATCCAGTCGGAGGCGGACCGTCATCGAAGACATGGCCAAGGTGCGCATCGCACTCCTTGCAGGAGACGGCAACGCGCTCCATGCCGATCGAAGTGTCGCGAATCTCTTTCACGTTCTCCTGCGCGATCGGGGCCCAGAAGCTCGGCCAACCGGTGTGAGAATCGAATTTCGTCTCCGAACTGAACACGGCGTTGTCGCAACAGATGCAGCGGTAAAGTCCCTTGTCGTGCAGGTTCCAGTACTTTCCGGTATAGGCAAATTCGGTGTCGGCGTGGCGTGTAATCTCGAATGCTCCGGAGCCAAGCTGCTTGCGCCACTCGTCATCCGTCTTGATAACTTTCGCGATCTTCACCTTCGCGAGGCGCTTGCCGTCGTCAGAAAACTGGACGATCGTGACCTCGCCCGGTTCGGCTTTCGCCGCAGCGATGACGGGATGCGGCCGGCCCCAGTGCACAAGGATCGCTCCGCCCACTGTCGCCCCAACTCCCATAAGGAATTGTCGACGTCTGGCGTTGATTTGTTCTTTCGTTTGCTCGCGGTTGGATTCGAACATGGCTTCCACCTCAGCGGTTCCGGAAAATCAAATCACCTACTTCGAGTACAGATCCGGAAACTCCTTCTTCAAGTTCGCCACTTTCGGCGCGTCGTTATAAACGATATAGGGATTATCCGGGTGCAGCGTGGCATAGTTCTGATGATAATTCTCAGCCTGGTAAAAGGCCTGCAGCGGCACCAGCTGCGTCACAATCGGACGCGAAAAAACCTTCGCCTGATTAAGTTGCGCAATATAAGCCTCGGCGACTCGTTTCTGCTCGTCGTTCGTATAGAAGATGACCGAGCGATACTGCGTTCCCTCATCCGGTCCCTGCCGATTCAACTCCGTGGGATCGTGCGCTACCGAAAAGAACACGCGCAGCAGCTCCCCATAAGTAACTTTGGAAGGATCGTAGACAATTTCGACCGACTCGGCGTGCCCGGTGCGACCGGAGCTGACAGTCTCGTAATCGGGATCCTTCACCGTTCCGCCCGCATATCCGGAAGTCGCACTATGGACGCCCTTCACATGCTGGAAGACGGCTTGAATTCCCCAGAAGCACCCTCCGGCGATGACGGCGGTCTCTTTGCCATGAGCAGCGGGGGTTTCATCGGTGGCGGGAGCGGGAACCGCGGCACCGCTGCCGGCGCGGCAAGCGATCGCCGCGGCGAACACGATTAGGATCATCGCAACCATACGATGAGAAATTTTCGGCATAATCCCCTCCATCTCAGTGAAGCTACAGGTTACTCCGTCGAGCATGCAACTCGGCTAGTTATTAGAGCGATAAGCCCGAAAGAAGTTTCGCAGGTTGATAGACTGGCTTGACAAGGCGGCTCAGGAAGGACATGGCAAGTAAGCGGACGAAAAAAATCTTTCCTTGACATTCGCTTTATATTCGCCAACAATGTGCGCATGGCGATCACACGCAGGCAACGCGAGGTCTACGACTTCATCTCCCGCTTCGTTTCTGAGAACGGATACTCTCCGTCCTTTGAAGAGATTGGCAAAGGTCTGGAGCTGAATTCGCTGGCCACCGTGCACAAGCACATCACCAACCTTGAAAAAAAAGGGCTGCTCACGCGCGACTATAACCGCAGCCGCTCCATCGATCTGCTGCCTCCGAAGGGAAGGTTGAAGCAATCGATGAACGTGAATACCGGCGTGATCCTGCCGCTGGTGGGTCGCATTGCCGCAGGCCAGCCGATCGAGGCAATTCAGACTCAAGAGACGATTTCGCTCGCCGATTTTGTGCGCTCGAAAGACGTGTTCGTGCTCGAGGTGCGCGGCGACTCCATGCAGGACGAAGCCATTCTCGACGGCGACTACGTGCTGGTCGAGAAACTGAAGACGGCGCACAACGGAGATATCGTGGTCGCGGTCGTCGACAAAGACGATGCAACGCTGAAGCGCTTTTACCGCGAAGGCGACAATATCCGCTTGCAGCCTTCGAATGTAAACATGAAGCCGATCATCGTTCCGGCGGTTTCGGTGGAGATACAGGGAAGGGTGATTGGAGTGCTAAGGAAGTACTGAAGTATCCATCTCGACGCCAACAAGAAAAAAGAATGCCCAGGATTTCTCCTGGGCATTTTGTTCCGTGGATCTAAAGCTACCCAACGTGCTTATCCAGAGCCTGGGCGATGGCTTCCTTAGGCCGGTAGCCGACTAACTGCTCAACGACCTGCCCGCCTTTAAACACCAGCAAGGTCGGAATGCCGGTTACCTTGTAGCGCATCGGAGTCGCACTATTCGCGTCGACGTCCATTTTGCCGATTTTGATCTTGCCCTGGTAATCCTTGGCCAGTTCCTCGACGATCGGAGCGATTGCGCGGCACGGGCCACACCAGGTCGCCCAGAAGTCCACCAGAACGGGCTGATCAGATTTCAGAACATCCGCGTCGAAGTTCGCATCGGTTACTTCGACGATTCCATTTCCTGCCATATTTGTTTCTCCTCGTTGTAAACGTCGCATGGTCGGCGGACGCTCCCCTGTTTTGCAAACAACGAGTGTCTTGCCGCGCTTGGCGATCTACAGATAATTGCTGTCCCTTTGAGGGAACCTATTATCGTAACACCGCTATTCGATGCGTGGGGGCGCAGTTCGGTCGCAAAAACGGGCTTTGGGCGGGATCGATGGGAGCATCGATCCGGGCTGACCTAAGTCTAATCCCTTCCTTAAAAACCGATCTTTTGCCAAACGTTTCGAGACTTACGGGCAATAAAAAAGCGCCTCGAACTTTACAGTTCAAGACGCCTCGGCAGCCCTCCCCCAGAACTGCCAAACCACGAAATGAATGTTAAAGAAGGCCTCATTTTGTGTAAACGTCACTTTGGTAACGCGCTTTTTTCCACTGTTCCAACGATTTCTGGAAGCCCATCGGTAAGTTATGAGCGAACTTTTTATTGCTGCTTCTGCCAGGTCTGGCCATTATCGGCAGTGGTCCAGACCTCGGAAGTTGAGGTCGCCACGGTGCCGTGCTCCGGGTCGGAGAACTGAATGTTCACGATGTCGCCGGTGGGGGAAGCATCCGATGAGAAAAGAACCTGCTGCCAGCGGGTTCCCGAGTCGGTGGAGTGATACAGGATCGCGCCCGACCCTCCCGCCCAAACCTCCGGGCCGATTGCCGACACGGCGCGAAACAAGGACTCGGGGGGATTGGCTGGCTTTTGATTCTTCTCCTGTGGGGCGCTCGCGATTTTCTTTGCAGCAAATGCTGCCGGAACGTTAGTGGCGGTTGGGTTTACTTGCTCCCAGGTCTTGCCGGCGTCAAACGATCTCTGCAACCCCCCGGCAGAATTGACGGTCCAGAGCGGTGACGCTCGCGACATGAGTGCGGGTGTGGTTTGCAGAGAACTCACATTCGGAGGCGCGAATACAGGCGCGGCCATCGCGGCCACTTGCGCAGGCGCGGCCTTGGCTTTAACTACGTCTGCATTGGCGAACGAGTTCGGCGCCTGCCCTTTCTGAATGAGTTCGTCCTGGGGTTGATTTTGCGCCGTAACTTCAACTGACTCGGAGGAAGCTTCGGGCACCATCTGCTTTGCATCAGCCGAGGACAAGGCTCGACCGTCGGTTACGGGCGGACTTTGCCTCGCCGCAAGACCTCCGCCAACACCCAAAGGCGAACCAGCATGCCTCCCTATACGCAGCTCAGGCTTCGCCAAGGAGACGTCTGACTGCGGAGATATTGCTCCGCGCGCCGCCTCCGCAGATGCAGGCACGGCGGGGTTAGATCGCTTCGCTGCGTTCTTGTTTTCCGCCTGAACACTTTCCGGCGGAACGGAGTTCCGCGAATCGACCTTGCCGACTACGCTCACACTCCGAAGTTCATGCTGTCGGTACTGCAAGAATCCAACCGATGCGATTGCGATCGCACCGGCAGTAACCAAACTAAAGCGGAATGCCGGCCCGTTCAGCCACGCCCAGCCTGACTTGGCAGGCAGCGTAGCTAAGAGAGGGGTTTCAATCTCGGGCAAAGCTAGAGCAAGGGCGTCGCGGCAATCTGGGCACCCGGCGAGATGCTGCAACACCCGCATCCGCTCGATTGGAGGCAGGGATTGTTCAGCAAAGGCGGCAAGCAGGTCTGCATCGGAATGCGGCGCACGAACCTGCCGGGCCGCTATTCGCTTCACCACGATTTTGGGCAGTTCCGGCATCTGCTGCTTCCAAGCTCCATCAGTTCTTCGGGTTGAGCTGAGCCTAACTCTTAGCTCTAGGCGCCAGTTTCTCTTCCAAAGGTATTACATCTTCTTTCTCAGGGAACGCGATTGTGTTGGTTTCTTGCGTGAGACTGCGCCGAATATTTACCTGCAAATCCCGAACATCGACCTCGAGCGCCTCTTCCGCCTGGCGGCGAGCCATCCCCTGTTGCATCATTCCGTTAAGGATTTTCTTACGCAGCGACTTGGCCAGCTTATCGACTTTACGGCTGATGGTGGATTCATGCAGCCCCACCATGCGGGCGATCTCAGCCAGCGTACGCCCGTCCAGAAAGTAAGCTGCCAGCACGAATCGATCCTCGGTGGGAAGCGCGGCCAAGGCAGCGTCCGTGGCGGCTTCCAGCCGCGAGTCTGCCGCGGGCAGCGGCTCGGGTTCGGGAGCCGCAAACTGCTCGCCTTCTTCGTTTTCTTCGTCGAGGCTTACCAGCCGCCGGGTGCGGCGGTAGCGATTCACAAATTCCTGGGCGAGGACGGTGCGCAACCAGCCTTCCAGCGATCCGCGGCCGGTGAAAGATGACAACTTCGAAACCCGCGAGCCATCGCGCATGGTCGTCCCATAGAGTTCGGCATAGAGACTGTCGGCGAGATCGCGAGCCGCTGAATCCTCTCGAGCAATTCGCAATGCGGATTGATAAAGCTTCTCGCGATAGCGGACGAGAAAAATCTCCCAGGCGCGTTCGTTGCCTGCGGCACAGGCTCTCGCCAGTGCCAGCTCATCCACGCGAAGCGTCAGCAGAAGAGTGCGGACTTCTCCTTCGCCGGCGCCGGCGGGAAGATATTTTGTAGCCACTTCACACAACACGACGGCGAACAGATCGCGTCCCATCCCAAGCTTTTCGCACTCCGCTTTGACGTGCAACTCGGCCAGCACAGCGCTGACCGCCGACTGCACTGAAGCGGAAATTGGTTTCGTAGGGTTCATCCAATGAAGTTCATCAACGAAGAAGAGAATACCGCCGTCCTAATCCGATCCTACCAATACATTAGACGCTCGTAACCTGAATTTTGGGACCTCCGTGATCTTAATTTTTGCTCGCAAGCTGGAATTTCCTGGCCGTTCTTGTTCCGAGTCAAGTTGAGCAGGCAGCCGTGCATGCGGGCGAAATGCGTTGCGCCGCGCAGTATACGCGTCCGCCTGAGGGAGGAACTATGCGTTCCAAAATCGCCGTGACCATGCTGCCACTGTTTGCCTTTGCGGTAACGATTTACGTGAATGCGCCGTCCGTTCTCGCCGGAGAACAGCCCTCGGTTTACGGTTACAAAGTGCTCGATCCCATCCGGCACGGAAGTTTGACCGTGTTTCCGGTTGCTGCTTCCAAGTCTTATCCGACCGACCAATTTCTTACCCTGGATGAAGGCTTGCGCTCGGGTGAAGTTGTGGTCAGCGAATATGGAAATCTGCGCGGCCTGGTTCGGCGTCAGGTAACTCGGGGCTATCGCCATGACTCGGCCGAAGTAAACCGGCTGGTACTGGCTAACAATTCGAAGCGCCCGCTGTTGTTGCTTGCCGGCGAGATTGTGACCGGAGGCAAGCAGGATCGCGTGATCGGCAAGGATCGCATCGTTCCGCCGGAGAGCGATCCCGTGGATTTAAACGTGTTCTGCGTCGAACCCGGACGATGGGTAGCAAGCAGCGATCACTTCGACACCTCGGGAGTGACTTATGGAAGTGCACCCGGCAGCGGTGGAGGAGTTGGAAGCGGTATTCCCAACAGTACAGCGGGCGGGGCCGTCATGGCTCAGCCCTCGGTACGAGCCAAAGCTATGGCCGATAAAGATCAGAACCAAGTATGGGCAGAAGTAAAAAAGCAGCAGCAATCGATAGCGGTGGAAGTGGCGACCGCCGCGGCCCCGGCTGGAGGAGATGAGATCCGCGCAACCAGTTCCTACGCCCGCGTGATGGAGAACAAAGACGTAAAAGAAAAGGTGGACGAGGTCGCAAAGCCAATTGAACAGAACTATCAGAGCCTGATCAGGCAATTGCGCAATCGCAAAGCCGTCGGTGTGGTGGTTGCGGTGAACGGCCGCATCATCTGGTCTGACATTTTTGCCAGCACCGAGTTGCTGGAAAAATATTGGCCTAAGCTGGTGCGGTCTTATGCATCAGAAGCAGTCGTAAGCCGGGCCAAGGGAGCGGAAGCAACACTGGCGCAGGTAGAGGCTTTTCTGGATGACATGGAAGGCCGCAAGGAAATGATCGAGACCGAGCCGGGTCTCTACCGTCACACAGAAGTGAATGGCGATGGCTTCAAAGCCTTCTCACTGACGTCCCTGCTTCCGAAGACGGGTTTCGATGTGCACATCGCAAAGATGGCAGAGTAGCGCGTGATGAGCGTGCGAGCCTCGTCAACTACCGGAATCGCACGCTCATCTTTGTTCATTATTCATTGACTATTTACCGATCGTTGCCGCCATAAGTCTGATACCACTTTCTCCACGCGCCGGGATCGTTGGGCAAGCGTTGTCGCGTGATATCGGACAAGGCCTGGAACACCCATGCGTGAGTCTGTGCATCGAGCGAGGCGTCCTCGGAGTAGTCAATAAGTTGCGGAACGGCGGTCATGCGCTGCGCGTGGGTCAACATTCCCGATTCCGCCAAACTACACGCGGCGCGCTCGCGAACCAAAGGCGATGGATCGTCATGCAGGGCCCTTAGCAGGGGCGGTATCGTCGCATCCGTTCCCACCAGAGCGAGCCCTTCCACTGCCCAATGGCGTGAATCTTCATCCGCATCTTTGTTTACTCCTTCGAGGTGAGCGGTCAATGCTTCAACGACCCGGTCACTCTCCAGTCCGCGATTCCCAAGCAAGCCGAGCGACCACAGCGCCCAAACCCTCTGCGTGTGATCGGAAGAGTCCGCGCGGTGCAGCAGAGTGTCAACCGTCGCGACGCGCTTGTCCAAGTTGTAAGCGGCAAGCTGTACTTCAATGCCGGAACTTCGGACGCTTGGCGCATCGGAATTCAGCGCGGCTGTAGTGAGCTGGCTGAGCTGCGGATCAAGACTAAGTTGGCCACGCCATGTATCGACTCGCGATTGAATCTCTTCGGTCGCTCCGGGCGAGTGGCTCACGGCGCGCGTGAGAAGAGTCTCCGCCTGTTGCTGCGCGTTCTCGCCATTTAGAGCGCGGGCAGAAACGTTCCCCGCAGACCGGCTAACTTGTCGATCGGATGAACCAAAAATCCTGTTCACTAAGCCCTGCGGCCCGCTGGAAGCCGTACCGACTAGAGCGGCGAGAATTCCGATACCCATGGCAAGCGCCGAAATTAAACGAGCCTTCGCCGCGGTACGCGGCAGGACCTTGCTGTCTGCCGGCACATTCGCGGCAGTGGATTCCGGGAACTCTCCAGCATTCCTGGCAAAATCCGAATCGGGGCCTAGCGTCCCGTAATCGGGTGTAGGCGAAAGACGAGGATCCTTCGGACTAGCAAACGGTCCTTCATCCATCGCTGAACTTTCACTGCCCGGTTTGTCGCGAAAAATCGGCATGGCAAAATTCTAGGCACGCGCGAAGATGCGGTAAAGTTACTTCCGACTTGCTGGGCGAGGTTCCAAGCGGTCTTGGCTACCAATTGGCCCTGGGGCCGCATCCAACTATCGCTTCGGCGGAGCGTAATTCATTCGGAGGAGATAAATGTTCACCAAAGGCATATCTGCCAGAAGGAATCTGTGCCGTTGGCTTTATTCAACAACCCTGCTCACAGCCGCCGTCGCCGTCGCCGCAGCCGGCCCCGGATACAAAGTGATAAAGACTTACAAGCTTGGCGGCGAAGGTGGATGGGACTACATGACCGCCGACTCTGCGGCACGGCATCTTTATATATCTCGGTCCACACACGTAATCGTCCTCGATCTCGATTCCGGCAAAACTGTCGGCGAAATCGCCGACACGCCGGGAGTTCATGGTATTGCCCTCGCCCCGGACCTTGGGCGCGGCTTCACCAGCAACGGACGGGAAGGAACCGTCAGCATTTTCGATCTCAAGACGCTCGCCACCACGACCAAGGTAAAAGTTGGCGATAATCCTGACGCGATTCTTTACGATCGCTCCAGTAAGCGAGTGTTCACTTTCAACGGAAAGAGCCAGGATTCGACAGCAATTGACGCCGCCAGCGGCAAGGTGCTGGGCACAATTAAATTGGATGGAAAACCGGAGTTCGCTGCCGCCGACGGCAAAGGTGAGGTCTTCGTGAACATCGAAGACAGGAGCGAGTTGACCGTGATCGATCCCAAGAACCTCGTGGTGACAACGAAGTGGCCTCTGGCGCCATGCGAAGAACCAAGCGGGTTGTCGATAGACAAGAAACACCGGCGCCTTTTCGTCGGTTGCGACAACAAAATGATGGCAGTGGTTGATGCAGACACTGGCAAGGTGCTGGCCACTCCGGCGATCGGAGATGGCGTGGACGCCACTGCATACGACGACGATACTCATCTCGCATTCGCGTCCTGCGGAGAAGGTGTGCTCACAGTCGTAAAAGAAGAGTCACCCGACAAATTCAGCGTGGCGGAAACAGTACCGACGCAGCAAGGCGCGCGCACGATGGCGCTCGACCCGAAGACTCACAATGCATATTCAGTGACAGCAAATTTTGGTCCGCCGCCCGCGCCGACCGCGGATAATCCTCACCCCCGTCGCTCCATCATTCCCGATACATTCGTGGTTCTCGTCGTGGGCAAATGAAGCGATTCGGGCAAATTCGGCGTGTTCTTCCCTGCCTTATCGTTGCGATTCTGGCGCAGATCTTTTCGATACAGATCTGCGCCGCTTACTCGGTGCTGACCCACGAAGAAGTTGTGGATCTGGTGTGGAAGGACAATTTAATTCCTCTGCTGAAGAAACGTTTCCCAAACGCGACTGATGATGATCTGAAAAAAGCTCATGCCTTCGCTTACGGAGGCTCGCTTATCCAGGACATGGGCTACTACCCCTTCGGCTCGAAATATTTCAGCGATCTCACGCATTACGTTCGCAGCGGCGATTTTGTCGTGAACATGCTTAAAGAGACCTCTGACCTGGATGAATTTGCTTTTGCGCTCGGCGCCCTGGCGCATTACTCTGCGGATAATTGCGGCCATCCCACGATTAATCAGGCTGTAGGCATCGAGTTCCCTAAGC
Organism: uncultured Acidobacteriaceae bacterium; assembly: GCA_964530145.1. Taxonomy (GTDB): domain Bacteria; phylum Acidobacteriota; class Terriglobia; order Terriglobales; family Acidobacteriaceae; genus Sulfotelmatobacter. The sequence continues at coordinate 11,172 of CAZGXY010000053.1, read as the reverse complement.
TGCGAAGGAAATACGGCGACGTTGTGACTTATGAGGACGATCCGAAGGCGCACATCCGCGTCGAATTCGGCTTCGATGTCACTCAGATTGCGAAGAACCGTTACACCTCCGACCGCTATCACGACTTCATCGGCTTCGAGATTTCTAAACCCCTACTGGAACGCGCCTTTCAGGACACGTACTCGATTCCACTCAATGAAGTGCTGACGAAAGAAGATTTGTCGTTCGGCACGTTTCGCCGGGCCATCAGTCAGGTGATTCCCGAGATGACCCGAGTGGCGCTTGTCGCGCGAAAAAAAGAGATTGTGCAGGAAACTCCGAATTTTCACGCGCGCCAGTTCCGGTATTATCTTTCGCGCACCAGTTATCAGCGGGAGTGGGGCAAAGGCTACCGGCGTCCGGGATTTGGAACTCGGGTGCTGGCATTCTTTCTGAGATTTGTTCCTAAGGTCGGGCCATTCAAAGCTCTCGATTTCAAAATTCCCTCGCAGAAAACCGAGGATCTTTATATCGCCAGCGTCGACCTCACGGTGCAGGATTACAAGAGACGTTTGCTTGAGGCCGGCGCCGGCTCGCTCCAGTTGACAAACACCGACTTTGATACCGGGCACGACACTCGCGCCGGCGAGTACGCCTTGACCGATAAAACCTACGCGCGCCTGCTCGACCAATTGTCGAAGCACAATTTCGATCAGATCGCGCCAGAACTGCGCGGCAATATTCTTGCTTTCTATTCGGACCCTGCGGCTCCCAACGCCACGAAGAAGAAGCCGAAGACCTGGCAGAAAACGCAGGACCAATTGGCAAAGCTGCGAGAGTTGTCGGAAGCTCCCACTCCCGCGATTAAAGAGATATCGGAAGTGAACTCCCGAGACTCTGATGTGGCTGCGCAATGATTCGCAAGTCTCAGGGCCTATCGACAGGATTTCTATCAAAAAAGAAACCGGCGGACTCGGCCAGGATGAATCGATCTAGGTTTCGGCCGGCGCAAAGAAGACCAGCGCTGCCAACTCTTCTGTAATGTCGTAAAAGCGGTGGCCAACCTCGGCAGCCACGAAAATCACACTTCCCGCCGAAACCTCGCGGTCTTCCGACCCGGCTTTGAATCGGGCTTTCCCACGCAGAACATAGTAGATTTCATCCTCGTGATGCGGCTTTTGCCGGTCAGTTTCGCCGGCTGCGAGCACATACAATCCAGCACTCATCGCCGGCACGCGAAGGAGCTCCCGGTAAAGCTTGCCAGTCTCGGCACGCTGCTCTTCAACCTCGGCGAGGCTGGCAAAGAAGGATTTCACCCGAATATGCCTCCGAAGATCAGATCGGTGAACTGGGGAATCAGATTCTGCGCCTGCAAATCGCCTTCGGGCTTGTACCACTGATAAATCCAGTTGATCATGCCCAGCAAAGCGAAAGCCGCGGCGCGCGGGCTGACCTTAGGCTTGGCCCCGTAGGCTCCATTCTCTCGTCCTGTCTTCTCCGCTTTGTCCCTGAACTTTTTTTGCACGTTCTCCTGGACTTCCGCAATCAGCCTTTCGACGAAATGAATGTACTCTTTCTTGCGCGCATTGATCCGTTTCCGTAGCGACGGCGGCAAGGGATGGTTCTCATGCAGCATCACGGTAATTTCACGGTCGCGCGGGCTGAGCACAACTTCAATGTGAAGGCGAATCAACATCCGCAAGCGCTCCCCCGGATCGGCGATGCCGCGCACAGGTTTCAGCACGCGCTCCTGCGTGATCTCCATCGCATGATTCATGATCTCGTAGAGAATTTCGTCCTTGCTCTGGAAATGGTGGTAAAGTCCGCCCTTGCTCAACCTGAGTGCGGCAGCGACATCATTCATCGATGTCGCGTCATAGCCGCGCTGTTGGAATAGGCGCGCGGCAATGCGCAGAATTTCCTGCTTCGGGTCAACCACGGCTTCGCGGCGCATTGGCTGCCATGGTAAAGGGGCGGCGCGGTAAATGCCAACGCTCGGGTTGCAAATTCTGGTCCTGTCTTAAACACTGTGTTTAAGACAGGACCCAAATTCTTTCATTCTTGACAACGACACCGGACGGAGTAACAATCGCCGAACTCTGGAACGGTACGTAGACGACCCGGATACTCCCTCAGCCGCTCTGCGATCCAAAAACTCAGTTTCTCAAAGGAACGCCAATGACCCTACCCTCGACGCAACCAGCTCAGCGCAAATCACGTTCTCAATCGCGGCTCCCCAAGGGGCTGGAGAGGAACCTGTCGGCTTACACGCTGGCAGCCGGCTCCGCAGGAGTGGCCTTACTGGCTTGCGTACAACCTGCGGATGCGAAGATTATCGCAACCAAGACCAACATCGTAGTGCCTCCCGTGGGATCCATTTCGTTCGACATCAACAACGATGGACAAATGGATTTCGCCCTGTCGCAGATTTTCGAAGGAGGTTGCACTTCCACCGCGACGTCGGCCCGGAAAGCACATCGCAAGCGTCATACCGCTGGCGCTCCTCCCTTGGGTTGCGGTTTCTTCTACGACGCACTGCTGCTTGTTCCGCAGCAGCTCGCCAACGAAGCCCTGATAACGAGATCCGATTTCAGGGAGTGTGCCAACGCCGTCGGCCGCGACGCCACCATCGGCCCAACGCGGCACTTCGCGGCCGGACCTGCGCCAATGTCGATCAACTCCGGCACTTCGGAAGGCAACTTTTACTGCCCATGGGCCCTTGAGCACCCGCCATATCTAGGCGTGAAGTTTGTCGATACCGAGGGCAAGCTTCACTATGGATGGGTCAGGATTTCCATGAGACACGATTACTCGACAGTCATTGAGGCGTACGCTTACGAGACCATCCCGAATAAGCCGATTCCTGCGGGCGTCGCCAGCGGAGATGACGAAGCCAGCCTGGTCGATCCGTCGTCGACCCTTGCTCCCAAAGCGGCTGAGCTTGCCACTCTGGGCCGGTTGGCTCAGGGAGCGTCCGGGTTGGCGGCCTGGCGGCGGGAGGACGACGTGATCGCAGCGTGAAGCCGCTGGCACTCACTTGAAAGTTTCGAAGGGGCGCAGCGTGGGATCTGCGCCCTTTTTCTGTGGTCTCCTCCTTGAAATAAGTTTTCCGATGGCGCTCGGGAGAACAAAACTGAGAGCGATTTGCGCTGAAAATGCCAACTTCCGTGTTGCAAATTCTTTCACTCTTGACAGCCGCACGAAGCGCCCTGACAATGACGAAAGTCTAGGGGATAGACAATTTTCTTACTGTCTTTCCGACTGCCTGAAGGCCGCTTCAAAGGAGTGACAAATGACCCTAGCCTCAACGCAATCAGTTCAGCGCACACCGCGATCTCAATCGCGATTCTCCAGCGCAATGGAAAAGAACTTGTCGGCCTACGCCTTAGCTGCGGGATCGGCGGGCGTTGCCCTGCTGGCTTGCACACAGTCGGCAGAAGCGAAAATCATCTCCACTAAAACTAACCTGTTCGTGCCTCCGGCGGGATCGATTTCGTTTGACATCAACAACGACGGGCAAATGGATTTCGCCTTGTCCAACACTGGCCGGGGAGGCTGCACTTCAACCGCGACGTCGATCTCAGCGAGAAAGAAACATGGACACCGCCGCACCGCTGCAGCGCCGCCCTTGGGCTGCGGCTACTTCTATGGGGCGCTGAAAGTGAATCCACTGAACCCTGCCAACGAGGTATGGGCGATGGAGTCCCAGGGCACAGATTGTGCGAACGATGTGCGGCGCGGCGTTACCATCGGTCCGGCGAGGCCCTTCGCAACCGGCGCCCAACCCATGTTGATACACAAGGGCACTTCGGAAGGAAGCTATTTCTGCCCGTGGGGAGAGTATGCCCACAATGCATATCTCGGGGTCAAGTTTGCCGATGTCGATGGAAAGCTTCATTACGGGTGGGTACGAGTCTCGAAGCGAACGGATTATAGTGCAATTATTGAGGCATACGCCTACGAGACAGTTCCCAACAAGCCGATTCCGGCGGGCATTACTGGCGGTGGAGACGATGAGGCTGGCCTGATCGATCCCACTGCGACGCTCGCTTCCAGAACATCTGAGTCCGCTTCTCTGGGCCGGTTGGCGCAGGGAGCAGCGGGGTTGGCGGCTTGGCGGCGCGAGGATGAGGTGATCGCGGGGTAAAGCCGCTGGCGTTCATTTGAAAGTTGACGAGCCCGAGCCCTGTGGGCGTCGAAGCGCATTAGCTTCCGTGCCGGGAAGTTCGATGGCCTGCGGCTTCGACGGCGCGCTATCGATGATCGAGATCGTTCCTTTGCACCGCGTCTTTTTTCCTTCGGGGAACGTCGTGCTGACCAGCACGACAGAATCGCTTGTGGCCGACCTTCACATCTTCTTCCTGCGCCCGGATGGTCAGCCGCGTCGTGAGCCGCCTAACCCGCCACTGGCTGTTGTGTCGCGAGCAGCGGTTTCAGTTCCGGCTCGGATGGAATAATGATCCAAGCGAGCAGGTAGGTGACGATGCCCGGGCAGGCTCCGGTGGCTAGCGTCAGAAAGATGCAGAAGATGCGCACGAGCGATCCATCGAGATCGAAATAGTGAGCAAGGCCGGCGCAGATTCCCGCGATCTTTTTGTCGGCGCGGGGGCGTGTCAGTCTTTTCGGGGCGCCCCTGGGCGCGGGCGGAATGCCCACGACTTTCCCGCAGTAGGGGCAGAAGTGGACATCGTGAGCCATGTCTTTACCGCAAGCGTTGCAGTACATAGGCCGCCTTTCTGGATTAAGATACGCGGATCGTCGATGAGATGTTCCGCGCGGTTGGCTTTCTGGGCTAAATCCTGTTTTCTCCATGCATCTGGTCGGCACCTGAGCATGTGGGTCTGTCGGGCATCGTCGGCACATCCTCCCTTTGAAACTTAATTGTTGACAGCCCCCGCTCGCTTCAGTAACATCCTCTGAACCGACCGACCGGTCGGTTTTGAACGAATTGCAGAAATGGCAAAGCAGAGCCAAAAGCAGCAGCGAGAACGCCCGCATCGGCAAGACAAGGAGATTTTCCCGTGGCCACTATTTTTTATGAACACGACGCCAATCCCAACGCCCTCAAGGGCAAAACGATCGCCATCCTGGGCTATGGCAGCCAGGGACATGCGCAAGCGCAGAATTTGCGCGACAGCGGCGCCAAGGTAATCGTGGGCCTGGAGGCCTCGCGGCCGAGCGCGGCGCAGGCGCGGGCGGACGGCATGGTCGTCGTCGCTCCGGATGATGCGGCGAAGCGGGCGGACTGGATTCATGTGCTCACTCCGGATGAGACGCAGGCGGCGGTTTACGCCCATTACATCCAACCGTATCTGCATCCGGGAAAGATTCTCGGGTTCTCGCACGGCTTCAGCATTCATTTCAAGACGATCGTTCCGCCAAGCGATGTGGATGTGGTGATGATCGCTCCGAAGTCGCCGGGGCACTTGCTGAGGCGGGTTTATGCCGAGGGGCGCGGTGTGCCTTCTCTAATTGCGGTGAGCCAGAATGCCAGCGTACGCGCACACGAATATGCCTTGGCTTATGCGCACGGAATTGGGTCGACGCGAGCGGGCGTGTTGCAAACCACGTTCAAAGAAGAAGCAGAGAGCGATCTGTTTGGCGAGCAGGCAGTGCTGTGCGGCGGGTTGACGTCGCTCATCAAGAAAGGGTTCGAGACTTTGGTTGAAGCCGGTTACGCGCCGGAGATTGCTTACTTTGAATGCCTGCACGAGATGAAGCTGATTGTCGATTTGATCTACGAAGGCGGGCTGGCTCGCATGCGGCATTCGATTTCGAATACGGCCGAGTATGGAGATCTGACGCGGGGTTCGCAGGTCGTGGGCGATGAGACGCGTGCGGCGATGAAAAAGATCCTTGCCGACATTCAGGATGGGAAGTTTGCGCGGGAGTGGATTAAAGAGAACAAGGACGGTGGGTATCACTTTACCGATTTGAGGCACCAGGAGCAGCTGCATCCGATTGAGAAAGTTGGTGCGCAATTGCGCGGGATGATGAGTTGGCTGCCGGGGCGGGAAAAGAAGGTTGAGGCTGCGAAACCGCCGGAGGGCACAAAACAGCCCGAAGTCGCACAACACGCGGCGAACGCGTAGCAGCGAGTGACAACCGTAAATTGAGCACAACGAGCAATGCTTAAGGGATCTGAAATCGTCTTGCGGTGCTTGCGAGCCGAGGGGGTCGACTTGGTTTTCGGCTACCCCGGCGGGGCGATCATGCCGTTGTACGATGCGTTGGATGGAAGCGGGGTGCGGCACGTGCTCACGCGGCACGAGCAAGGTGCCGTTTTTGCGGCGGAAGGCTACGCTCGCGTGACCGGCAAGGTTGGCGTTGCGATGGCGACTAGTGGTCCGGGCGCTACGAACTTGGTGACCGGCATCGCCGACGCAAAGATGGATTCGGTGCCGCTGGTTTGTATCACGGGCCAGGTCCGCACAGCGATGATTGGGACCGATGCGTTTCAGGAGACGGATGTTTTCGGCGTAACTTTGTCGCTGACGAAGTGGAGCCGGCTGGTGCGCACGATCGATGAAATTCCCGATGTAATTGCCGAGGGATTTCACTGGGCTCGGAGCGGACGGCCAGGGCCGGTAGTGATTGATATTCCCACCGATATTCTGAAGGCAAAGAAGGAATTTTCGGAACCCGCGAAGTTTGTTCCGCATGCGCGGCCTGCAGATGCCAAGGCTGAAGGCGCTTTCAGCGACACGATTGTGGCACTGCTGCAGCGGGCTTCGCGACCTGTAGCGCTGGTTGGAGCGGGAGCAAAGTTGTCGGGGGCGGTTCCTGAGTTAAGGGCCTTGCTCGATCATTTGAATATTCCCGCTTTCGCCACCGTCCACGGATTGGGTGCGGTGCCTCCACAGTCTCCTTATTACTTGGGCATGGTCGGCATGCATGGGACACGGGCTGCGAATACGGCTTTGCATGAGACGGATCTGCTGCTGGTTTTCGGCGCGCGGCTCGACGATCGCGTGACTGGCGATCCGGCGCGCTTTGCGCCGCATGCCAAGATCGTCCACTTCGAGATCGATCCGGCGCAGCTCGATCGGGTGCGGCCTTGTGAAGTGCCGGTGATCGGTAATTTGGCGGATACAATTCCCGCGTTTCATCTTGAGCTGCGTCGACATTCCTTGCCCGATTGGAGCGCGTGGCGTGCGATTGCTTGTGCGGCGGACCGGGCTGAGCCTGATCCTCGCGGGCTAGCGCAAGCGACGATGCGGTTTCTCGACGAACTTTTCTCACGTTTGCCCGAAGATAACGTTGTCGTTGCCGATGTCGGCCAGCACCAGATGTGGGCGGCGCAGAGATATCGCTCTTCGTCGCCGCGCGGCTTTGTTACTTCTGGCGGACTTGGTGCGATGGGGTTTGCCCTGCCCGCTGCGGTGGGGGTGCAGTTGGCACAACCTGGCAGTTGTGTGCTCTGCGTTTCCGGCGATGGCGGCTTTCAGATGAACATTCAGGAACTCGCCACGGTTCATCGGCTGGGGCTGCCGATCAAGATGGTGATCGTCGACAACAAATATCTGGGGATGGTGCGGCAGTGGCAGCAGCTTTTTTACGCACGCAACTATGCCGAGACTGATTTGAGCGACAATCCGGACTTTGTGGAGATCGCGAAGGCTTACAAGATTCGCGGATGGCGATTGAACGAGGCTGCCATGGCGGAGTTCCCCGTGTCGGCTGAAACCGGCGAGCTTATCGAAAATTTCCTGCACTCACCGGAGCCGGTGTTGCTGGTGTTCGATTGCCATCCAGAAGCGAATGTTTACCCGATGGTTCCGGCGGGAGCTGCGTTGTCGGAGATGGTGTTTGAAGACGAGTGAAAAGGAATGACTGATTATTTGATAGGGTGATTCTCTGTTCGAAAATCAAAAACGCACTCCGCCGGCTTTTAATGACCCGATGACTCGATCGCTCAGTGACTCAATTCCTTGGGGGAACGACTATGCAAGTCTTTTATGTTCGCTATCGAAACGCGCAAGGCACGCTCATGCGGATTCTTAACGCGGTTTCACGCCGCGGGCTCGATCTGACCACGGTACATGCCGAGTACGCAGGACAGGATCACGTGGTCACGATGTTGCTTGACGTAACGCAAAAACAGATCGGCCAGCTCTATCGCGAGTGGTATGCGATTGTCGACGTAACAGAGGTTCGCTCCACGGTGGCACGCTCGCACGAGGAAGCGGCCTGGGTGTCGCATCCTCCCGCTTCAGAAACCGTGGCGCAGCAGTCCGCCCGAGCGGCTTTGGCATAGGAGGCACCGGTAATTTCGTTGTGAACAAGTGGTCAACGAGTGTCAGCAGCGTGAACGCTTCCTGGGTAAGCGTCATGCGATTGGGGAACCTGCGTTGGAATGCGGCCTCCTGGCATGTCAATAGCAGGTTCCCCGTTTTTCGGTGGTGCTTTCTCTGCTATCGTCATTCTCATTGTTGTAACTTCTAATTGGCTTGCCTGGTTTTACCCCATATGGATCTTAAACATCGCAGCCGTGGCATCACTGATGGGCGAGACCGCGCACCGTCGCGTTCAATGTTCAAGGCCATCGGTTTCACCGATGACGATTTACGCAAGCCGCTGATCGGCGTGGCGAATACCTGGATTGAAACCATGCCATGCAACTTTCACTTGCGGCGGCTTTCGGCCAAAGTAAAAGAAGGCATTCGCGCGGCGGGCGGCACGCCGATGGAATTCAATACCATCGCAATTTCCGACGGCGAAACCATGGGCACCGAAGGCATGCGGGCATCGCTGGTGAGCCGCGAAGTGATTGCCGATTCGATTGAACTGGTTTGCCGCGGCCAGATGTTTGACGCGATCGTTTGCGTGGTGGGATGCGACAAAACGATTCCAGCTGCGGCAATGGCGCTGGCTCGGCTGGGCCTCCCTGGCCTCGTACTCTACGGTGGGACGATTGCGGCCGGCACGTACCGCGGCAAAGACATCACGATTCAGGATGTCTTCGAGGCTGTGGGCGCAAACGCTGCGGGGAAAATAACCGACGATGAACTCCGCGAGATCGAGAATGTGGCCTGCCCGGGTGCGGGCGCGTGCGGCGGGCAATATACGGCAAATACAATGTCGACTGTGATGGAGATGATTGGGCTTTCGCCCATGGGATTTAACAGCGTTCCGGCGATGGATGCCAAGAAAGACCAAGTCGCTTTCGATAGCGGCAACGTTGTGATGAACGCGCTGCAGAGAGGAATCCGGCCGCACGATATTTTGACGCGTGATGCGTTTGAGAATGCGATCGCGTCCGTAGCGGCAACCGGCGGCTCGACCAACGCGGTGCTGCATCTGCTGGCGATTGCACGCGAGGCTGGAGTCGATTTGCAAATCGATGATTTTCAAACAGTCAGCGAGCGCACACCTTTGCTCGCTGACCTGAAACCCTCCGGAAGGTTTGTTGCCGCCGATATGCATCGCGCCGGGGGCGTGCGGTTGCTGGCCAGCCGATTGTTGCAAGGAAGAACTTTGCATGCTGAGGCTAAAACCGTAACGGGGCGTTCGTTGCGGGAAGAAAGCGAGACTGCAGCCGAGACTCCCGGCCAGGAAGTGATTGCGCCCCTGGAAAAGCCTCTCAAGAAAACTGGCGGTCTGGTGATCCTCAAGGGCAATATCGCGCCCGAAGGCTGCGTGGCAAAAATCAGCGGACACGAACGCCTCCTGCACCGCGGACCAGCGCGCGTTTTTGAGTCCGAAGAAGACGCAATGACTGCCGTCACTGGCAAGAGGATCAAAGCGGGGGACGTTGTCGTGATACGCAACGAGGGACCTAAAGGAGGTCCGGGCATGCGGGAAATGTTGAGCGTAACCGGAGCAATTGTCGGCGAAGGATTGGGATCTTCAGTCGGCTTGCTCACCGACGGCCGGTTCAGCGGTGCTACCCACGGACTGATGGCCGGGCATGTCTCTCCGGAAGCGGCTCTGGGAGGGCCGATTGCCGCGGTCTGCGATGGCGACATAATTCGCTTCGACGTGAGCGAGCGTGTGCTTGAGGTTGAGCTTAGCGATGAAGTTCTGCGCGAGCGGATGAGAGAGTGGAAGCCGCCGCAGGCTCGCTATCGTACCGGCGTGTTTGCAAAATATGCCGCGCTAGTATCTTCGGCTTCGCAGGGTGCGATCACCAGGCCTCCGACATAGTGCGTTCTAGTATTCTGTCCCCATGAAAACCAAGCCAACTCCCCAAACCCAACCGATTCGCTGCGGCTGGGCGCAAAGTGAATTGATGATTCACTATCATGACGAAGAATGGGGCGTGCCCGTACACGACGATACAAAGCTTTTCGAATTTCTGATTCTGGAGGGCGCGCAAGCCGGCCTGAGTTGGGAGACGATTCTCAACAAGCGCGAAAACTATCGCGCCGCGTTCGACGGATTCGATGCTGAACGCGTCGCTCGTTACGACAGACGAAGGATCGAGAGATTGCTGAAGAATCCTGGTATCGTGCGAAATCGCTTAAAGGTTGCAGGGGCGGTGCGGAATGCGCAGGCTCTGCTTCAGGTAAAGGAGGATATTGGGAGCTTCGACACCTACATCTGGCAATTCGTCGGCGGGAAGACCCGCATTAATATGTGGAAGAAGCGAAGCCAGGTTCCCGCAAGCACCCGCGAGTCAGATTTGATGAGTAAAGAACTCAAGAAAAGAGGTTTCACGTTCGTGGGGTCGACCATCTGCTATGCATTGATGCAGGCGGTGGGCATGGCGAATGACCACCTCGTGAGTTGCTTCCGTCACGATGTCGCCTCTCGAGATGAACGATGACCCCTGGCGGAAGCGAAGCGGTAGCGAAATTGGCTTTCTGGCATTGCGTGGTCTAAGATAACTTTCAAGTGCCGGGATGGCGGAACTGGCAGACGCAGCGGACTCAAAATCCGCCGACCTTCGGGTCTTGGGGGTTCGACCCCCCCTCCCGGCACCACGACTTAACCCCTTGCAATCTCTAGCTGGCGCTAGTTCACCGCAGTGGCCCGCTCAAGCCCGGTTTTGGTTTGCGCGGCGACGTTTCGATCTCCCCGAATTTTCCTGCCCCTAACCACCAACTCGTGCCGAGCAGCTTTACGAGGAAACCGCAAAGGTGGCACCCGCTTCTAGTTTTGCCGTTTTCGTGATAGACTAAGTCTATTAAACTAGGTTCATCAAACCGTTATGAAAACAGTGAATATTCATCAAGCAAAGACTCAGCTCTC
>CAZGXY010000052.1:0-32068 GCA_964530145.1 uncultured Acidobacteriaceae bacterium | reverse complement strand
CGCCTCGCCGAAGCCTGGTTGCGCTCAATCTCCAGCAAAGCCTTTTTCCGCTTCACGCCCCAGCGATAACCGCTCGTATCGCCATCCCCGCGAACCACCCGGTGGCATGGAATCGCAACTGCCACTGGATTCGTGGCACAGGCCCGCGCCACGGCCCGGCACGCCCGAGGCTGCCCGATCGCTTCGGCTACATCTTTATACGAACGCGTGGCTCCAAACGGGATCGACTGCAAATAAGTCCAGACGCGCCGCTGAAACACCGTTGCGCGAATGTCCAAAGGCAAAGTCGCATTCAGCTCGGTTCCGGTCATCTTTCCCAGCAAAGCCTCGACCCACGCCTGCAATCCGCCCTCATCCGCCTTGCGCGCCGCAAACGGAAACTCGCGCCGCAAACCTTCGACCAAGTCGGCATCCGAGCGTCCAAACTGAATTGAGCAAATGCCTTTGTCGGTGGCCGCGATCAGCATTCTTCCCAGCGGAGAGTCGGCGTAGGTGTAACGAATGGTAGCAGCAATCGCGCCGCGCCGGTATTTATCGGGCGTCATGCCAAGTTGAGAAGATGTCTTTTCGTAGAGCCGGCTGCTCGAGCCGTATCCGGCGTCATACATCGCACGAGTTACGTTGTTCCCCGCCTGCAGATTGGATTTGAGCAGCCGCAAGCGGCACGAATCGGCATATTGGCGCGGAGTGATTCCGAGAGCAGTCTTGAATCGCCTCTGCAAGTGAAACGGGCTTTGCCGGAACGCCTTGCCTAGCCGCTCGAGCGTGAGCGGTTCGTCGAGGTGCCGCTCGATGTAGCGGCAAATTTCCTTCAAAGTGTCGGCTTGCGGGTTCCCGCTGAGCGATCTCGGCCGGCAGCGCAGGCACTCTCGAAACCCGGCTCTCTCCGCCTGCTCCGGGCGCATGAAGAACGAAACATTCTCCCGCCGCGGCCGCCGCGCCGGGCACGAAGGCCGGCAATACACTCCCGTACTCGATACCGCAAAAACAAATTGGCCGTCATGCCGGGAATCGCGCCCGATCACTGCGTTCCAGCAGAGTTCGTCGTCCTGGCGATTCCTCGAAGCGGGATTGGAAAAGGCCTGCGCCATTTGTGCGGACTCGGTATTTGCGAGTATCGCATCGGGAGTGGCGCTTGGGAAGGTTGTGTTCGCCGTAGTCATAATAATGAAGAGCTTACGGCCAGGCGGAAAAAGGGACTATCCGAATCTTGCGGGCAAAGCGAAATCGGATATTGGACACTGCGGGCTGCTTTGGATGCAGCGGCAACTATCTTAATTATCCAGCGGCTGGAAGGGCCCAAGCAGGCTGGAAACTCCCGAGCGCTTGCGCAACTCCGTAATCAGGGCGCTGGCGGCATTGGTGTAAGTCTTGCTCGGATCGGAGGGGTCGGCCCACACTGCGTCGTACACGATTTGCGCCGCTTCTTTCAGGTCGATGTGCAGCGCGGCTTCGAAGACATCCACCCGCTCCTGCAAATTGTCGTAACAGTGTTTGCAGACGGAGGCAGGCTCGCTCTGGTCGTGATGCTCGCCCATCGTGCAGATGGCAGGCCCGGTGGCGGTTTTCGACTCGCCCACGGCCAGTTGCGACTTGAGCTGCTTCAGGAATGCGTCGCGCTCCTGCTCCAACACGTCGGCGTCGGGTTCGGGCAAGGTCGCGGATGGCGAGGTCCGAACCGCCAATTCGGCGATCGGCGAAACTCGCTCAGTGCTGTCGCACGTAGGGCAGGCATCCAGGCCGGCAGGATAATAAAGATGGCAATTGGCACAGGGCAGGCCGTATCCCAAGGATTGCGCTTGCGCCGAAGCATCTTTCCGCACAGCATTTCGACGAACTGGACGCGCCTCCGTCCGAACCACGCTGGTGGAAGCCGTAATCTCACCCTGCGGGATCGGCACACTGTTTGCGGCTTGGGTGGGGGTAGCTTGTGTCATGTCCATATTCAATTCTCCAGATGCGCTCGGCAAACTTCGGGCCGCGCCGCCGGCCAACGGCGCAAGCCCTCATGGTTAAGTGTAGGTAGCGTTTCGAGACTCTAAAAATGACGGGAGTACAGTGCTGCCCCTGTCCCAATCGCCTAACGCGAATTGGTCTCTTTCATTAATTTCATCAATTCATCGCGGCGGGCACGGTAAAGTGGGCGGTCTGGATCGAGCCTTGCTGCCGTTTCCAACTCGACTAAAGCTTCTTCGTAGCGGTCCATCGTCATCAGGCAGGCCGCCAGCGAATAGTGATTATCGGGCGAGCCATTAAGGCGAAGCGCCTCGCGGAATTCTTTTTCGGCGGCCGAGAGTTTCTGCTGCCGGAACAGCGCTGTTCCCAGCGCCCGGTGCGCTGAGTCGGAGTCGGGATTCAGCTCAACCGCCAGCCGCAACTCGCGCGTTCCATCCTCCAGTTTGTCATCCATCAGCATCGCCTCGCCGAGCATGCGGTGTTCGGAGGCGCCGGTAGGATTCTGCAGAACCGCCAGTTGCAGCTCGCTGACCGCGTTCGCGTAATCATGCTTTGCGAGGTAGGCATGGGCCATGCACGTATGCCCTTGCGCCCACTCCGGATGCTGGCGGTAAAGTTCCCGCAATTCGCCTATGGCCGCGTCGAAGTCGCCTTTATCGCAATATGTATTGCCAAGGTTATTGCGCACCGCCGCATCTTGCGGCGCGAGGCGTTTGGCTTCGTGGTATTCGGCGATTGCTTCGTCGAGCTTGTTTTGCTCGTGCAGAACCAGCGCCATATTCGAGTGCGCCTGCCAGAATGACGGGTTCAGGCGAATCGCCTGGCCGTAGGCATCGATCGCACCCGCCATATTGCCCGCGGCATGCAGGGTGATGCCAAGATCGTAATAAGTGTCCGCGTTGTGTTCATCGCGGGCCAGCGACTCTATGAAGGCGTTGACCGCGCCGGCGTACTGCTCGCTGGAGTAAAGGGCGAGTGCGAGAAACTGGTAAGCTTCGGCGTTCTGCGGATCCATGCTCAGGGCAGTGCGGGCTTCCGCAATGGCGTTCGGCCCGTCGTCGAGCCTATAGAAGATGTAGGCCATGGTGCTGTGATTTTCGGGAAGATCGGGCATCAGCTTTGCCGACGCTGTGACTTCGTCGAAGGCATCGTCCCAGTTTTGCTGCCTTCGCAGCATCGCCGCCAACGCGAAATGCAGCGCGGCATTTTGCGGATCGTCCCCTACCGCCTTCCGGAGCGAAATCTCTGCATCGTGGAAGTGTTGAGCCCGGGCTTCAACCGCGGCCTTTGCGACAATCTCAGGAATTTCAGAAGCCGGAGCGGCCTGCGTCGAACTCGATCCAATGACAATGACTGGCTTGAGGTTTTTCAGCGTCCGGACCAGATTCGCGTCGGCGCCGGCGCTTTCCAGTTGCCGAATCTGCTGCTTGCTAGGAACGGCCGCAATTCCCCGCTCGTGAAGCAGGCGCACCAGCCGGGCGTTCGAGATGCCGGCCGCAAGCCAGGCAACGAGCTGTGTGGAGGTCACCGGCTGGCTATCGGTGGAATTGGCGCTCAGCACCAGCCCAAGAAGGAATACGAAAACGGACAGGCCCTTGCGCTTCACACGGATCTCCAGGCGATGATTTGGCTTGCTGGATGGAACTGATAGCTGGTCCGGGGTCGATTTCGAACCCGCTAAAGCCACACTAGTCCGCCGAAGCGACCGGACGTAAGATCACGGAAGTAATGGGTACTGAGCGACGCACCCGGTTTGACTTCCGCCTGTCGCTCGATTACGGTATTAAGAAGCGGTAGTGTTTTCCGGAGGTTCCCATGTTTGAGGGTCTTTTCCAACCAACGCACTTGATCATTATCTTTGCCATAGCTCTCTTGGTTTTCGGTCCCAAGAAATTGCCTGAACTTGGCAAAGGCCTGGGTGAGGGAATTCGCGCCCTGAAAGAGGGCATGAAAGACAATCCTCCCGCTTCCGCCGAGCAGAATAAGACTACCGATTCAAAAGATGTGAAGAGCTAAACACTTACCGCTTGTGGCCTGAATCATCGGCTATCTACGGTCTGGCAGTTTTCGATTACGCCCGCAGCTTCGTCCTGCGTTGACGTTTTCCAAAGAATCTTTAATTCTCCAATCGGGTTCCCTAAATAGCTTCTAAGCAGTACATTTCTCTGAAAGCCGGAGGCAGTGTTGCGTAAACTCGAATTTTTCGTCCTTATCCTCGTTCTGGCGCTCGCGCCATCCCTTTTCGCCGACCAGATCACCTTGAAAAACGGCGATCGTCTCACCGGAAAAATTGTAAAGTCCGATGGCAAACAACTCGTTCTTCACACCGATGCCGCCGGAGACGTAACTATCAATCTGCCCGCAATCGCGCAGATCATCACTGATCAGGAACTCCACGTCACAACGTCGGATAAGAAGACGGTCGTCGGCAAAGTGACTGGCGAAGACGGCAAGCTCGAAGTGGCCACCAAGAGCGGCGCCACCGAGGAAGTTCCGGTCGCGAAGGTAACGATCATCCGCAACGACGCGGAAGAGACCACCTATGAAAAATCCCTTCACCCCGGTCTCCTCCACGGGTGGAATGGCGGGGCCAACGTCGGCTACTCGCTGGCCCGCGGCAACAGCGAAACCAGCAATCTCGCGTTGGCGGTGAATGCCGTTCATACTACCGAGAAAGATAAGCTGACGATCTTACTGAGTTCGATCTACACAAATAATGACCTGGCAACTCCCAGCGAGGTGGCCAACCTGATCCAGGCAGGCATCGAGTACGACTACAACTTCCGGCCGCGCTGGTTCGCCAACGCCCAGGCGCAGTTCATCAGCAACGCATTGCAGGATCTCGATCTGCGGTCGATCTATGGCGGAGGCCTTGGCATCCACGCCGTTAAGTCGGCCTCGACCACCCTTGATCTGATCGGCGGCCTGAACTACACGCATGAAACTTATTCGGATGGCCCGCCCGTTACGCCGCCAACAATCCCTCCCAGCCTCGCCTCGTACGGCATGACGAACCGGTTTCTGGCCGCTACCATCGAGGATGACTTCATGCACAAATGGGGCAAGAGCACGGTGATCACTCAGAAGCTCGATTTCTACCCGGCGATAACCGAGTCAGGCCAATATCAAATGGCGTTCCTCCTCGGCACGGTCACGAAAATCAGCAAGTGGTTCGGCTGGCAGAATCAGTTCAGCGACATTTACGTCTCCAACCCGCCGGCAGGCACCAAAACGAATGACGTGATCCTGACCACCGGCGTGAACGTAACTTTCAACCACTGATGGTTGGATCTACCTACCGTGAAGTTACTTTGTTTCTTGGGGCCGCCCACCCTGGGCGGCTCCTCCACTCTTAGCCCATCCCGAACTGTTCCCACCTCGTCCTTTTTCGCTAACCACGACTTGCAAGCCGCGTCTACTACCGAGTACAGTACTGTTTCTCGATTACTTGGGTTCCGGTTCTTCACAAACGGTTTTTCAAAAACAGGAGTCTTCCTGATGCGTCATGCATTTAACGTGCTGATCGCCGTCTGCTGCCTCACTTTCACCTCCTTCCCCGCTTTCTCCCAAACCGCCGACGACTTGGTCGCAAAAAACATTGAGGCGCGTGGCGGAATGGAGAAGATTCAGGCCATCAAAACTCTGCGCCTGCGCGGCAGGTTCGATGGCGGTGGTGGCTTTGTCGCCTCCGTGGGCCAGGAGAATCAACGCCCCGATCTCATCCGCGAGAGTTTCACCTTGCAGGGCATGACTGCCGTGAACGTCTACGACGGGGCTCACGGCTGGCAAATTCAGCCCTTCGGCGGGAAAAAAGATCCGGAACTGATGGGCGAGGATGACGTTCGCGACCTGCTGCTCGATGCCGACTTCGAAGGTCCGCTGGTCAACTACAAGGAAAAGGGCAACAGCATCGAGTTCATGGGCCACGACGTGGTCGATGGCGACGACGCTCTGCGCCTGAAAGTGACGCTGAAGAACGGCGATATCATTTACGACTATCTCGATCCCGATACCTTTATCGAGATTCGCCGCGATATTCAGCAATTTATCCGCGGCTCGGTGCGCGAGCGCGTCGTCGGGCTCGGCTCGTACAAACAGGTAGATGGCGTCATGTTCCCTTTCTCTCTTTCGCAGGGAACCAAGAGCCATCCCGACCAGCAGACCACGACGATAACGAAGATGGAGGCCAACGTGACCATCGATCCCGCCGACTTCGCTTTGCCGGAATCGTTAAAAACCGAAGAAAAGAAATCGGGCATCGTCGGCATTCGTTGATTCGCACGGCCGATTTACGCTGCTGATCGCCCGTGAACGAACGTTACAACAGCGCCAGGGACGACAAAAATCATCGCGTGAAAAAGGACTCGTAAACATGAAAGCACCCGCTCGCAGGTTCTGGGCAGTGACTGTGCCATTCGCCGGAGTTGTGTTCAGCTTTGCGCTGCAAGCCGCGGCGCAGGACGCCTACCGCTACGATTCGGCCACGATTTCCGGCCTCCCCGCGCGCAATATCGGCTCCGCCGCGATGAGCGGTCGCATCGCCGCCGTCGACGCCGTGGAAGAAGACGGACGCATTACAGTCTTCGTCGGCGCAGCCAGCGGCGGAGTCTGGAAGTCGGTGAACGGCGGCACGACCTACAAGCCGGTCTTTGACCGTGAAGACGTGCAGTCGATCGGCGCGGTGGCTATCGATCCCTCCAATTCGAAAACCGTCTGGGTGGGAAGCGGCGAAGCCTGGCTGCGCAACAGCGTTTCCGTCGGCGATGGCATCTACAAATCCACCGATGGCGGCGAGAACTGGACCAACGTCGGCCTCAAAGACAGCGAGCACATCGCAAAGATTCTTGTGAATCCCGGCGACGGCAACAACGTCCTCGCCTGCGCGACCGGTCATTTGTGGAATGACAACGACGAGCGCGGCGTCTACCAGACAACCGACGGCGGCAAAACCTGGAACAAAGTTCTGGCTGGCGCCAACGGCTCAAGCGGCTGCGCCATGATCGCCCGCAGCAAGCAGGAGCCAAAAACGATTTACGCGGCCATGTGGGATTTCCGCCGCCAGGGATGGACCTTCCGCTCTGGTGGTCCGGGCAGCGGAATATTCAAATCCACCGACGGCGGTGCGACCTGGAATGAACTGAAAGACGCAAGAGGCCTGCCGGCCAAGCCTTACGGCCGCATCGCCGTACAGGTCGCAGAGTCGAAACCGAACGTGGTTTATGCGAACATCGAAGCTGAAAAAGGGAGGGGTCTCTACCGCTCCGACGATGGCGGAGCGAATTGGAGCAAACTCGACGCCAGCAATTTCATGGTGTGGCGGCCTTTTTATTTCGGCAATCTGATTGTCGACCCCAAAGACGAAAACAAGATTTTCAAACCGGACCTCATCCTTCTGCTCAGCAACGACGGGGGCAAGACTTTTAACGTAGTCTCGAGCCGCGCCCACGGCGACTTCCACGATATCTGGATCGATCCCAAAAATCCAAACATTGTGATCGCCGGCGACGATGGCGGCCTATGGCGCAGCGAAGACGGCGGCAATCGCTGGAAGCACCAGATGAATCTGCCGGTCTCGCAGTTCTATCACGTCAGCGTCGACAGCGCCGATCCCTATCGCGTCTACGGCGGCCTGCAGGACAATAGTTCCTGGGTTGGCGATTCGTCCTATCCCGGCGGCATCAGCAACTCGCGCTGGGAAAACATGTTCGGCGGCGACGGCTTCTGGATGTTCGAAGATACCTCCGATCCCGATTATCTATACGCCGAAGCGCAGGGCGGCGAGATCGGCCGCGTGAATCGCTACACCCACGAGATTCGCGACCTGCATCCCTGGCCGAATTACAACGAAGGCAAGCTGCGCTTCAACTGGAACACACCGATCCACATGAGCCCCAATGAAAAAGGGACGCTCTACATCGGCGCACAATTTCTCTTCCGCTCGCGCGATCATGGCCAGTCGTGGGAGCGCATTTCGCCCGATCTGACCACCAACGACCCCGAGAAACAAAAGCAGGAAGAATCCGGCGGCGTGACGATCGACAATTCTTCCGCTGAAATGCATACCACGATCTACTCGATTTCCGAATCGCCGAAAAACGGCCAGATCATCTGGGCCGGTACCGATGACGGCAATGTTCAGATCACTCGCGACGGCGCGAAGACCTGGACCAATGTCATCGCAAACGTCGGCGGCCTGGGCAAGAATTCCTGGGTCACGACCATCGAAGCCAGCCGTTTCGATGAAGCCACGGCCTACGCCACCTTCGATCGCCACAGCTTCGGAGACATGAAGCCCTACGTCTACCGGACGACGGATTACGGCCAGACCTGGACTGCGCTTCCAGCACAGGAAAGCGGCGTGCGCGGCTTCGCCCACGTCATCAAGGAAGACACCGTCGACCGCAATATACTTTTCCTCGGCACCGAATTCGGGCTCTTTATTTCTGTCGACGGCGGCCAGCACTGGGCGCAATACAAAGGCAGCGATTTTCCCTCGGCGGCTGTCGATGACATCGCGCTTCAGGCGCGCGAATCGGATCTTGTTCTAGCCACCCACGGCCGCGGTATCTGGGTAGTCGACGACATTTCGCCGCTGCGCGCGCTCACCCCGGAAACGATGGGCAAAGAAGCGGCTCTGATTCCTGGCCGCACCGTCGTTCAATATTTTGATGTGCAGGGCGGTTGGCCGGAGGGCGATGAAACCTTCCACGGTCAAAGCCGGCCCACGGACGCGCAGATCACCTACTACCAGAAAGGCCGCCACATCTTCGGCGACCTCAAGATCGAGATCTTCGATCAGGATGGAAAGCTCGTCGACACCGTCGCCGGCACCAAGCATCGCGGGCTGAACCGCACCAGTTGGTCGATGCACGTCAAGCCGCCCGCGGTTGCGCCGGCGGCATCGGCCCTCTTCGAAGCCGCGCAAGGGCCGCGCGTCGTGCCCGGAACTTACACGGTAAAACTCACCAAGGGAGATAAAACCTATACCGAGCAACTCACAGTCGCTATCGATCCGCGAGCTAAGTATTCGGCTGAAGAACGCAAGTCGGAGTTCGACCTCTCGATGAAGGTTTACAAAGAGCTTGAGCATATGACTTGGGGAGTCGCCGCGATTGAAGGCGTTCGCGACGGCGCCAACGCCCGCGCGGCGAAAGTCCCGGAGAAAGATCCCCTGCACAAGGAACTTCAGCAGCTCGCCGCGGATTGCGATACGATCCGGTCAAAAATAGTAGCCACCAAAGAAGGGGGCATGATCACCGGCGAAGAGCGCATCCGCGAGCACCTCGGGCAGCTCTACGGGGCAATCACGAGCTGGGATGGCAAGCCAACCGACTACCAGGCGGCGCGCACCGAATCGCTCGGCCACGAACTGCAGGATGTCATCGATGATTTCCAGAAAAAAGCCGACGGCGAACTGCCCAAAATCAATGTCAGCTTGAAGAAGAAGAAAATGGAAGTGATCAACGTGCTCGCCGAGGCCGATTGGCAGAAAAAGAAAGACGAAACTTCGGCCGCATCCAGTGCCGGAATGCGGCGCCGGCCGTCGGATGACGAGTCCGGCGAGTTCCGCGAAAGAGACTAACCTCACCGAAAAGTCGGGCCACACAGCGGCGGGAACGATTTAACGTTCCTGCCGCTTTTGCGATCCAGCGAGATTTTGCAAATCAGATACGTGCAAACAAATCTACTGCAATGTCACCATGATGGGCGCAGAGGTCGAGCTTCCGTAAACTGAATTGCCTGAGTAAACAGCCGTGATCGTGTTCGAGCCCATGCTAAGCCGCGACGCGCTCAACAGCATGATCGCTTCCGACTCTGCATCGCCGGTGGGCAGCACCGTTTCTGTTCCAAGCAAAGTCGATCCGAGCATAAAGTTCACCGTTCCGCTCGGCACGCCGCCATCTCCGGGATTTGCCGCGACCGTCGCAGTCAGAGTCGTTGACTGCCCCGTCTGAAGCGTATACGAACCCGACGTCAAACTCACAGTCAGCGAGTTCGCAACACCGGCGGATTCGTATGCGCCAATATCGATGTTCGAGCCATTGGTCCGCGGGTTACCGATGAAGTCGGTGCTGCCGTAAATCGAGCCGCTGTTGCACCATCCAACGCTGCACGGAAGGCTCGTGCTCCCCGCGTTCACGGCGGGCGAGCCGGCCGCAATATCAAAATCGGGCGGCGTAGCTCCCACATTCACGAACAGCGGATTGGCATTCAGCGAATGAGCGTCCTCGCCCGACGCGCTCTGGTAAGCTGCGAAAGTTTTGTAGCTGCTCACTCCCGCCCAAACGATCGAGGTTCCCTTCACATAGCCGGCGGCGGAATAGTATAAATTCCAGTTCAGAGTCGCAGGCGGCGCAGGATACGTCGTCGTCGGCTTCACAAAGCTGTTGATCCAGACATTTTGCGTTCCCGCGTAGACAATGTTGTTTTCGAAAATGTTGCCCTGCGCCTGCCCGGAGTGGAATTGAATCTGAAATTCGCCCGCCTGGCTCTGCGTATTGTTGTTGTAAAGCGTGTTGTTGACGATGACGGTATTTGCGGTGCCGCCGACGCCGTTGGAGTATCCGCCGATCGAAATGCCGCACGCGTTCGAGTCGTAGACCACGTTGTTCCGCACCGTAACGTACCTGCCGTTGCACGGGTCCGTGCCTTTGCCGATCGTCCCGCTCGAAGAGTATTCCGTTCCTGTGCTCTGGCAGATTTTATGTTCGCTCGCCACCTCAATGCCGTAATCGACATTGTGAATCAGATTGTCCTCGAACGTGACATACGCGCATCCATCGCAATAGAGCCCGTCGGCATCATATTGGTCACCTTCGCCCGCGTTGTGAATTCCGCTGATGTTGTATACGGTGTTGCCGTTGATTTCTCCGTACATGGCTTCGTCGTAGCCGACCGGGCCCACGCCTTCGTATCCGATCGCGTCGATGCCGATGTTGTCATTGTCGTGCACGAGATTATTCGTGATCGAAAAATGGGTGACGTTGCCATCCACATTCACCGACTCGCTGTTGCCCGTCTTCAGGTTGTAAACCTCGTTTCCGTTGATCACCAAAGACGTGATCGGAGTCTGCGAAGTGCCATAAACCGCAACGCCAAACGCGTTGCCGTTCTTTTCCGACGATGTCGTAATGTTGTGCACCAGATTATTCAGCAACCGCACTCCCGTGCCCGAACCGGTGATCCAAACGCCGGCCGGAGTGGAGGCCGCTTTGCTCGTGGTGAAATTGCGGATCTCGAACCCGCTGACCGTCACATAGCTCTGATTCACGATCGTGACCAGTCCCTGCGTGTCATTCCCGCTCGAAGGCGGATTCGACGTGCAGCAAGTGACATTGGTTCCATCGATCACTGCGGTCTGCCCCGGATAGCTCTCGAATGTGATTGGCGCAGATGCGGTCCCGGACGCCGGAAAGTTCACCGCCTCGTCATAGACCCCACCGAAAACATATACGGCCGCTCCCGCGGTCACCGTATTCGCCGCATGCTGAATGGTGAGCCAGGGCGCGCCAATCGTACCAGGATTGCTGTCGCTGCCCGCGGTCGATACGTAATAGGTTGATCCCGCTTGCGCGAGAAGGCTCGACGTCAGCATCGAAGCAACCGCAAGCATCAAGCTGAATGCGATTCGCGCGTTCCCCGTGGTCGAGAAATTGTGTTTCATAATTCGTCCTCCCCCAGAATGAGAGCAACATTCGCGAGTTCGATAAAGGCACTCGAGATAATTTAGAAATAAAACTTCGCCGCCAGCTGAATGAACCGCGGATCGCGTGCGGCAACTG
The DNA here is from genome assembly GCA_964530145.1 of uncultured Acidobacteriaceae bacterium. Taxonomy (GTDB): domain Bacteria; phylum Acidobacteriota; class Terriglobia; order Terriglobales; family Acidobacteriaceae; genus Sulfotelmatobacter. Next base: position 20,330 of record CAZGXY010000052.1, on the reverse strand, counting down.
CTTGCCCGAACTGCGGAGTTCCGAATTCAACCGCAGTCGGCTCCTCGCTGATCGCCCCGACAGGCCCCAACAACGGGTTTACGTGGTTCCATATATTGAAAAAGTCGGCGCGAAACTCAGCGTGCATTTGCTCGCGGATGGGAAACATCTTGAAGAGCGTAAAGTCCCAGTCCTGCAAACCCGGTCCGCGAACGATGTTTCTGCCCGCGTTGCCGAAAGTATAGAAAATCGAGTTGTCGACAAATGCGCAGGTATTGAACAGAGTCCCCGGGAGGCACGGCTTCGCGTTCGGATTGCCCGCAAGATTGGGCCGCACTTCATAGAACCCAACCGTTCCTCCTCCATCGCTGGTAGAAACGTTCGTGATCGAATCGGTAATCGTGAACCAGTTGCCGGTTTGAGCGCTCGTAATGCCTGAAACCTGCCAGTTTCCGATAATCCCGTTCAGAACACCGCCGGCATTTCCGGCAAACTTTCTCCCATGGCCGAACGGTAGCTCGTACGCATAGTCCACAACGAAACGCTGCCGCACGTCGAAGTCGGCGTTGCCATATTCGAGCTGAGGAAATAGTTGGTTGCGGAAGTCCCCGTTGTTGAGCGAGCCCAGGCTGGCGCTGGAAGCGTCATCCAGGGCGTGGGCATAAGTGTAAGAGGCGCCAAATTGCAATCCGCGGCTGAGTCTTTTTTCGAGATGAACTTGCAGCGCGTTGTAATTCGAATAGTCGTTGGCGCGCAGCGTATCGATCAGGCCATCGACCGCGGGAAACGGGCGTCGCGCAGCCGTTGGACAGTTTTCCGGGCTATTTCCGTTGCTCGTGCAGAATGCCACATTCGGTTGGGCCTCATTGCCGTTGTACATGCCGTAAAGATAGTTCCCGTGCGACCCCGCATAAGAAATATTCAGCAGCATTTCGCTCGGCATTTGATACTCAAATCCAAAATGCCATTGCTGAGCGAATGGAGTTTTCAGCGTCGAGCTTTCAGAAAATAGCGTAGGCGTGTTTGGATCGACCAGCGAATTTGCCGGAAAACCCTGCGACAGCGAACTCAGCGGCACATTTCCCGGGCCCACAACCGCGCAGTTCGGTTCGTTGGGATTCGGATTCGCCGCTGGCAGGCCGCACGGCTCGGTAAAGTTCTCCGTGACAAAAAACGGAGGGTTGAATCCCGGACTCGGATTCGAAAACGGCCCATTCTCCTCGCCGCCGTAAAAAATTCCGTAGCCCGTGCGCAAAACCAGCTTATCGGTAATCTGGTAAGCAAGACCAACGCGGGGCGCGAAGGTGGTCAAGTCCGGCGAGATCAATCCCGCACTGCCGTTTCTCTGGATAGGAATATACGAAGCGATGGTCGGTGTGAGCACGGCTTGCTGGCCCTTGGGCACGACAAGGGAATCGGTGGCGAAGTCGAAATTCGCCTCTTCGTTGTCCCTCGCTTTCACCGTCGTGAAGAGTTCATAGCGCAGGCCGAGATTGAGCGTCAATTTAGGTGCAGCGCGAAAGTCATCCTGCGCGAACCATGAGAAGTCGCCGCGATGGTAGTCAACGTTGTGCTGGTTAGTGATCGTCGCTCCATCGGTTATGCCCAGCAGGAACGTGGCAAAGGCTTCGCCCCCAGTGGTGGGAGCGGCCGCATTGTCGGTAAAGTCGCTGGCAAAATCCATCGTGCCGCGGGATGCCGCGGGCTGGAAAATCGTGAACTCGATGAACCGCAGCTCGGTGCCGAATTTCATCGAGTGCCGCCCGTGAACTTTGGTCAGGTTTTCATCGATCACATAGGTATTTTGTTTTTCAATCGACGGCAGAAAGCCCGAACTGCCGATCGTCGCCGTGCCGTCGTCGATGTTAATGTTCGGCAAGCCGCCGTTATCCGGCCCGAACGGAACTCCCGGAAATCCCAATTGCGCGGCCACGTTCGTGTTGGAATTCAGTTGAAAGCGGTGCGAATTGATGCGGTTGTACCCCAAGCGCAGCTCATTGATTGTGTTCGATGAAAAAGTATGCGTCTCGCTGATCGCCGCGCTGCGGTAGGAGTTGTCCTGAGAGCCATCCTGAAACGAGCCGCCGTCGAGGGCATTGTTGAATGGCGACGGGATGAAGCCGGGCTGATCCTCATAACTGAAGCGTCCAAAAAATGAATCGCGATCGGTGATCGTGTAATCGATGCGAACGTCGAAATTGTTCTGATCGAAACTCTGCTTCGGCTCAGCCAGGAAGTTGGAGCCATTGATGTTGACATTCGGTGTGGGAAACAGCGCCGATAATCTCGCCGCCAGCGGATCGATCAGTCCTGCCGGAAAAACGTTTGTCGGAACGCCTCCCGGGCCCGCTCCAATCGGCACGCTGCAATAGCCATCCGGATTCAGCGCTGAAACTTGTGTCAGATAGGAGTTGAAAATCTCACCCTGATAGGTTGGGTTGCCGCTGCAATCGACCGCGACCTGTTTTGTGACGTTTCCAGCGGCATCTACGGCCTTAACCTCATTCGCCGGAGATACGGTCATGAACGACGAAAAATTCCCGCTGATCTCGGCTGGCGTGGGAACCAGCGCCAGCTGCGGCAAAGCCTGCCGTCTGCGAAGGCCCTCATAATCTCCAAAGAAAAATAGGCGGTTCTTGACGATTGGCCCGCCCAGCGTCGCCCCAAACTGATTCTGCCGGTACTCCTGCCGCCCGAATTCGTCGAACGCATTGCGCGCGTCGAATATGTCGTTCCGCAGAAACTCCCACACATCGCCGTGGAACCGGTTCGTACCCGACTTGATCACGGCATTCATCACCGCCCCGTTGCCGCGTCCGAACTCCGCGCTGTAAGCGTTAGTCTGAACTTTGAACTCCGCCAGCGCGTCGACCGAAGGCTGAATTACATATGCGCTGCCATTCAGCACGTCACCCAGATCGGAATTGTTATCGACGCCATCGAGCTGGAAGTTATTCTGCAGGGAACGCGACCCGTTGGAGCTGAATCCATACGAAGTCTCTACCCGCGATCCCGGTTCTGCCGGGCCCACGCCCGCGCCCAGCAAGGCCAGTTGCGCGTAGTTTCGCCCGTTGAGCGGAAGCGTTTCAATCGTGTGGCTGTCTTGCACCTGGCCGAGTCCCGAGGTTTCGGTCTCCAGTTGCGGACTGATCGATGTGATCGTCATCGATTCGGAGATCGTTCCAACCTGCAGTGTCACATCGACTGCCAGGCGCTCCTGCACGTCAACCGTGACCGGGCCGGCCAACGCTTTCTTGAATCCTGTCTTTTCAATAGTGACCTGGTATTGGCCCACCTTCAGCGGACTAACCAGGTATTCGCCCTGGACGTTAGTCCGGGTGGTCACCTGCGTTCCGCGGTCAGCGTCGGTTACTGTCACCTTCGCGCCTTCGACAACTGCGTTCGAAGAATCCTTCACCAGGCCGGCGATGCTTCCAGTGTCTTTCTGCGCAAAGGCGGGCAAAATCGCGGCTGCGCCAAGGAACCATGCAGCCAGAAGCAGCGGGCGTTGCCGACTCACAACCGCGATCACACTGAGTAACAAGCCGCGCGACGGTTGGTTCATGGTAGATGCCTCCCGCTGAACACGTCGTTTTTGATTTCAGGTATGAATCGGGACATTCTGCACAACCCGGCTGATTGCGCCGCTCGGGCTGGGACAATCCGGCTTCAGCCCGCAGCGTAACGAAAAAAATAATCCCAGCAATTGCCCAAACATCGCATCCAACGGCGGGCGATAGTCGTCTGCGATCGTCAGGGAAGGCCTGTACACCAGAACTCGCTCGGCCACGTCCTCGATGCTGGCGTTCGCACTCGCACTTACCGCTACGCGAGTGCTGACCAGGCGCTTTTTCCCAATCTCCTCTAACAAGTCCAACTCGTACCGTCGAACCCGTTCGTCTCCAGAAAGAAAAGCGACCAGAAGTGTCTGTTCATCGATCGCCGCCATCGGCCCGTGACGCAACCCCAGCGCCGATTCCGACATGGTCTGAATTCGTCCCGCCGTGAGCTCCAACACCTTCAGTGCAGATTCGGTTGCCACCGCCTTCAATGCGCCCGATCCCACAAAACACGCCTTCGTGAAATCTTCATTGGCAAGTTCATGGGCAAGGTCCGCCGCGGCCCCGCGAAAGTTCGTTCCTGCTTCGACCACCTGCTTCAAGACCGCCTCGTACCGCTCAGGACCTTCCACATGCGCCAGGCATTGTCCGAACACCACCATGTTCGAAAATGAGCTGGTCATCGCCAATCCCCGGTCGTGGACTTCATCGGGCAACGCAATTCCCAACACCTGCTCGCGGCCGCGAGTCATTCGCAGCATTTTGGCCTGCGCGTTGCAAGTCACAATCAGGTGATGAATGCTGGGATGGTCTTTCAACGCCCGCTCGATTACTGCGATTCCCTCCGGGCTTTCTCCCGAACGCGAAAGCGTAATCCACAGATAAGCGCGACCGGGAACGAGCGACTCCTCAGTATGGGTCAACAGGTCAGTGCTCGGAACCGCCTGCACCTCACATTGCCAGCAATGCCGCAGAAGCTGTGTCAGTGCGCGGCCCGCGTAATCCGAAGTTCCCGCGCCCACCAAAAAGATCGTCGGACGAAGCCCAGCCTCCGCAAAGACGCCCGCAGACTGCAAAAAAGTTCGAATCTCCCGATGCCGTCGCCGGAATAGCCCGTAGGTCGCGAGCCAGCTCTCGGGCTGCTGGTGAACCTCCTTGGGGGTGTGCAATAGACCGCGGGATTCTCTTTCGTCCTGCGGAAGGTCGATCAGTCTCGAGAGAGAATTCATAAGAAAAGAAAAAGCATACGAAAGTAATCGCAACAAATACTAACAAAACATAAGCAAAAAGCAACCGGTAAATACCTGCATAAATCCGAAGTTTATCGCTCGTCTGGAATGTGCTGATACAACTCCGGCCGGAAGATCGTATCGATGGTCCCCGCAACCTGAACCTCATAAGACTTTTCGAAAGGAACTCCCTCGATTCCATCCCCGGTCAGCCGCACCGTAAAGCTGCCGGTGTGAGTGTAAGCATGATGAACACTCGCACCCTCGGCGCCGGTTCCATCTCCAAAGTCCCAGCGGTACGAAAGCGCGGCCACGCCGTTGTCGCCGGGCCCCGCTGAAAACGCTGCATTCCTTCCAGTTTCGATCTTCTCCGGCGCTTGTACTTTCACCGTCGGCGCAGAAGCGGGAATCGATGTATCGATAATCTTCAGCATCCGCACCGAATGCGGCGCAACCTTCATCGAGAATGAAGACTGATTTTCCGTAACCAGCTTTCCGCCAAAAATATCGGTCACGGAGTTTTGTTTTCCCAAATCGCGATCGGAAAAAAGACTCGCAAACGAAAAATCATGCTCGCGCTCTTTTTCTGTCCAATTGAAAACTGCCAGAATCGTTTGCCGCTTGCTCTCGCGCAACAGGAATATGCTCGGCATCTCGTCCTCAGCGGCATAATTCATCAGGTCAAGCGGCTTGGCGGCGTGACCATAACGCGCCATGTTCAGGAGATCGGTGTTCTTCAACAGGTTCATGCGGTCGGCATCGAGAAAAAGAGTCGGCAAATCATCGCCAATCTCGTACATGCCGCCGGAAACCGCAGCCAGCGCGATCGCCACTTGCGCTTCATCGAGTGTCAGCGCTCTTTCGCCGCCGTGATCCTGTTGCGCCGCATAGGCCTGGTGAGAAACTGAAAATGCATCGGGATCGCTGACGTAGTAATTGCGATTCATGTAATAGCGCGCTGCAATTCCGGGCGCCGCATCGCGGCTGGCGTCGAACGTGTGTCCGGTGTCGCACGAAATCCGTCCCGTATCGACCAGCCCCACAGGATTCAGCATGGGGCTGCCGTCTTTATCGAGCAGCACATCGTCGCCCACGGCCTCGCGAATAATCTGCAACCCAATTCGCTGAGCCTCCAGCGCGGTCGTATTCGGGCGGTAATAATATCCTTCGATCAGGCTGTCGTCCATGAAGTCCAGCTTGATGTAGCGAATTCCCCAATCTCTCACCAGCGTCCGGTAGATGTTGCGCAGATACTGCTGCGCCGCCGGATTTGTACTGTCGATCACATAAAGCTGATCGAGATCCCTTGCGGTATCGGGCCGTTCGGTCACCCAGCCCGCCGGGATCGGCTGGCCCTTCGCGTTGTGCACCAGCCAGTCCTTGTGATTCACGTAAACCGTCGAACGTTCGGAAATCTCGAACGGAGCGGTCCATATGCCGGGCGTGAGTCCAAGCCCCTGCACCTTCTCTTCCAGCGGCCGGAGGCCGTGCGGATATTTATTCGCTGTCACCGACGTGTAATCGCCTCGCGCCCACTGATAGCCTTCATCGATGTGAAAGAACGTGTACCCGAGGTCGCGCAGATGAGCGCTGAGAAATTCGGCATTGGTCAGCGCCGGACCCTCCGTCAACCCAAAATAAAAGGCTGTCCAGCTCCACCACCCGATCGGCGTCGGCGCGTTCACTCTCGCGGCGTGCAATTGCCGGATGAGATTCCCATAGCTTTCCAGTTGCGTGTGATAGTCGGATGAAAAACTGACCACCAGCTTTTCAGCAGGCAGATTTTTCCCCGGCTCAACCGGCAGGCTGAGCTCGACCTGGTCTTCGGCCGGAGAAGCGCGCAGCGAATTGTCTTTCGCCAGCTCCGTCGTGCCGGTCGACTCAACCTCGTAGCTGGCAATTCCGTCTTTCTTATCGTTCACTCTGAGCCGCAAAACTGTCAGCCATTTCTCCGAAGTCAGAGCGCCGGCAAAAAAGCTTTGCCGGCTCTGCCGGTTGTAAATAAGCTGGCTGCCGACGGCTTTGTGCATCCCATCGGTCGCATCGGCAAAATCATGAAGGCTCATGTTTGGCCGGTCTTCGCTGAAACTGTCGGAAAGCACGCGATCGGCAGTCGCAGGGCCGTCGAGCCCAAGCACCGGACTCTTCGCGTCGATCGTCCGAATCGCCTGAACCGTGATCTGCCCCGCCGTATCGTTGCGAACCAGCGTTTCGATTTCTGCGAACTCCGCCCGCGCCCCCAGGCGAATGCTGCAAACGAGGCTGGGCTGGCCGGATAATCCGCTGTAAGTAATTGTCAGCTCCGGTCCCGCATCGCCGTTCAACGATGCCGTGGTTGCCTTATGTTCCGGATAATCGCTCGCGCGCAACCAGCGGTGATTTACCTCCGCCGCCATCGTCGCCGTCAGCGAGCTGTGCGGATTCTCCTTCGAGCGAATTGAATAAGCGCCGGTTTTCTGGTCCGCCTCGACGGCCAGTTTCGCGGTCTCAATTTTCGCCTGCGCAAGAAGACGGCTCGAAGTCACGGACATCAGGCAGATTGCACAGAACATCAGCGGCAACTTCCGGTTCAGGCACATGGCAGAGTCATCCCCTTTTGCGTGGTCGATAGGTTTGGAATCAATCGAAAGAAAAGATAACGATTCGTAATACACCCGTTGCCATGCGGGTGTCAATGACAGGAGGGAATTTCAAATCTGCCCGGAAAGCCAGTAACCTGCTCAACGCAAGAAAAGAAAAGCAAAACAGCCGGAGCAGAATCCTTGGCGGGATGCCCAGTCTTATTCCAGCTTCAGTTCAATCTTCTTCGTAGCCGGATCCAGTTTGGTGATTCGGAACTTTCTAATTTCGCCGGCGCGAACGTCCTCAGGCTTCGTCTCCGCGGAGCCGGAACCGCCCTTCCACCGCGCCTGCAGCATCGAACCCAGCGAAGACAAATCCAGCCGCGAATCGCTCTTTGCGGATTGCGCAACCGCGCCGGTCGCAGCCGATGCATTCACCCGCTCCAACGTGCACAAGCCTTCTACGCCTTCGCCCAATTCCACCCGCACCCGCCCTTCGGAAATTTGAGCGATCCGTCCGCTGACCACGTCGCCTACCTTACGCTCCGCGATATATTCGTCGAGGCCGCTGGGCGCCAGTTGTTTTATCCCGAGCCGTACTTGCCGTTTCTCGCTATCGACCGCCAGCACCTGCGCCTTCACCACCTGGCCGATTTTTACCACTTCTTGCGGATGATTAATCCGCTTTTCCGCGCTGAGATCGCCGATATGGATCATCCCCTCAACGCCCTCAGTCAACTGAACAAACGCGCCAAACTTGGTGATGCTCACCACCGGCCCTTCAATCACTGTGCCGGCGGCAAAGCGCTGCGCAGCATCGGCCCACGGATCACCCAGCGCCTGCTTCAGCCCCAGCGACATGCGGCGCTCATCGACACTGATCCCCAATATGACAGCATCGACGATCTCGCCTTGTTTAACCAGCGTGTCCGCTCTGCGCAACTTTCGGCCCCACGACATTTCAGAAACGTGAATCAGGCCCTCAATGCCCGGCTCCAGTTCTACAAACGCTCCAAAGTCGGCAACGCGCGTCACAGTTCCCCGAACCCGTTCGCCCACGCGATACTTGCCCGCCACAGCGTCCCACGGATGCGCCCGCAACTGCTTCATGCCCACCGAAATTCGCTGCTTCCCCGACTCGCTGGAAATCTTGAGCACCTTAACGTCGACTTTCTGTCCAACCGTAAGCACATCCGCTGCCTTCGCCACGCGGCTCCACGAAATGTCGCTCACATGCAGCAGGGCATCAACCCCGCCAAGATCGACAAAGGCTCCATAATCGGTAAGGCTGCGAACGGTTCCCGTAAGCTCCGCGCCTTCTTTGATCTCCGAATAGAGACGATCCTTTGCCGAACGCTCTTCGTCTTCGAGGACGGCGCGACGGTCGACGACGACATCCTCATCGGCTACGTCAAGCTTAAGAATGCGGCAGAAAATTTCCTGCCCGACCAGCTTCTCCATCTCCGCGGCTTCCCGCACTCCGCTGCGCGAAGCCGGCATGAACGCTCGCACGCCCACGTCCACGCTCAGTCCACCTTTAATCACGCCGGTCACGGTGCCCACGATTGTCGATTTATCTGCAAAAGCTTTTTCCAGCGCAGCCCAATCCGCGGGCCGCTCAACTTTGCCCAGCGTAAGCTGATAGTACCCCTCCGCATCGCGCCCCCTCACGGAAACCGAGAGCTTGTCGCCGGCCTTAACCGTCTGGCCGGCAGTCTGCAAGTCCACCAGCGGCAAAGTGCCTTCACTTTTGAATCCAATATCGAGCACTACCGCGTCTGCTGAGACGGTCACGACCGTCCCCACGAGCTGCTTTCCACCGCCCTCACTCTTACGCGAGTGGCTCCGCTCATATTGCGACAGCAAATCGCCGAACGATGGTTCGGCATCGCCAGATGGTTCAACGTTGCTTTGAATTTGCGAAGTAAGAGAATCAGGCATGGTGAGTAAGCAAGTAATGAAGATGGGGCAATGCTGGGCATCGATCCCAGCGTTGCCCCACAATTCTAACGCATCGCGCCGTACAAAACCCGAACCGTGAAGAGCAAAAATTACGCGGTTCGTTTCTCCGGGCAGCACCCGCTCTCGGTCTTTGCCGGCTCTACATACGGCTGTTTCGCGTCAACCACATAGCCATCGTCATACTTGTCATGATGACGAACCCACGCCATACTGTGCGCGAGTCCATCTTCGTCGCGCCCCTTCGGCACCAGATCGAGCCATTGATAAGTGCCCACCATCGGATCCAGTCCCCGCGCATAGCTCGAATAAGTGTGGAAGATTTCTCCCGCATCGTTCTTGTAAAAAACACTCATACCGGGGCCTTCTTCGCTGAAGAAGTTCATCATCTCGTAGTTGTAGTAGACCTTACCCTTCGCCCGTTCCTCGGGCGTGAACGAAACGTGATAATCAAAGTTGAAATCACTCCCGTTAGATGACACCCACTTGAATTTCCATCCCATGCGCTTCTTGAATACCTCAATCTCCGGCAGAGTAGCGCGCGAAATCGCAAGAAACGTCACGTCCCGGTGCGCCAGGTGAATGGCGCAGCCGTCGAACGTGTCCGCCAGATACGAGCAGCTCGGGCATCCCTCTTTCCATCCCGGCCCGAACATAAAGTGATAAACCGCCAGCTGGCTGCGCCCTGCAAACAGATCGGCCAGTGTCTCTTTACCGCGCGGTCCATCGAATACGTAGTTCTTCTCCACCTTTTCCCGGGGCAATTCCCGCCGCTGCCGGCTCAAATCGTCGCGCAGCCGCATGAATTCCTTTTCCTTGCGTAAAAATTCCTTTCGCGCCGCAAGCCATTCCGTTCGCGACACGGCCGTCCGCAGTTCTCCGCTAGTTGCCGTAGCCATCGTCATTTCTCCTTTCAGTCTCACTTGTTGAAATTTCTAAGATTTCGTTTTCTCCGGACGCCCTTCTCCGTGCACCAAACGCCTTCAGCGCAAGGGCAGTGATCCCGCCAGTCGAATCCACGCTGCCGGCCAGCACCACCGCATTCGCCATACATGCTGGACACATAATCCCTCCCCAGCTCACCGCGGGCCTCTACCCTCCACCAGCCTGCGAATTTTTTCATGAATGTAAGTCCATCCCTGTCCCACGCCTGTCCGCTGCTCCTCTTCCATCAGACCGAACCCGAGGTGATGGAACTTGATCAGCGTGCCGCCGTCTTTTTCACTCAGCCGGTACTGCACATTCGAAATCGCCGGCGACGACATGAACAACGGCCCGCTGAATTCGAGCAGCGCAGGCCGCTTGATCGCCTGCACCACCGCCCAGAAGTGGCCGTTGTTATTGCCCAAATCGCGAAACCATCTTCCACCCGGCCACGGCTCGATCTTCATGTTCATGCGCACGCCGTCAGGCCTGTCGTTCTCCGGCCCAAGCTGTTCCAGCAAAGCCTCGAACGTCACCTCTAGCGAGGCGCGAACAAAAATTTCCTGATAAATCTCGATCTTCAGATTCTCAATTCCTTCCGCAATAACAGCCATCGTTCCTCCTTATGCAAAGCTCAAAAGGTTAAAGTTCATCTCATTGCTCAATCGGTCTTGCCGGGTCCCCGGCTCTTCGCTTCTGCACGTTCTTTGATCCGGTTGAGCTGATGCTCCCAGAACCGCTCAAACGTTTTCGTCCACTCGTACATGGGACGGATCGCCTCGGCATTGGTTCGATAAAGCATGTGCCTCCCGTTCCGCCGCACCCGCACCAGCCGAACCTCGCGCAGCACCTTCAGGTGCTTCGACACCGAAGGCTGCTCCAGACCCAGCTTCGCCACAATGTCTCCCACGGTCCGCTCCTCGTGCGCCAGATACTGAAGAATCTCGCGCCTCCGCGCCTCCGCCACAGCGTTAAATGCATCCGACGAAGTCGCCGCTCGTGCCATAGCCAGAATATATATTCCGATATGGGAATATGTCAAGCAAAATTTATTGCCCCTCTGATTTCCCGGGAAATTTCAATTGCGGAGGGATGCAGGCCGGCAACCGCTGGCAGATAAATGGTAGGCACGAGGAGACTCGAACTCCTGACCTCTACCGTGTCAAGGTAGCGCTCTAACCAACTGAGCTACGCGCCTACGCTGGCCTTTATTCTAATGTCGCTGGCGGCGTTCCGCAACGTTGCGTATGGCTCTCAATGCTCCGCAGTTGCCAATTCGCACCCGCGCGGCGACAATCGTTGCATGGCGAAAGATTCTCAACCGAAGCCTGCCGGTTCGCCAGCGCAAGCTTCAGCTGCCGCTCCTTTTTCGCCGGGATCGATGGTTGTGGTCACGCTGGGCAATCCCCGCGACAAGTTCTGGGGCACAATTCTTGCTCTGGGCGCCGAAGGCCTCAGCCTCAGCGGAGTCGAGCTGGCGTCTTTCGAAGACCTTGCCGTGATGGTGAAAGATGGAGAGCCTTTCACTCCGGCTGTCGTCTTTTTCCCCATGCACCGCATCGAGCGCATCGAACTCGACCTGCCCGATGGCAATCTTCCTTCCCTCTCGCAGCGCTTTGAAGCCAAGACGGGTCTGGATCCAGGCGAAATTTTGAGTATCCGGGAGACTTCCCAGCCCGGTGTCCCTTTGACCATCGCCGCGAGAACTGGAGTTCGCTCCAGCAAGGCTCCAGCATGAAATTTTCCCAGATATTCACCACGCCCAATCAGTTGACCCTCCTGCGCATGGCGTTCGTGCCCTTCATTGTGATCGAACTGGTCGACGGCCGCTACTTCTGGGCGCTGGTACTCTTTGTCGTCGCCGGTTTCAGCGACGGCCTCGATGGATTGCTCGCCCGCAAACTGCACCAGCAAACCCTGCTCGGCCAATATCTCGATCCCATCGCCGACAAACTTCTTTTGAGCACGATGTTTCTCGTGCTTTCGATTCTCCATCGCATTCCATGGAAATTTACCGTGCTGGTATTCAGCCGAGATATTTCCATCCTCGCCGCCAGCGCGGTCCTCTTCGCGATTTCAGGACTGCGCGATTTTCGCCCCAGCATCTTCGGCAAGGCGAACACTTTTTCCCAGATCGCCGCTGTCTTCTTTGTAATGCTCTACGCCATCCGCAGCTCCCGCTGGATATGGATTACCCGCACCGTCTTTCTGCGCGCGACCTTTGCCTTCACCATCCTCTCGGCCCTGCACTACGTTTTTCTGGTGCAGCACCGGCTCCGCGTCCACTCGCATTCGCTGCCCGCCCACTCCCCGGCAAACACCGGACCCGGCCTGCGCGCCAGTTGACCCGCTTTCCGGCGTACCCCTAGAATTGCTGGTTCTCCGTTGCTGGTTTTCCATTGCCAGTTCTTCGCAACCGCTCGCCCACTATGGCTCTTCGCATTTACAACACCATGTCCGCACAGATCGAGGAGTTCCGCCCGCTGCGCGGTAAAGAAGTTCGCATGTACGCCTGCGGCCCCACAGTTTACGACTACGGGCACATCGGCAACTTCCGTAGCTTCGTAGCGGTCGACATGCTGCAACGCTTTCTGCGCCAGTCCGGCTACAACGTCCGTTATGTGATGAATATTACCGATGTCGATGACAAGATCATCCGCAATGCCGCCCGCGCCGGAGTGAGCGTCCAGCAGTACACGGCGAAATACGAGAAGGCCTTTCTCGAAGACGCCGCCATGATCGGAATCGAGCAGCCGTTGCTGGTTCGCGCTACGGAACACATTCCGGAGATGGCGGATTTTGTCGCCAAGCTGGCCGAAAGGAATATCGCTTACCGCACCGAAGATGGCTCGTACTACTTCCGCATCGCAAGCTTTCCTCGCTACGGCCGCCTCTCGAAAAAAGATTTCGGCGGAATGCTCGACGGCGCACGCGTCGACGTTGACGAATACGACAAAGACAGCGCCCGCGATTTCGCCCTCTGGAAAGCGCCCAAGCCCGGCGAAGCGTCGTGGGATACCGCGATCGGTCCCGGCCGTCCCGGTTGGCATCTCGAGTGTTCGGTCATGTCGATGGAGGAACTCGGCGAAAGCTTCGATCTGCACGCCGGCGGCGAAGACCTGATATTCCCGCACCACGAAAACGAGATTGCGCAGTCGGAATCGATGACCGGCAAGACCTTCGCGCGCTTCTGGTTTCACGTTCGTTTTCTGCTCGTCGAAGGCGAGAAGATGTCCAAAAGCCTCGGCAACTTCTTTACCCTGCGCGACCTGGTTCTTAAAGGACACAAGCCGTCGTCAATCCGCTACCTGCTCGCGTCCGTGCCCTACCGCAATCAGCTCAACTTCACCTTCGATGGGTTGAAGCAAGCCGCTGTCTCGGTCGAGCGTTTGCGCAATTTTCGCCAGCGTCTCACCGCCGGAAACTTCCCGCCCGGTTCCAATCCGGAAATGCAATCGCTCGCCAGGCTGGCAATCGATCAAATGCGCGCAGCCCTCGAGGACGACCTCAATACCGCGCAGGCGCAGGCGGCAATTTTTGAGATGGTGCGGGGGGCGAATTCCGCGCTCGACGCCAGGCTGGTCAGATCTGAGGATGTCGCCCCGCTGCTGTCAGCGCTCGAAAAATTCGACGAGATTTTCGCTGTGCTCAAAGACGATGACGGCCAAAAGATGAAACAGATTTTCGACTGGGCGCCATCCGAAGGACGAGAACAGGAAATCAGCCCCGAACTTCGCGAACTGGTCAGAGCCGCTCAGCTCTCCGAAGCCGATATCGAACAGAAAATTAAAGAAATGGAAGCCGCCCGTAAAGCCCGCAATTTTCAGCTTTCAGACTCGTTGCGCGCCGAATTAGCCGGAGCCGGCATTCTCATCGAAAATACAAAAGATGGGGTCCGCTGGCGGCGAAAGTAGCTCGGCTCACCCCCTTTGCCATTCAGAAAAGTGGGGCACGGCAATCGCCGCGCCCCTTGCGTTTCTTCAGAGAGAGAAGATACTGCAGGTTTGAATGAGCTTATTCGGGCGTCTCTGCGAAGTTGTCACGGAAATGTAAAAAGTGGGGAAGCGCCGGCTGGCGCAGCGCCTATCCTTGCGTGCGGTCCTGAAACTCCTCATGCCAAGCCATCTGAATGGCTTCGAGCTTGCCCTCGTTCGAAGTTTTCGGATCGCCCTTGAAATCCGGCAGTTCGGTCACGTACCGGTGCAGATCGGTAAAACGCACGGTCAGAGGGTCGACCTCCGGATGTGCTTCGGAGAGCAGTATCCCGATATCTTCAGCATCATCCCAGGTTAGAGGCTTGGGCACGGCACGCTCCTGAAAAGGAAAGTTTCACGGCAGTCATAGTATCAAGGTTTCAGTGATGTAGCTTCTACCCGCGGCTGTGAAAATCTGAAACTTTGAAACGCGAAACTTCGCAACCTGCTCTTAGTGGTGTTCTTCCGATATGTAATTCCGGTTCCACGCCGGAATCTCGACGACAACTTTGCCCGGCTTGGTAATCTGCACCTGGCAGCCGAGACGAGAGTTTAACTGCAAATCCGCGGCCATGTCCAGACGGTCGGCTTCATCGTCGTCCATCGGCGAGAGATTCTCCGCGCCTTCTTTGATCCACACGTGGCAAGTGGTGCAGGCGCAATTGCCGCCGCAGGCGTGATCCAGCGGAATTCCATAATTCAGCGCCACATCGAGAAGCGACTCTTCCTTGCCGTGATCTTCATAAGGCAGCTTGCCGTGCTCGAACTGCACCGTCTTGCCCTCGGGCAAAAAAGTGACTTCCACCGTGTTTTCGCCGGGAGCCTCCACCGTCGCGGCTCCCGCAGATTGTCTTTTTTCGTCAGCCATACAACTCCTGAGCCCAAGATTGAGTAATTGGAAATTTAGTAATTGGGGAATTGAGAGCAGAATCAGGCGCGGTTCCTTCAATCTCCCGATTACTCAATTCCCAAATTTCTCAATTTTCTTCATTCAAACTCCGCCTTCGCCACCGGATGCGGCGCCGTCGGCCCCTCGCCCATATCCGCCTCATCCATCGTTTTGCCTTTCAGCGCGGTCGATACAGCGCCATCCATCATCAGCTCCGCCAACCGCATCGTACCCTGATTCAACAAGTCAATCGCTTTGCGAATCGCCTGATAATCCTCCTCACCCTTGACCGCGGTTAAACCCTTTTCAAACTTTGCGATTTTTTTCTTCTCATCGGTCGTAAGCTGTCCCCACGCGGAACTTTTCTTCCCCTTGTCGAGCGCAGCCAGAATCGTCGCGGCTTCATTGCGAGCTTCAATCGTTTGACGTTGGCGAAAATCCTCTTCGGCGCTGTCGAACGAGTCGAGAATCATGCCCTCGACTTGCTCGTCGGTAAGGCCGTAACTCGGCTGAACCTCAATTTCGGCTTCCTTCCCGCTGCGTTGTTCGCGCGCCGAGACGTGCAAAATTCCATTCGCATCGATCAGAAACCTCACCTCAATGCGAGCCATTCCCGCCGCCATCGCAGGAATGCCCTTCAGATCGAAGCGAGCCAACGAGCGGCAATCTTTAGCCAGTTCACGCTCGCCTTGCAATACATGAATGGCGACATTGGCCTGCCCGTCAACTTGCGTCGTATAAAACTGCGTCGCCGACGCAGGAATCGTCGAGTTCCGCAAAATGATCTTGTCCGTAACCCCGCCAGCAACTTCAATGCCCAGCGAGAGCGGCGTCACATCGAGCAGCAGCATGTTTTCGGTCGCTTCGGAGCCGCCGCCCAGAATATTCGCTTGCACCGCCGCCCCCAGCGCGACGACTTCATCGGGATTCAAGTCAGTGTGCGGTTCGCGATGGAACAGCTCCTTTACCAGCGCCCGAACCTTGGGAATGCGCGTAGACCCGCCGACGAGCACGACCTCGTCGATCTGCTCCGGCTTCAGCCCGGCATCTTTCAACGCCTGTTTGCAGGGACCAACCGTACGGTCGATGATCGGCTGGATCAATTTCTCGAACTGCTCACGCGTGATCTCGCGCAGATAGCGCCCGCCGCCGGGCAACTCGACCTCGAGCTTCGTCGAAGTCTGCGACGAGAGCGCGATCTTCGCCTCAATCACCGCTTTGCGAATCGCCTGCACCGCTTCCGCATTCTTGCGGAGATCGGTTCCGAGATCACCCTGAATATCGTCCAGCGCAATCGTGATCAGTAAATTGTCGATGTCGTCGCCGCCCAGGTGCGTGTCGCCGTTCGTGGCAATAACTTCGAAAATGCCATCGTGCAGCTTGAGAATCGATATGTCGAAGGTTCCGCCGCCCAGATCATAGACAGCAACCGTTCCATTCTGTTTCTGGTCGAGGCCGTAGGCAAGCGATGCAGCGGTTGGCTCGTTGACCAGGCGCAGCACCTCAAGCCCGGCGATCCGTCCGGCGTCTTTCGTGGCCTGCCGCTGCGCATCGTTGAAATAAGCGGGAACCGTGATCACGGCTTTCGTAACCGGACCGCCAAAGAATCGCTCGGCATTTCTCTTGAGCTGGCGCAAAATGAGCCCGGAAATTTCCGGCGGCGTAAAATCCTTTTCCCCCAGCTTGATGCGCAAAACTTCGCCCGCGTGCAAATCCTCAGCCAGGCGGAAAGGGGAGAACTTCAATTCCTCCCGGACATCTTCCAACCCGCGTCCCATAAGGCGCTTGATCGAATAGACGGCACGCTCTGGGGTTGATATCAGCGAAGCCCGCGCGGCATTTCCAATCACCGGTTGATTCTTCTCATCCAGCGCCACCACCGACGGCACCAGATTCGAACCGTCATCCCCCGGAATCACGACAGGGCTCTCCCCCTGCATGAACGCCACAAGGGAGTTCGTAGTGCCGAGGTCAATTCCGACAATGCGATCAGAAGTCATCTGGTAGTTGGGTAATTTAGTAATTGAGTAATTCAAAACCCTGTGGCGCGGTGTTTCTTCAATTTCGCAATTACTAAATTCCCCAATTTCTCAATTCTCTAAAACCTCGCTCACATCCCGCACTAAGTTCCGGATGTAGTTCCGCCGGTTCAGCACATCCACCATTTTCTCTCGCTCCTGCCTGCGCTCCTCATCGGAAACCGGCTGGCCATTGTGCTCCCGCTGGATCATTCCATCCCATATCTTCCAGCGGTCCTTCAATTCTTCGAGCAGCGCTTCCTGTTTCTCTTCCAGTTCGAGCTTCTGCCGGCCAATTTCTTCAATCAGCGCCGGATCGTCTTCGCCCATCTTCTTCTGCATGCGCAACTCTTCGAGCTGCACATTCAATTCAAAAACCTCTTCCAGCAGATCGGGCGGCACGATCTGTTTTTTCGCCTGCCCGGTCGCGCGAGCCTGTTCCGTCGCGCTCTTCGACTGCTCTTCCAGTTCCACCCCTTCCAGCTTCAGTAGATATTCAGTCCGCTTGATCGGATCTTTCAACGTGCGGTAAGCGTCATTCAGCTGCGAAGTCTGCTGCAAGCTCCACTCCTGCTCATCGCTTTCCGCCCGCGCATTCAGGTCCGGATGCAGCTTGCGGCTTAGCTCATAGAAATCCCGGTTCAAAGCGGTCAGGTCGAGGTCGAGCTTCCATGGCAATCCGAAAAACTTAAAATAATCCACCGGCGCCGGAGGCTGCACCTTGCCGCAAGCCTCGCAGAAGTGCGTCGCTCGCATCGTCCCGCACGACCAGCAGGTCTGTGTTCCTTCGGGTACGGGCTTCGAACCAATCGTGGTCAAGGTTTTGTTCATACGACTTCACACGTCCGTACACTTGCGCTTTCGGCCAGCGAAAACGCGGTCCGCCTGCGCTCTTTTGTGGAGGGCAGCGGCCGCTTGTGGCAGGCTTTCGCGGCCGAGGCGGCCGCGCCACAACACCGGTCAGGCCGAGAACGAGGTACCACAGCCGCACGACTTAGTGGCCTGGGGATTCACGAAGACGAAGCCCTGCTGCATCAGCGTTTCCTGGTAATCGAGGATCATGCCGTGCAGGTAGATGAATGACTTGGGATCGACAAACACCCGCACGTCTCCGTATTGAAAAATGCGGTCGCGTTCGCGCGGCTGCGTGTCAAAGCGGATGTTGTAGCTCAGCCCCGAACACCCGCCTCCCTGCACGCCCAGCCGCAGCCCGCCCTGCTCCGGCGAAATGCCTTCCTTCACCATCGCCGAGCGAATTTTGCCGATGGCCTTATCGGTCACGGCAATACCCTTCGCTGGCGCCTGGGCAACGGGTTGTTGGGTTGCAGTTGTCATTCATTTTCCCGGCGCAGCCACCTTCGAAAGCGCACAGCTCCAACCGCGCGCTCTCGTCGCCATTTCACCGGCGCCGTTAGCCGCCGAGCGCGCAGCTCGCAGCGCCCGGAACCTACTGCGCTACCGTCGATGCCACTGGCTTCGCGCTCTCCTGCTTCTTTTTCCAGTCGCCGATGGCTGCGCGGATCGCATCTTCCGCCAGCACCGAACAGTGGATCTTCACCGGAGGAAGCGACAGCTCCTTCACGATGTCCATGTTCTTGATGCTGAGAGCTTCATCCACGGTCTTGCCTTTGACCCATTCGGTCGCGAGCGAAGACGACGCAATCGCCGAACCGCAGCCAAATGTCTTGAACTTGGCCTCTTCAATCACGTTGGTCTCGCGATTGACCTTGATCTGCAGCTTCATCACATCGCCGCACTCCGGTGCGCCCACCAGTCCAGTGCCAACATCGGCGCTGTTTTTGTCCATGGAGCCCACGTTCCGCGGATTGTTGTAGTGATCGATTACTTTATCGCTGTATGACATTTTTTTTCACGCTCCAAACGTTTTTTGTGGTCTCAAAGTTCCACGGGCTTCAAAGCTTCAGGGAAAAACGAAACCTCGAAACCTTCCACTGCTGCTACTCTCCTGCCCCCTTCACATCCTTCAAATTGATGCCTTCCTTCGCCATCTCATAAAGCGGAGAAAGTTCCCGCAACCGCTCCACAGTCTCGATCACCCGGTCGGCCACATAATCGACCTCGGCAGCCGTGTTAAAACGCCCGATGCCGAAGCGAATCGAACTGTGCGCCAGATCGTCGCCCGTGCCCAGAGCTTTCAATACATAAGATGGCTCCAGCGTCGCAGAGGTGCACGCCGAACCGCTGGAAACTGCGATGTCGTTAATGCCCATCAGCAGCGATTCGCCCTCGACATACGCGAAACTGATGTTCAAATTGCCGGGCAGGCGATGCTCCATGGTGCCATTAATGTAGACCTCATCCAGCCGGTTCATGATGCGGTCACGCAACCGGTCGCGCAGGCTTCCCAACTGCACTGCCTCGCGCGACATCTCTTCCGAAGCGATCGCGCACGCCTTCCCCAAACCCACGATTCCAGCGACGTTCAGCGTGCCCGACCGCATGCCGCGCTCGTGGCCGCCGCCATCGATGATGGCCGAAATCTGCACCCGCGGATTCTTGCGCCGCACATAAAGGGCGCCCACCCCCTTCGGTCCGTACATCTTGTGCGCCGAGATCGACATCAGGTCGATGTTCTGCTTGTTGACGTCGATCGGAATTTTGCCGATCGCCTGCGTGGCATCCGTGTGGAAGATGACGCCGCGCTCGCGACACAGCTTGCCGATCTCGGCAATCGGCTGTACAACGCCGATTTCGTTATTCGCCGCCATGATCGTGACCAGAATCGTCTTGTCATCCATGGCGCGCTTCAGATCTTCCAGATCGATCAAGCCATCTTTCTGCACCGGCAGGTAAGTAACTCGATAGCCGTACTTCTCCAACCGCTTGCAGGTATCGAGCACGGCCTTGTGCTCGGTCACGGCCGTGATGATGTGATTACCCTTTTCGCGGTACATTTCGGCGACGCCCTTGATCGCGAGGTTGTCGCTCTCCGTCGCCCCCGAAGTAAAGATGATTTCCTTGGTGGTGGCGCCGATCAGCTTCGCGATCCGTTCACGCGCCGTCTCCACGCCTTCTTCGCCGGCCCAGCCGAATGAGTGATTGCGGCTCGCCGCGTTGCCGAACTTCTCCATGAAATAAGGCAGCATCTCTTCCAGAACCCGCGGATCCATCGGGGTGGTGGCATGATTGTCCATATAAATGGGCAGCTTCACACCCTCGGGCGCCAGGTGCTTCGTCACTGGAAGTTGCTGGGGGATCTTTACATCCGTGCTCATA
>CAZGXY010000051.1:0-75747 GCA_964530145.1 uncultured Acidobacteriaceae bacterium | reverse complement strand
CGCCCTTCCCAACTGAGGCTGCCCCAGCTTTCGCGGTTTTCGAAAGCTGGGCACCACGGACCTGACCCGTGCGCTCCTAATCCTTCTGAGCTGCAAGCCCATCTCGTATGGCCGCCTCAAGCGTGTCGATGTTTATATCCTTCAGAGCTTTGAAGCGAATGCAATATCCGGTCACGCTCGCCTTGCCTAGCTTTTTCCCATACGTTTTGGCTAAGTATTTTT
This sequence comes from uncultured Acidobacteriaceae bacterium, assembly GCA_964530145.1. Classification (GTDB taxonomy): domain Bacteria; phylum Acidobacteriota; class Terriglobia; order Terriglobales; family Acidobacteriaceae; genus Sulfotelmatobacter. The sequence continues at coordinate 75,525 of CAZGXY010000051.1, read as the reverse complement.
TATCTTTGAGACCAAGAATATAGACAGAGATTCCGGTCTTGTTTGCGCTCACCCCAATTTGAAAAGACTCTCTACTTTTTCCATTGGCATAATTTATTGTGTGAACCCCATATCCAATCGTGGGGTTAGAAACTGTATGATTTGCGCTGTCTTTACCGTCGAAGAACCATAATTTGCATTCTGGTGACACTTGCAGCGTGAGCCGATGCAACTCTCGCATGTCACTGCGTTTTGGCTCCGGTTGGCTGGCAATGTGCTTCTCGATCTGTTCTTGTATGTTCATATGTTCTGGAGGCTGGTCCATCCTTTCCCGCCGAAATCTCAATGCGGTTGCCCCACCCTTTCGCCCGCTTTTGGCGAAGGGTGGGCGATCACACCCGCGGCCCATCCCTGTCGGCACCACCACAGCAGCGGCTAACCCGATTCTGCTTCTTTTACAAAACTGGGCAACGGACCTCGGCGCTATGCAACTCGCCGCGCGCGCGCAGTATAAATAAATCGGGCCGCCTTGCGGCGGCCCGGGTAGAATTTGCTCATTGCTTAAAGCTGAGGGCTAGTCTCCCGCGATCGGCTCAGGCACTTCCGGCTTCGGGGCCGGAGCGATTCCGCCGTTCGGCTTTGCCAGCGCGCCCAGCGGAATGAATCCATCCTGCGACTGCGCCGGCTTCTCCTTCAGCACGACTTCGCGGTACAGCGAAGCCATGCGCGCATTGTAAGCGTCGTCGTTCTTCACCGGCCCACGATGCTCACCGACTACGGGCGCCCCATTTCTCGCTTCTTTTGCGAGAAGTGGGTTGGCCGCAGCGGCTAAATCCCGAGCCCGCTTCTTCTCCTCGCGCGAGTTCTTCGCGATGCCCAGCTTATCCAGATCATGCTGCAGTTCGTTCGTCACTAGATCTTCGCGCAGCCGCAGATAGTCGACGTGTTCCTCATCCATCTTTACTTTCTTGCCGCCCGCGAAGATCTCATGCCGCCCATGCTCCTCATACCACTTCGTGAGGGTCGCGGTCATGTGCATCTTCTCGATGATGTTGCGCCATCCCACGCCCGTGTTGTAAGCGCAGAACGAAATCTCGCCCTCCTGGGTCGCATAAGGAATGATGCACTGCTCCGTCCGCCGGAAATCATAGTTGAACAGGTCTTGGAACCACATCCCCGCAATGAACAGGAAATTCCAGCGGTCGTTAGTACGCCGCTTCATGACGTCATCAATCGTCCGGTCCGGTCCAACCTTCCCATAGTCCTTTCCGGTCACGTGATAGTTCTTGTCGAACTTCCTCAGCAGATCCATCAACTTGAAGTGCGTCGGCGACTGATACGGATCGTAATTCTTCATCAGGCACAGCGCCATCCCAAAAGCCGTCCAAAACTTGCCACGAGCCGCATCATTAACCTTGGCAATGTCCTTAGCAAGTTGGTCGCCATGCAGGAACGCCGTAACCGGCACAGCTTCCTTGGTTTCCTTGTCGATCATCACCGCCATCCCCGTCCCGCAATTCGGGTGACAACCGCAGGATAGTTGGCCCCAGTCGTTGTTTTGGTCCTGGGCGTGCATCAGGTCGGCCCAGTCGCTGAACGTTCCCATGAAAGAAATCGGGAACCAATCTCTCGCGGGCTCGCCTAAGCTGGTTTGGTTTTTTACGTCGTGAGCCAAATGGCTCAGGGTGTAGCGCTGGGCCTGGCGGCGGTCGTCGGTTACGGCCTCGTCGCGGCCGGTGAAGCTCACTGGCTGGAAGCTGAGGAAACTGATTGTTTTGGGGTTGTCGAGGGCGAACTTGATGATTCTGCCTACTTGTTCGTTGTTGATGCCGTTCACGATCGTGATCACCGGGACGATTTCGCATCCGGCTTTGTGGAGGTTTTCGATCGCTTTCAGTTTTACGTCGAAGAGGTTGCCGACCATGCGGTGGGCGTTAGCGGCGTTTCCGATTCCATCGAATTGCAGATAGGCGTAGCGCATACCGGCTTCTACTGCCTGCTGCGCAAATTCGAAGCTCTTGGCGAATTCGATTCCGTTGGTGGCGGCCTGGACGGAGTTGTATCCGACTTTGCGGGCGTAGCGGACGGCGTCGAGGAAATAGGGGCTCAAGGTGGGCTCGCCGCCGGAGAATTGCACGCTCATCTGACGACGCGGCTTGATGGTGATGGCGTTGTCGAGCATGGTCTTGATTTCTTCCCACGTCAGCTCGTGGACAAAGCCGACCTGGTTCGCGTCCATGAAGCAGGGATCGCACATCATGTTGCAGCGGTTGGTCAGATCGATGGTCAGCACGGAGCCACGTCCATACTTCACGGTGGAAGAGCCGTGGTGGTGCAGCTTTTCGTCGTTGTGCGCGGCGATGTCGCGGCCGGGGAAAACGTCTTCGAGGTGCCTGGAGAATTCGGTGTCGATCGACATCACGTCTTCGAACTGGCCGTGCTTCGGGCATTCCTTGACCATCAGGATTTTGCCGTCGCGCTCGATGATGGTGGCTTTGATCTCGCCGACCTTTTCGTTCATGAGCACTTCGTGGGGCAGATGGCCGTCGAGAATCTGCTGGCGAATTTCCGGGACACACTTGGGACAGAGCGAATCGGTGGAGCGGGGCCAGCCCAGCGGCGGCTTCGACTTCTCGTAGGATTTGAGCAGAGGCTTATCGGACCATTTGGGCGTGGGGGATGGGTTGGGCTTGATCCGGTTGACGCGATCGAAGACTGCCCAAGTTGCCTTGGCGGCGACGACGGCTGCTTTTTCTACGTACTTGATCGGCTTACGCATTCTGGTTCTTGGCTCCTGGCTTTCGGCTCTTAGCTCTTGGCTTAAAAGCTCTAGCTATGGCTCTCCCTTGGGGAAAACGGCGGACGGCAGATTAATCCGGTTCCTGAGAGTTTTGCTGAGGTTATCTTACGGAAGCGCAGGGAGTTGCGCACGGATAAGACAGTGGATGGTGGAAAATGGGGGTTTAGCGGGGATTGGAGGGATTGGGCGGCGGTAAGTGATTGAAAGGAAAAGGGGTGAGGTTTCGGTCAGGCCCGCCTGTCGCTCGAAAAAGCTGAGCGACAAGGGTAGGGCAACCGCAGGTGTAGAATTCGGGCATGGCACAAATGTCGGCACAATGTATGGAGGTTCTTGATAAGGCGCTCGCGCTTTCAGTGAAAGAACGCGGCTTGCTGATTGACCGGTTGGTTGAAAGCCTCGACGACGGTCCTGCTGAAGAAGGCGTTGAGGAGGCTTGGGCCGATGAGATTAAGCGGCGTGTGGATGATGTTCGGTCGGGGAAAGCAGAGATGGTTCCGATGGAAAGAATTAAAGAGCGGTTAAACGCGCGGCGGAGAGATGTTCGGGGCTAAGCCCAATCGTCTTCACGCAATGGCGTGGAAAGAGCTTGAAGCCGCTGACGACTGGTATTTGGCTCGCAGCCCGGATGCCAGCCAAGAGTTTTTGACGGATGTTGATACTGCTGTGGAAGAAATCCTGCACGCGCCGCATCGCTGGGCGAAATATCTATACGGAACGCGGCGGCTGGTGATGCAACGCTTCCCTTTCTCGGTTGTTTATCTGGACGATCCCGATCTGATTACGATTATTGCTGTGGCGCACGCTAAGAGAAAACCGGGTTACTGGAAGCGGCGACTCTAGCGCGGCCTCTCACTTCTCGCAAGAGTAGGCGTCCACGTCCGTGGAATCCCACCCTTGCCGCTTCTGGAGTGTGTTTGAGGGCTGCAGTTTTCGGGCGGCAAGGATGGGGCACCCGGCAGGACCAAGCACAGAGATGGTGCCGAGGGGCAGCGCCTGCGCGCCAGCGAGTGGTGCGGACATCGTGGCGGTCAGAACGAGTCCAGTAAGGAACGCTAGTGCTGCAGTTATCTTCGGTATCATAAGCATTTCCTTTGTTTTGATTTTTCCCGTGTCGTGATCGGGAGGTTGGCACGATTGTCGTCGTAAGTCAAGCGCGTAATCCCCTAAGTGTCGGAGGCGGGAAGCTACTACCGGTAGGTTTTAGCCCAACCACGCGAATTTGTTCGAGCGGGGGGCAATTTGGTGATAATCTTCACCCGTAGAATCTCCTCCCTCGGAGGTCCGATTGTCTTGTCGAGCTTTCTTCGCAGCGGCCGTGATCTGCGGGGGGGCGCTTGGCCCCTGTGCGTTCGCCCAGTTCGAAACGCGTGCGAACTTTCACATAAGCGTATCTCTTCCGTACTCCGTCGCAGTCGGCGATTTCAACCGCGATGGTATTCCCGACCTAGCGGAAGTAAGCTTTGATCCTTCCGGCAGTGTGGACATCCTGCTTGGCAATGGAGATGGCACTTTCCGGCAAGGCGACTCCTACGCCGTTGGAGTTGGCCCCACCTACGCATCCGCGGCGAGCCTAAGGAAGAATGGCATCCTCGACTTAGTGTTGAACGACGGATCAAGCGACAATGTTTGGGTAATGCTCGGCAATGGCGATGGCACTTTCCAACCGGCGATCGCGTATCCGACGAGGGCGAAATCCTATATGGTGGCGCTTGGGGATTTCATAAAAGGTGGAAATCTCGACATCATAGCCTCGGAGTCGGACAACTCTGAGGGGGCTGACTGCAGTTGCGTTGAGGTCCTTCCCGGTAACGGCGACGGGACTTTTGGGGCTCCTATTACTACGCCGTTGCCTTATGGCCTAACCGCATACGTGATAACTCCTGGCGACTTCAACAATGACGGCAAGCTCGACGTGGCCGTTGCGGGTGAATCATTCCCGAACTACGAGGTCGCTATTTTGCTCGGGAACGGCAACGGCACATTCGACGCGGATGGGCACTATCTGATTTTCGGTGCGCCCGCCTCGATCACCGCCGGATATTTCACCAGCAGCAAGAAAAAACTCGACTTGGCGACGGTGCCCAGCCTAGGCGTGTTGCTAGGAAGCGGTGACGGGAAGTTTCAACGGGCTGTTGAATACAGCGGCACGAATGCCGTTCCCGTTTGGGTGATTGCACAAGACCTCGATGGCGACGGCAAGGTTGATCTGGCCGTGGCGGAAGACGGTGATACGTTCGCTCCATCGGGCGTATCAGTTTACAAAGGCAACGGAGATGGAACCTTCGAACCAGGCGTGCTTTATCAGGCTGGGACGGACGTGGGCGGCCAATATGTAGCTGCCGCAGATTTCAACGGCGACGGAAAGTCCGACCTCGTCGTCGTGGACGAGGTGCATGGCCTGATTACCACTCTCCTCAACACCGGCGAGGTCACTTTCTCGCCCACTACGCCGCTGAATTTCAAAGAGCAGTCTGTAGGCACTACCAGCGTGGCTCAGAACGTTACCCTCGACAACACCGGCACGGGCGAATTGAAGATTCAGTCGATGAAGGCCAGCGCCGAATTCGCTGTGAAATCAACCTGCGGCCAACGGGTTGCGCCCGGCGCGCAATGCACGATCAGCGCAACATTTTCTCCGACTAAGCAGGGGTTGCAGCAGGGCACGATCTCGATCATCGACAACGCCTCATCCAAGCCGCAAGTGATCGAGTTGCTTGGAACTGGCACGTAGTACATTTTCCTCTGCCGCAGTGGTCCACCGTGACGCACATGAGGTACGCGTCATCTATGGACTCATCGAGATGTATCTCTTGTCCATTTATGAAGAGCTTGTTCTTCTTGTCGAGTAAGGCTTTCCTGCACTGTAAACCTTGGTGGTATGCATCCTGTATCGCAGATTTAAAGTCTGCTAGTAGCTTAGCTTGGTCGCCCCGCCTTGCTAGTTCTGTCAGCCGCTTTGATTTCACTTGGCAAACGATTGCCTTATTGCCGACAATCGCGAGCACATCGATGTCAGTCACCACGTGACCTTTCTTCTCCCTCACTTCAACATCGCGGTAGACGTTTTGAGGTCCGAAGACGCGCATCATTAGTTCAGCAGTGACATTTTCAGCAAACCGACCCCGATTAAGGAGTGCTGTTTCTGCGTATGCCTCGTCGACATTCATCCAATAGAACGGCGTTTCATAAATTGCCTCCGAGATGATGAAAGCGATTGGAAGAAAATATTGACCGCCCTCTAGGCGAATGATCGGCTTCGACTGGAGTTCGTTGTATTGGCCCGGAAATTCAAGGTGCGCATTCACTTCTCCGGGGGCAAGCGAGAAAGCGTTGAGGAATGGTTCAACGGCATCTCCGAACTTCTGGAGGTCCCCGCCATCGAAGCAAAAGACTTCTAGGCCGAGCTTGCATAATTCGCGGAAGCCCGCCAGTTTCGAACCGATAAAGTTGTTAAACTTCCGTTCGTGAAGGGTCTTCAGTTCTCTGGCGATTTCGCCCATCTTGCTCACGCCCACGCCGACGTGGCTCCATATCCATGCTGCGTCATGACGGTACTTCTGGGCAGCGAATTCCAAATATTGAAAGTCATACGCGCCAGACCCTCCATAGAATATTGTTTCGGCTACCATGTCACCGGCGCCGAAAATCTTCTTATAGCTTTGTTCTGGTGTTTGACTTGTTCGCCCGCGCTGCGCTAAATCCCCAAGTTCCTCTAGGAATGTTGTGTGGTAGCTTTTGTGGAGTTCAAGGAAGAGTCGATATACTTCCTCAAATCGCCCAGCGGACTCTTCTTCTGTCGGAATGCTCAAGTTGATCTTTTCCTTCAGGAGTAGCCCAGTAAGAAACGTTATCTCTTGAAAATTGAGGTGCTCTCGGGGATTTATATCTGCAATATCCTCGGGAGTCATAAAGAGGTCACGTAGGAGCACCAGGGCCAGCGTGTAAATGAATCCCGGCTCCGTTGTAAGCGCCCTGATCTGCTCGATGATTGTGCGCAAAAGCGTGATTTACCCCCTTTTCCGCAACGCTATCTTTCAGGCCTTTGTTGGACGCTAGCACAAAGACAGCCCTTTAGGAGTCGCTCAGGGTTCGCTTGGTAGCACATAGCCTTCGGGATAATCTTCATCCGCGCAGGCGTGGATGGTTAGTGGCGTCACCGGGGGATCGAGTAAGTGCCACGCTTCGCGGTAGGGTTCGAGGCGCATTATTTTGGCTTTGCGGTGGGGATAGAAGCGGAGCATGGGTTGGGGCGTGCAGACTTCTACCGGGATGATGTACCAGATGTTTAGTTCGACTACGTGGGCGGCTATGAAGTCGATGTCGCGCTTGGTGTAGACGGCGCGTCCTTTGCCGACGGAGTAGGTGGCGCGGGTTTCGTAGGCTCCGGCGCGGAGCGAGTCAGTGCATTTGACCTGGATGCGGAAGAGATGGACCTGCGGCTTGGGGCGGTTGTCGAGGATGAAGTCGTAACGTTCGGAGTCTCCCCAGGGCTTGCAGATGCCGAAGCTGCGCTGGGTGGCCTGGTAGAGGAAGGCGGCTTCGGAGCGCTCTCCGGTGCGCTTGGTGTTGGAGAGGTTGTGGTTGTTGTTGCGGTCGCGGCGTGGGGACATGGGGAATCCTGAATGGCTGGTCCGGTTACTGTTTATTTGTAGTTAATGTAGCGCAGGATTGGTTTTCGGGAATGTGATGTGCGTCACGGGGAAATCCTCAGGGGTGGCGTCGGGGCTGGGGCGACCGTCTCTGGGTACATTTGCGTAGACAGCAGGTTCCTCACCGCCGCTTTGGCGCCGGTTCGGAATGACATCACATTGGGGCGATTTCGGCGCGCCTGAAAGGCGCGCCCCTTCAAGTCCCAACGCGGGGAAGGAGCGCGCGTTCTAGTCTTCGGGTTCCTGGGGAGGGTGAGAATTGTCGGCGGGTTGCGGGTGGGCAGAGACGATCGACTGCCAGTTCAGAATCGCGTTCCAGAGGAGGCGCTGGTCGCCGCGGTTCAGGTCGCGATGCATGGGATTGAAGTTAAACGAGACGACGTGGCCTTTGCCGACAGGCATGTCGAGGATTGCGGGACGCCCGATGAGATTTTCTTCTCCCCAGGCCTGGCCGCTGACTACGAAAGGCTGGGCGGAGTCGCCCCACTCCATCACGATTCCGCTGCGATCTTCGGGGCCGTCGAGGCAGGTGGTGCAGTAAGCCATGCGCAGCCAGCGGCGGGGAATGTTGTAGAGCGGGAAATTCTGGCGGAAGACCCATGTGTGGGTAGGATAGCCATAAGCTATAGGATGGCCGGGCTGATCGAAGGTGACGCGGACGTGGGCTCCGGGGGTGCGGGTGGCGGCTTGCTGGGATGCCGCGGATGAGGCGCCACCGCCGCCGGCAGCGCTGCGGGGAACGCCTCCGGAGGATCGGCGGACGAAACGCACGAGGCCGCCTTCGAGCGCCAGCATGGTGCCGCTGCCGAGCGTGACCATGAGGCCACCTTGATCGATGAAGCTTTGGATTTGCGCGAGACCTTCGTAGCCGATTCCTCCTGTGATGTCGGCAGATTCGGCGGGCGTGCCGAAGCTGGGCGTCTGCGGAGTTTTTTTGAACGGCATTGGTGACCAGGTTTTCGGAAGGCCCTCGATCTGCTCGGCGAGTTCGAGATCGACATGGCCATAGAGCAAAATGTCGATGCGGGACTTCAGATCGCCGGCGCGAATGTCTTCATCGCGCAGATAGGTGTACGGCACTTTGCGCTGATCGAGCGAGTAGCGAATCCATCCGATCGAGTCGGTATCGGCCCAGGGAACCCAGACGCCGATTCGCGGCGCGGGAGCTTTATGGCTGGGAACTTCCGGAGCGGTGGAAACTTCTGTGAAGTCGATGCCGAGTTCTTTCGCCGTTGTGCGAATCGCATCGGGCAATCCTGGCTGAGGCTGAATGAGCCAGGATCCGGCGGGGAACTTTTCGCCGCCGACCTGGAACTCGTGTTCGGCGATCTGGATGTCGAAATTTGCCAGCCGATAACGGGCTGCGAGCAACGATTCCTGGCCTGTGTCTTTCAGCAGGTAAACGGACCCCGCGCCGGTAACGGCTCCGGCGACCTGCGGCGGCCCGGTTAATTTCGAAAGCACGGCGCTGCGAATGGAGGCATCGGCGGTCGGGATTGCCTGCAAGTGGTAATTCGCGGGCAGTTCCCAGGAAACATCGTCGTAAGGAGGTTCGCCGTCTTTTGGATAGCGTTGCGGCGTGAGCAAATCGACGGCATAGTTGCGATAAGGTTGATCGAGGCGGACGACATAAGTGCCCGCGGAAAAACTTCCCTCTTGCAACTGAATTGCGTTTTGGGCGCGGGCAACTTCGATGCGTTGTGCCATCAGGCGTCCGACCATCTGAGCGACGCGTTGGGGGTCGCCTTGATCTTCGGGAATCAGGAATGCGTAGGGCGGCTGCGTCAGACCTTTTTGCCAGGAATCCCATCCTTTCTTATAGAAGTTGCGCAGCATCTCTTTGGAGTGGCCGGCGCTTTCATCGAGAGCGGCGAGTGCGCCGGTTTCCTGATAGTTGAGATTGTCGCGAGCCGACCACTTCACCTCGCTGGGAGCAGGCATCGGCCGGTACCACTCCATGGTGGTGGACGATTGAGAGATCGATCGCACTTCGGTTTCGGCGCTGCCGTTGCCGAAGGTTTCGTAGCCGCGGCCGATGCTGTTGTGATTCATGGCGACGGAATCCAGATAAAGATGAGCGAAGGCTTCGCCGAAATTCCAGGTGGAAACGCCGGGCATGCCCATCGCAGTCATGGCTTCGACTTCGTGAAAGCTGAGCTCGAGAAATTCTGTGTAGGTGATGGGATCGATGTTGGGGTTGTAAGGCCCGGTGCCGTTCCAGGTCATCATGAAAGGGACGCCTTCGTGCAGGTCGTGAACCACGGTTGGGTGCCACTCGTGAAACATGCGGTGAACGGCTTTGGTGGTCTCGTGAGTCTGCTGATGAGTGTCGCGGTTGATATCGACAAAAGTGTATTTCGACCAGTAGGGCGGCGATTGACGGGGCAGCGCAGCGCGATCGGTTTTGCCTTTCAGATAGCGATAGAACCAGTCGACCATCCTGTCGCGGCCATCGGGATTGGAGATGGGATTGATGAGCACGACTAACTGTTCCCGAATATGGCGGATCATCGGTTGCTCGGAAACCGCAAGGCGGTATGCGAGTTCGAGCATGGCTTCGGTCGAACCGGTCTCGTCGGAGTGGAGCGCTGCATTGAAGTAATAAACGGGGCGCGAACTCTGGATCAGCTTTTCGGCGGCCTGCTGATTCGTTACTCGCGGATCGGCTAAAGCTGCCGTGGCGGCCTTCAGGCGATCGAGATCGCGAATGCCAGCTTCGTCGGCGATGGCCAGCATAATAATGTCGCGGCCTTCTTCGCTCCGGCCGATGGTGAAAACACGAACTCGCGGCGTAGCGGCAGCGAGAGCACGGGCGTAGGCATAGGCTTTTTCTGTGCCGACCAGTTCTGAGGGTGCGCCCATGATGCGGCCGAAGAATTTTTCGGGAGATGGAACCGTGTTCGATTCGGGAATGAAAGAAACCCACGGCGAAATGTACTGGGGATCAATGGTCGCGGCAGCGATGGCTTCAGAGGAGCCCGGCTCTGGAGTGTCGGGATCCTGTGCAAATGCACAGAGGTTCAGCGCAAGCCACAACAGACATACCACCGCCGTTCGAAAAATCGCGGGTCGAATCGTCGCCATTAAGCCCCCTGGGTTCGGTTGAGGCGAAAGTTTAACATGTGTTCCCGATAACTTTTGGCCGTCCGATTCAGGCTGCGCGGCGAGCGTGGGAACTCTTGTCGTAGGAGTGGAAGCGCAGAGCCGGTGATTTTGTCCGGAAAAATCCTGATCTGGGTTAGGGCGAGTTGGGTGCGGTCCGGGCTTTCGCCTGATCCATGTACTGCTGTTCGCTTCCCACGAAGAATTCTTCATAGGTGCGTTTACCGGAGGCACCCTGCTCTTCTCCGTTGAGCCTGCCCCAGATGAGCCTCCCGGGACCGGATTTGGGGATTGGCTTCAAGGTATCGCCGGAGTAGGAAAAGTAGCGATCTTTCTCTATGCCGAATTGTTCCGGCGAAGAGGTCGTCAGCTTGCCTGACGGTGGAATTCTGAGCACGGTTTGACCGTCCTCGACTGGCAAAGGCGGCGCATCAGTGATTTCAAAATCAACTCGTACCCATCCGGTGTAATTTTCTGGAATGAGAAAACGAACTGTGCGTTCACGGGACGCCTGGGGGCCGCGGATCACCGATGAAGCGATCACGCCGAAAATCAAAATAGAAGCCAACGCCGCCACGATTCGCGCGGGACGCCGGGTCCGCGCGGGAAAAATCAAATTAGAAGGAGCGTCTTTGGGGCGTTCACGGAAACTGACGAGCGCGGAATACGCGGTGACGATAACGAGAAGTGCGATGGCAAGAAAAGGCAGTATCACCGAGCCCGCACCAGATTTGCGATTCCGGGAGCGTAGAAACTCCAAATGGCGAGCGCGGCGATGAGAGCCACTTTGGCCGCGGCTCGCGGCCGGAACAGGCTTATATACGCTGCAACCAGCAAAGCCAAAGACCCGAACAGCGCTACTACCGCCAGCGGGTTAACAGGGACGCCGTAGGCCACGAGCGAGAGTAAGCCATACAGGTGGAAACCGATTACCAGCGCGGCGATGAAATAAAGAACGAAGGGCAACATCGTCAAACCTCGCCAACATGCCTAAAACATTAAAACATGCTCACGAGCTTCCTCTTCAACTAGTCGCCGACATTGTAACGATTGTTGCGGCGAAATTGTTAAGGCTGTGCGCCGATCTCGAAGTTCATGGTGGAGAGCGCCAACCGGTACTGATACTGAGCGCTAACGTAGCCGATGGCAGCGCCGGTTTGCTGGAGCTGCGCCTGACTGAGTTCGACGATCGAAGCCAGACCGAGCTGATAACGGCCATGGGCAAGGTCCAACGCCAGATCGGCCTGCCGGGAAAGCTCTTCGGCCACAGCGACGCGCTGAAAGGCGGTGTTTGCCGACAGCCATGCGGTGCGGACGTCGCGGACAACCTGATCGCGCAGATTGCGAGTGCTCTCGCCGGCGGCTTTCGCCCTGTATTTTGCTTCCGACGATTCCGCATTAAAGAGCAGACCGTTGAAGATGGGAACGGTCAGATTTACGCCAACGGCTCCATACCATGGCGAAACGAAGTAGTTGGGAAAACATGCGCCGCCGAAGCAGTCTGGGCGGACAGGTGTAACTCCCACAATGCCAAGAGCGCTGATCGTGGGGAAGAGCTGGTCGCGCTGAGCCAAGCGGAATTTTTCCGCCGACTGCTGATTGTACGTAAGGGCCTGCAAGTCGGGACGCTGCTGGAGCGCGGTGGCGATGAGGGCATCGACGTCCGGCGGGGGCGGAGGCGGCGACTGTGAGTCGTCTTCGGTCAGCTGGTATTGAATATTCTTATCGAAGCCGAGAACGGCGGTGAGCGCGGCGATAGTGGAGTTGACGTTGTTCTCTGCGTCGAGTTGAAGCAGTTTCGCCTGCGACAAATTTACGTCGGCGAAGGACAAATCCAACGTAGATTTCAATTTGCTCCTGGTGAGTTCGTCGACCTGATGTTGAACGGACTGACGCGTAGTGACCGTCGCCTGCGCGACTTTGAGAAGAGCCTGAGCCTGGAGGGCGTTGTAAAAGGCTTGATCGGTGGCGAGGACAATATCTTCGGTGGTGGCAAGCCCGTTCGCGTTCTGCGCTTTTTCCTGAAGCCTGGCGGACGCAACCAGATTGAAGGTGCGGCCGAAATCGGTGATGAGCTGGTTTAGAGTAACCCCGGCACCGGCGTGTTCGAGCAGACGCGAAGCGGTTAGCCCCCCGGCGCCGATGCGGCTGCCTTCATTGGCGTCGACTGCGGTGATTGCGCCGTTGAAGTTCGGCAACTCGGCTGACCGCGCCTCCCGATAGACCTGGTGCTGCGCAAGCGCGAGCAGATGCCCCACGCTGATTTGAGGATTGTTCCTGATGGCCAACTGCTCGGCTTGAGTGCGGGTCAATTGCATCACTCCGTTGGGTGGAGGCGCGACTGGCGCCTGGTTGCCCGGAGCCAGCTGTTGCCCTGCCGGAAAAGCCGCGGTCAGGGCTAATCGATTGACCTGAGACGGGACGGCGGCAGCGGCGCGGTGTGTGGATTGCGGCTGCGGGGCCGATGGCAGCGCATTCGAACTTTGCACCTCAGCCTGCTGCGCCAAGCAAAGCTGCGAAAGAGCCGCGCATACGATTAACCGGGTTTTGAGCCTCGACGCAGTTGGAGCTTTCAGTTTCATTGGGCAGGCTCCGCATGAGTGGAGGGGGAGACTTGCGGTTTGCGTTTGCCGTAAACGAGCAGATACGCGGCGGGCACGATGAAGATGGTCAGCAGGACCGAAGAGGTCAAGCCGCCGATAATGGCGCGTGCCATCGGGGTATATTGCTCGGCGCCGGTTCCCAGCTTCAGCGCCATGGGGATCATCCCGAAAATCGTGGCGAGCGACGTCATCAAGATCGGGCGCAAGCGAACCCGGCATGCGTTGACGATCGCGTCGGCGGGCGATAGACCTTGGTTTTCGAGATTGTGGGCGAAGTCGACGATCAGAATGCTGTTCGAGTCGGCGATACCGATCAGCATGAGCACACCCATTAAAGACATGACGTTCAGGGTGGTATGCGTCAGCGGAAGAATGATCAGGACGCCTACGAAGCCCATGGGGATCGCGAGCATGATCAGGAATGGATCGATGAACGATTTGAACTGAGCGGTGAGAATCAGAAAGAGCAGAATGAACGAGATCAGGAATCCGAGGGCGAAGCTTTTGAAAGAAGCTTCCATGCCCTGCACCATCCCGCGAAGGTTAATGCGCACATTGGAGGGAATTTTTTCGTTGGCGAGAATCTTGCGGATGGAGTCGGTGATCTTTCCCAGATCTTCCCCATTGGGGGTTATATAGATATCGATGACGCGCTGAATCTGGTAGTGATCGACTTCGGTCGGCGTCATGATCTGTTTTACGTCGACGACGTTTTTCAGCACGGTGGTTGGATTGCCTGATCCGCCTGCGCATGCCCAGGGCGAGGTGGAGGATCCGGGGGTGGGCGGTGCGGGGCCGGCGGGGCCGCAGCTTAGACCCGCGCCGTTGCCGGGATCGCGCAGGGGCACCTGGCCGAGATCGGTCATGTCGTGAATGGCCGCGGCGCCGTGCTCGAAATATTGCACGGTGAGGTAATAATCGTTGCCGCTCTTGCGATCGACCCAGTAATTGGGAGCGATCACGTAGTTGGAGTTCAAGGCCGTGATGACGTTATCGACGACATCTTTCTGCGTGAGGCCCATTTCTCCGGCGTGAACGCGATCGACATCGAGGCGAAGCGCCGGGTAATCCATATCCTGCGGAATGTAGATTTGACCGACGCCTTTTACCTTGCGAATGCGCGCAGAGAGGTTTTGCGCGATGTTGTAAATCTGGGGCAAATCGGGACTGCTCACCTGCACATCGATGGGCGCGGGCATTCCGGTATTGAGAATGGCGTCCACGATCGATCCGCTGGAAAAGAAGGTGCGAATCTCGGGAAACTGTTTTGCCATCACCTGCTGCACGCGGCCCATGTATGCAAAGCTGCTGAGATGGTGGGGTTCGTTGAGCGCCACTTGCACGGTGGCGGTGTAGGAGCCGGAATTGGTGGTGTAGAGCGCGGAGAAATCGGGAACGACGCCGATGTTGGAGACGATGCGCTTGAGATCTTTTGGTTCGACCTGATGGCGAATCAGATCTTCCACTTTTGCTATGTAATCGTTGGCGACTTCGATGCGGGTTCCGGTGGGCACTTTGACATTGATGGTGAACTGGCCGGCATCGGTCGCGGGGAAGAAAGCCAATCCGAGCAGGGGATAAATCGCGAGGCTGGCGAAGAAGACGCCGGTGAGCACCAAAACGGTGAGCGCGGGACGGCGCAGGCATCGCCTGACCAAATGTTCGTAATAGTCGAGCAGCTTGTTGAACATGCGGTTGAAGCGGATATTAAACCTGTCCATCCACGACTGGCTGGCGAACTGCGTGAGTTCGATCTCGTATTCTTTGTGCTCTGGCGAGGCGTGCGGCACCGCTTTCAGGAAGCGGGAGCAGAAAAGCGGAATTACCGTCATGGCCACGACAAAGGAAGCGAGCAGCGACAGGCAGAAAGCCAGCGCCAGGGCGGAGAACAGAAACCGGGCGACGCCATACAGGAAAACGACCGGGAAAAAATCGACGACGTCGACGAGAGTGGCAGCGAGAACGGCGAGGTTTACTTCCGATCCGCCGACTTCAGCGGCGATCATGGGAGCGGCGCCGAGTTCGAGATGGCGATAAATGTTCTCGAGCGAGATCACCGAGTTGTCGATGACGCGCGAGAAGGCCAGCGCCATTCCTCCGAGAATCATGGTGTTGATCGTTCCGCCCAGGAGGGCGAGGACAACAAATGCGGCCAATGCCGAGATGGGGATCGAGAGCAAGACAGCCGAGGTAGCGCGGAAGCTTCCCAGAAAGATGAGGATCATCAGGCTGGTGAGGACCAGGCCTAATGCGCCCTCATGCAATACGGTGCGGATCGCCTCCTTCACAAAGACCGACTGATCGAAGACCAGGCTGGTGCTCATTTGAGGAGGGATATCGTAGAGATGCTTTATCAACTGGCGCACACCGTCGACGACGGCGATGGTGTTGGTATCGCCGCCCTGCTTCATGATGGGGATGTAAACCGACTTCTGGCCATCGATGCGTACGATGTTGTATTGAATCTGGTTGGCATCTTCGGCCTTGCCGACGTCGTTCACCGTGACCCAGGAATTTCCCTTGACCTTGAGCGGGACTTTGCCCAGTTCATCCATGTTGTCGACGAGACTGTTTGAATAGACGAAGTAGTCGTAGGGCCCCATCTTCACGTCGCCGGCAGGGAGGATCAGGTTCGCGCCGTTCACGGCATGTACAACATCCATCAAACTGAGCTGGCGGGATTCAAGTTTGTAGGGATCGACGTAAACCATGATCTGGCGGTATTTGCCGCCGAAGGGAATGGGGATTTCTGCGCCCGGCACGACGGCAATCTGGTTGCGAATTGCGAACTGCGCGTAGTCGTGAAGCTGAGTTTCGGTGAGTCCCTCACCTTTTACGGTAACCAGTGCGACCGGCAAGCTTGACGCGTCGAATTTCAAAACTACGGGAGGCAGAGTGCCGGGCGGCAAGCGCTTCAAATCAGCGAGCGCCAGGTTCGACAGTTCGCTCACGTCCGCATCGGCGTTGGTTCCGGGCTGAAAATAGACTTTGATGATGCTGACGCCCAGCAGCGAGCGCGACTCCATGTGATCGATGCCGGAGCCCAAAGTGAAGAAGCGCTCCAGAGGGTCGGTAATATCGGTTTCAATATCCTCGGGAGGCATGCCGGAGTAGAAAGTTGCCACCACGGCTTCGGGCAAGTTGATGGGCGGGAAAAGATCGACCGGCATGCGAGCCATGCTGGTCACGCCAATGACGAGAAGCGTCAAGCACAGAACAATAATCAGATACGGATTGCGAATTGAAAATCCTGGCATAACTTTTGTCCACTTGCTTCGCGGCCATGCGGCGCATTTCGGCCAACACTACTCGGAAGCGTCGCCCCGATACTCCATTACGGGCACTTCTTTCGCATTGACTTTTTCGCCCGGCTTCAATGCACTGCGATCGCTCACCACCACGAGATCTCCGGCATTCAATCCGGAGGTGACTTCCGCGTCAGTCGCGGTTTGCAATCCCAGTTGCAGATTGCGCCGCTCCAGTTCGCCGTTCGGGTTCACGACAAAAACGGTGGTTCGCGTACCCTCGCGACTCAGCGCCTGCACCGGCACCGTCGGCACGCCCTGCCTCTTATCGAGCGAGAGCCGGGCGTCGGCATAAAGACCGGGGACCAGCACGTGGTTCGGATTAGGAACATCTACCTCGGTGTGCATGGTGCGGGTATCCTCGCGAACGTCTACGGAGAAACGCGCGACCTTTCCCGGAAAGGTGCGGTTCAACGACGACACGGTGACATTTACCGGATCGCCCACATGAATGAATTGCACGTATGACTCCGGCACGGGAATCACGAGCCGGAACAGGTCGTCTTCGGATAAGCGAACGATCGGCATGGCCTGCGTGCTGGAAGTTGTGCCGCCTTGAACCAGCGTGCCAAGATTCGCGTAACGCTGGGTCACGACGCCCGGAAAAGGAGCGGTAATCTTCGAGTAATCAAACAGGCTTTGATCGCGGATGAGTTTCGCCTGCGCCGCAGCCATCTGACTTTGCGCGGCTTCCAAGGCGGCCTGCCCGGCATCGACCTGCGAGGCGGCGGCAAGGTCTTTACCTTGCGCATCGTCGACTTCCTGCTGCGCAACCAAGCCGGGTTGACTCTGGAACACTCCGTTCAGGCGGGTGAATTGCAGGTGCAGCGCGTTGTACTGGGCCTGATAGCGGCCGAGTTCGTGCTGGGCGCGAACCACCTGATTGTTGGCGTTCTTGACTTCGGCCTGGTCTTCCTGAAGTTGCGCTTCGAGTTCTGGAATTTCCAGTGTTGCTATGATCTGGCCGGCTTTCACGTGCGAGCCGTAATCCACGTCGAGCTTCTTCACGTAGCCGGATTCCTTCGCGTAAACATCGATCTCCTGGAAAGGGACCAGTTCAGAAGACAGAGTGATTTCCCGGCCGAGCGATTTCTTCACGACTCTAGTCACGCCAACGGTAACAGATGGTTCGCCGGCCTCCACGCGCTTATCGTTGTTTCCCGAGCAAGAAGAGAGGCTGATGGCGGCCGCGATAACGCAAAGCGTTGAAGCCGAGGAAATCATTTTCTTGCGCCGATGGTTTTGCATGATGTTATCCGCGTGCAACTGGATTTTCCTGTCTTCCTGTCTTCCTGTCAGCCTTCGCTGCCGGCAATTGGAGCTGTTCTGACAGGACCCGTGGTTCTTATCCCCATTGCTTCAGGATCTCGCTCAGCTTTTCTGTCGAGAACTCCGGGGAGCGGCAGAATTCAATTACGTCCTGTTGCTGGCGTTGTATTTTCGCCGCTATTGGGGGAATTTGAGTTGCAACCTCCGCAGGTACGCTTAGGACTCCGTGACGGTCTCCGTGCAAGAGAGTTCCCCATGTGACTTCCATACCGCCGACTGTGATCGATGCACCGATATCGAAAACATGAGAGTAAGCATGCGAGGCAACTACGCTTCCCGCGAAGAGCTGGAATCCCATGCGGCCAACATCCGGCAGTTCCCGCACCGCTCCATTGGTGACGTATCCGATGCAGCCAAGGGCTTTCAGGATGGCCGCGTGCATATCTCCCAGCAAAGCGCCGACACCCGGTGGACTATCCATATCCTGGAGCACCAGAATGCGCGGCTCTGGAATCCCCAGAACGCCGTGCCACAGTTCACTGCGGTCATGAAAAGCTCCGCCGCGCGTTGGCGCATCGCCGGTGCGGAGGCGCGCGGTAACGGCGTACCCGACGGTAGGAGGCATCTCCGGGAACATGCAGCGGATATTGCCGTTGGTGAACCCTGTGTTCCGCAATCTGACCTTGAATCTCTCCACTGCATTCGCGACCATGCAGGTATCGAACTGGCGAAGCGCGTCCAGATCTTCCTTAGCCAAAAGAGGTGCAGGCGACATCCAGTTTTCCTTTCAGAAACTTCTCAAGATGCCAGATTAAGATGCTTTTTAGCCACAGTGAGGCGACAAATTCCTGCTGCCCAACCATGTTTCCGCCAGCACAGCTAACGTTGACCGAAGGCGGATAAGCCAGCTCAATAAACTTGACCTGAATACTTGCCCCGTCGAGAAGTATTTATGCGAGGAGTGGAGCCGGCGGAGGCCGGTTATAAAGGCTTGTTTCGAAAAAGATGCCGGGAATTGGAGGGCCTGCGGGCGCGACGCGAGGGTACGACGCGGGCGCCTGCAAAGGAGTTGAAGAGATCACAGGACGAAGCCAGGAAGAGGCTACTTTGGTAAGACGCTGGCGGCTCGTCCACGCAGAAGAGTGTTTGTGCAGAGCTTTTTGTATCGAGACGGATGCGAGGTCGGAAGAGCTATAGCGGGTCGCGACGTTGACGGTGAGCGAGCAGACGGCCAGCGCAACAATCAAAATATGCCAGTGCGTCTGCCGGCGGCTCTTGTTTTGACTTTCCAAGTCTTGCATTTCTTAGACCAGCGCCTACCCCGTTTCTAACATAGAACTCCGGGCGCGGCAATTGCCGCCCCCGGGAAAAGTTACTCTCCCTGGACTACGAGGAAGGTTGTGTTGCCGCCGCGCTCGACGAGCAGAACAGTCGTTTTCTTGCCGGCCTGGCCGATCAGGCGCTGGTAATCGTCCACGGAGTTCACCGGCTGACGGTTGATCTGCTCGATGACGTCTCCGCGCTGCAATCCAGCGTCGGTGGCGGGAGAGTCATCGGAGACGCCGGTAACGATCACGCCCTTCACATCTGCGTTGAGGCGAAGCTGCTGGCGAATGTCATCGGTTAGGTCCTGCACCTGTACGCCACGCATCGGGCTATTTTCCGCCGAGCCTCCGCCTGTGTTGACCTCGCCTTTGCCGGCGGGAGCTTCGCCCAGCGTAAGGCTTGCATCACGCGACTCGCCATTGCGGTCGATTTTAAGATGTACCGTGGTCCCGGGAGTCATGGTGGCGACTTTGAGCCGCAGGTCGTTGGGACCATTGATTGGCGCGCCGTTCAATTCGGTGACTACATCGCCCCTTTGCAATCCGGCTTTTGCACCGGGGCTGCTGGGATCTACGCTGCTGACCAGAGCACCTTTCTCAGCCGACACATGAAATACGCGGGCAAGTTCGGGCGAGACTTCCTGAATGCCAACGCCGATGTAACCACGAACGACCTTGCCATGCTTGAGAATTTCATCCATGACGTACTTGGCCATGTTGATGGGGATGGCGAAACCGACGCCTTGATTTCCGCCGCCGCCGGAAAGGATGGCGGTATTCACGCCGATCAATTCGCCACGGGCGTTTAACAACGCTCCGCCGGAGTTGCCGGGATTGATGGCCGCATCGGTCTGAATGAAATCTTCGTAGGCTTCGATGGAGAGGCCATTTCGACCCGTGGCGCTGACGATGCCCATGGTGGCGGTTTCACCTATGCCGAAGGGATTACCGATTGCGAAAGCGTAATCTCCGACTTGCAGTCTGGAGGAGTCGCCGAGAGGAATGGTGGGCAAACCGGCAGCGTCAATTTTCAGCACGGCAACGTCGGTCTTGGGATCGGTGCCGATCACCTTGCCGGTAAATTGCCGCTTATCGGGGAGGAGCACTTTGATGTCGGTCGCTTTATCGACGACGTGGTTATTGGTCAAGATGTATCCATCAGGGCTGATGATGACGCCCGATCCCAAGCCGCGCTCGCGCTGCTCTTGCGGCGGGCGCTGGCCGCCGAAAAACTGCTGAAAAAAAGGATCGTTGAAGAAAGGCGATTGCTGAACTTTCACAACGCGGGAAGAAGTGATGCTGACGACCGCGGGCAATGCGGGCTTCAAGAGCGGGGCGAAACCTAATTCGTTCGACTTGGGTCCGGCCGCGGAGCCAGCGCCACTTTGACTGATGTAGATGGGAACGGTGTGGGACGACCCGAGCACGGTTTGCCCGGCCCAGGGGCTGGCGGCGATCCCGAGGACGCCGCCAACGATCAGAATGATGACGCCAAGGGCTACCGCGGCCGGCTTGCGGATTTGCAGAAATCGTTCCACGCCTTTTTCTCCTCTTGCTTTACGTAAGTCCTAACGGATAAAGACTAAACCCGACGCACATTGGTTGCTAAAAGATTTGCCTCGAAACAGTACGCCGACCCGACGCCGGCACCGACATTATCACTTCGGTGGTGGGCCCTGGATCACTTCGACCAAGTCGGCCGGACGAATCCATTTGGCGAATGCGGCGCGCACGTCGTCGGCAGAAAGTTTCTGGTAGCGCTCGGCGGCGCGCACCGGCTCGTCGAGAGGCAATCCCATCAACGAGCGAGCCAAGAGGCCGCCTGCAATCTGCGACTCACTGGATTCACTGAGGGGGATTTGGCGAATCAGCATGGCGCGAGCCTGATCCATCTCACCGGAGGTTGGAGCCGCAGTCTGGATGGCCTTCAAGTCCTGATCAATCAGGGCGCGAGCTTTGGGAACATTTTCCGGGTCGGCGCCGTAGGAAACTACGAACTGAGTTCTTGTCCTTCCGGCCTCAACTGCTTCGTCAACGCTGTAGACGTATCCGTTCTTTTCCCGGAGATCGCGGTAAAGGCGCGTGGCGTAGAATCCGCCGCCGAGAATGTGGTTGCCAAGCTGCAAGGGATAGTAATCCGCGTTAAAGCGATTTAGCGGGACCTCTTCGGAGAGAGTTACTTCGTCCTGCACGCGGGTTGGGTCGGGAACCTGGCTCGTCGCGGGTTTGTTTGGCGGCACGAGCGGAAGATCGAGTTCGGGCTTCGGAGATTCGGCTTTCCAGTCGCCAAACCATTTTGAAATCTCTTTCTGCGCTTCTTCCGGAGAGATATCTCCGATCACGACGATCCGGGTAATGTCGGGACGGAAAGTCTTGTGGTAATAGTCCTGAACATCTTTCAGAGTGAGTGAGGCGACTTTTTCGGGCGCGGGTTGCCGCAGTTCAGGATCGTTTTTTGGCAGCAGGGCTTCGAGCAGCGCGCGACGGGCGCGGTAATCGGGACTTTTGATGAGACCTTCGATGGAATCCTCGGTTTGCTGTTGCACGACTTTGAATGCATTTTCGGGAAGAGCGGGGTCGAGTTCGTTTCCGGCGAGCAGTTCGAGGCCGCGATCGAGAAACGGTTTCAAGACCTGCAACTGAAAGCCTGCGCCTCCACTTTCGCTGGCAGCGATATCGTCGAGGGCTTTCTGGAAAGCGAGGCGATCAAGCTTGCCGGTGCCGTAAGAAAATAAGCCATCGAGCACGTCGGCAACGCCTTCTTTTCCAGGCGGTTGTTCCAGAGCAGTTTCATGGCGAACTTCGCCTGTCACGGTGACGGTGGGGGTGAGGGGCTCGGTCTGAACGATTAAGTGAATGCCGTTGGGTAACGTGCTCTCGACCGGATTCAGATTCCACCTTGGGACTTGAACGGATTTCGTCAACACATCGGCCCAGGGCGGGAGGGTGACATCTTTGGTAGCAGCGGGAGTAACTTTTTCAGTGCCACCGAATCCTTTGCCGGCCACGGCCTGGCCGGAAGGCTCGGGCACCAGAGTTGCCACAATCGCATTCTGGTTGACCAGATATTTTTTTGCCACGCGATTGACGTCATCGACTGTGACCTGCTGAACTGCGTCGACATCTTCCTCGGGCGAGTTGCGGCCTTCGCTGGCCAACGCCTCTGACCAGAGCGAGGCGAGTCCGGGAATCGAGTTGCGCTCGAATTCAAAGGATGCGACCTCGCTGCGCCGGGCGGCGTCGACAAGATCGGAGGGCACGCCTTTTTCCGCATAGTTCGCGACTATCGCTTGCAACGTTTGCGCCATGGCCTTGGCGTCGGCGGTGGTGGGAATGACGGCGTAGGCAAAAGCGGCTCCCGCTTTGCGGTAGGTTTCGCCGAGTTCATAACCGGCGTCGAGAGCTTTGCCATCGGGCACAAGCCCGTAAATATCGGCGCGCTGGCTGGAGAGAACGTCGCTCAAGATGCGGCTCGCGGCGTAGTCGGGACTGTCGGTTCCCGGCATGCGGTAGGCGATGATGCTTATCGTGTATGGAAGATCGCTTGGAAGGGTGAAGGTCTCGGCTTTGATCGGTTTGAGATCGACCTCCGGACGGGGTGGTAGATCTCTGCGAGGAATATCTCCATAAAGTTTCTTGATTGTTTCGATGGTTCTTGCGGGATCGACTTGCCCGGTAATCACGAGAATCGCGTTGTTGGGGGCGTACCACTTTTCCTGAAAGTCCTTCAGCATGGCGCCGGTGGTCGCGTCGAATGAGGGGCGCGTGCCGAGCGCATCTTCTTCGTATGGCGTTCCGGCGAACATATCGCGATTCATGCGGACCAGAAAGTTGTAGGTTGGATTGGAGAGATCGCGGGCAACTTCCTGCTCGATGGCTCCCCGCTCCTGATCCCATTCGGCCTGGGTGTCAGCGATGCTGCGCATGCAGGTGGCATCGATGTGAAGAGCAACCTCAAGATCCTGGGAGGGGATGGTTTCAAAATATTGGGTGATGTTCTGCTGCGTGTCAGCGTCGTTATCGCCGCCGAGTTGCGCAAATATGGCGGCGATCTGATCGACGGACAGATCTCCGCAGCCGCGAAAGGCCATGTGTTCCTGGGCATGGGCGAGGCCGGGGAAGCCCTTGGGGGTTTCTTCTCCGCCGACGATATAGTTTTCCTGGACCGTCACCACGGGAGCCAGATTATTCACCACAATCACGACTCGGAGACCATTGGAGAGCATATAGCGGGTTACGCCGGACTCGGAGGGTTTGGGCAAAGGGGTGGTTTGTGCCTTGGCGAAGCCTGCCGAGAAACATATGCAAAGAACAGGGGCGATACAGAAACGAAGTGTGCTCATCATCATGACGCGTCTTTCCATGGGATCAGTTCCTCTTCATAACATTCTCTCATCGCCAGCGCCGCGGCGACGGAAAAGCGGGTCATGACAGACCGGCCTTCTGCAAAGGCTGGTGATACTTGAGCGCGTGGCACAATGGTCATGCCATGCTCCGCGGAGAATATTGATGATCCTTAAAATAAGTCGTTTGCCGGTTTCGCTGCTTGTCGCCAGGTCAATTTCCAGTTCAATTGCAATCATCACGCTTACCGCGTTGCTGCACAGTCAATCGCTGCCCAAGGCGCCGGGCGCGGAAGTTTTTGCGCTCACTCCGCAGCCAGGTCCATTTACCGAGCCGGCGATCGCGATCGACCCGAACAATGGACAGCGCATCGTCGCGGTTTATCAGGACAACGCCCAGGCATCGTATTCCCAGGATGGAGGACGGAGCTGGAAATCCGCGGAAGGCGTCGCGCCATCGAATTACAAAGTCTCGGGAGATGTCTCGGTTGCTTTCGACCGGCAAGGCCATGTTTTTATCTGTTACATCGCCTTCGATAAGCTCGGAACCTTCAACTACTGGGGGCACGATGCCTCGCGGAATGGAGTTTTCGTGCGGAGGTCGCTCGATGGTGGGGTGACGTGGGAGGCGAATCACGTTCCAGTGATGGAACAACCGACCCAGCCCGGAATCCCTTTCGAAGACAAACCCTACATCATCTCCGATACGAGCAAGAGCCGCTACGGGGGAAATCTTTACGTTGGCTGGACGCGCTGGACTCTGACCAACTCGCAAATATTGCTCTCGCGTTCGACCGACGATGGAAAAACATGGTCTTCGCCGATTGAGATTGACCGGCATCCGGGACTGCCGCGCGATGACAACGGAGCGGCGGAGGGCTTCGCGGGAGCGGCCGGGCCCGATGGCCGGCTCTATGCGATCTGGAGCCAGGACGATGACATCTTTTTTACGGTTTCGGGCGATGGAGGCAAAACATTTTCGCGCGCCCGGCCTGTCATTCACACGGCGCCTATCATGTTCGCGGTGCAAACTCTGGAGAGGGCCAATGGGTTCCCGCAAATCGCGATCGATCCGCGAAGCCAGCGGCTTTTTGTCACCTGGAGCGACTACCGGAATGGCGATCTGGATATTTTCTGTTCGACTTCGACGGACCATGGCAAACATTGGAGCGAGCCCGTGCGGGTAAACACCGACCCCGCACACGACGGCGCGGAACAGTTCTTTCAGTGGATGGGGGTCGACCAGGCCGACGGTACACCTTATGTTCTTTTTTACGACCGCCGGCGGGATCCTCTAAACAAGATGCAGTCGGTAACGCTTGCGCGATCGATCGACCAGGGGCGCAGCTTTCAAAACTATGCATGGACGACCGAGATGTTCGACGCCGAGGGAGTTTTCTTCGGCGATTACACCGGCCTCGCGGCGTTTGGCGGCAGAGTGTATGGCGTCTGGATGGAGAAGCCCGCGGCCTCGCAAGCGGCGAGCAACAAGGAGACCGGCGCGGCAAATGGTAGTGAGCTGCCGAAAGCGAAGGGCGGGACGGTCGTCAAGGTTGGCGTCGCGGATTTTAGCGGGGTCGAGAAGTGACGGTCCGCGACAGGCGCGATGGCGGTGCCGAAGCCGGCGGAATCTCTTTGAAGATTTATTTTCGTCTACCGCAAAAGTACCAGCGAGACGCGCCGAAGTAATTTTTAGGTAACCAAAGTGGGGATACGATCATCAACTACATGCAAGGCGCGAGTGACAGATGTCGAGAAATGAAAAGTTTCGTAGCGGGCGAATCACGTGGATTCAGGTTCTCGTTTTGCTCGCCGCCGGATCGGCGCTCCTGCTTGCGCGAAACACTGCTCCGGGTTTTTCCGAGACTTCTTCGGTCCACGCGGTAAGAGCGAACGCTCAACACGACCGGCGCCCTCGTTTCGATGACAGCTCTTTTCGCTGTTGCCCGCCAAGGCCAAGCTTCGCGCTTTCGCCTCCAACGGAGACGCGTGCTCACCTGAGTCTTGCGACCGCCCTGCTGGCTTCCTTCCACAGCAAGGGCGCGCACTACAATCGGCCGCCTCCCGGCGCCTGAACCTGCGCCGGCCTACGCCAGGTAACAGCGATCCGCACATAGCACCTATTGCGGTTGCTTCCCCGGAAGCACTTTCACGAACGGCCGTTAAACGGCCTCTATTTTAAGGAGAAGACCTTGAAGGAGACGAGCATGCACACCGCCAAGGTGCTCTGCGTTGAGAACCATGCCGATAATTTGCAGAGGCTGAAGTTCATGTTGGAACGGGCTGGATACGAGGTGATTTCGGCTTCGACGGGAAAACAGGGAGTTTCGATGCTGCAGGGCCAGCCGATTGAAGGAGTGCTGATGGAGTACGACCTTCCGGATGCGACTGGGGCTGCGGTACGGGCTGAAATGAAACGCGTGAAACCTGAAATTTCCGTTTTGTTGTTCGCGGGAATCGGCAGCCAGACTCCTTTTTTGATTAAGTTCTTCGATTCGTACCTGCGCGATCCGGAAAGACCTGAGCCGGCGTTGGACGCGTAGCTGCGGCGATGTTGGAAGAAGATTTCGAAATTCAACGGATTTGCCGGGAATGCCGACACAATAATAGTGAACAAGAAAAAACGAGAGACAAAATGGAAAAGACAAAAATTGAACAGTTCAGCCAGAACCTTGAAGTTCAGCGGCAGGAAATCCTGCGGTCGCTGCGGCAGATCGAACAAGAAACACGGTCGCTGGAGATCGACACCACGCAGGACGCCGCCGACCTATGCGTGAGCAGCATGTCGAAAGAGGCGTTATTCCAGCAGAGCAGCCAGCGCAGGACAATTCTGCGCCGGATCGAAGGGGCGCTGCGCAGAATCGAGGAGGGCTCGTTCGGAGTGTGCGTCAACTGCGGCGAAGATATTCCGGCGCGCCGGTTGCAGGCTTTGCCGTGGACGCAATTTTGCCTGCGGTGCCAGGAAGAGATCGAACAGCAAGGGCACGGGAATCTGTCTCAAGCATTTCCTACGCCTGCGGCCGAGGTTTGGAAACGCGCGGGATGATCGGCACGTCAGTGCGGCAGAACAGCCAGGTAGTGTCTTAAGACGGGACCAACAGCAGGCCCATTTGCATAGTTCGACGAGTATTTCCCCGCCCACCGCGCAGCGCGGCGGCACGATCCCGCGCGGTTACAGAACCCGCAACTAAAGAAAAACTCACATCCTGCCGAAGGAGTTCGTAAGGCATTGTGCCGCGGCACAATCGCCTGAGGCATGCCTTTGGAGGATGGAAGTTCGATGGGTTCTCGACCAGCCACCACCGCACTGGGGGGGCCTTGCCGTCCGGCTCAGGGAAGGCGTGGGGAGGCAGAGCGGAGTGTATTGCTCCGGCTCATGATCTTTATTTCTATTTTTATCTTTGTTTTTATCTTTATTTTTGTCTTTGGCTTTGTCTTTGTTTGTGGGTTCACCGCCACTGCCGTTGCGCAGCAAGGAACGAAGGATCTGAGTGACGCCAGTCTGGAAGAGCTGAGCAAGATTCAGGTTTATAGCGCCTCGAAGCACATGCAAAGCGCCAGTGAGGCGCCGGCCTCGGTGACGGTCATCACCGCCGATGAAATCCAGAAGTACGGCTATCGAAGCCTGGCGGACATTCTGCGCAGCGTGCCGGGTTTTTATGTGACGTACGACCGCGATTACTCCTTCGTTGGGGTACGCGGTTTTGGGCGGCTGGGAGACTGGAACAGCCGGATTCTGGTATTGATCGACGGCCATCGCATCAACAATAACGTTCTCGGCCAGGCGATGGTGGGGAACGAGTTTCTGGTGGATGTGGACATGATTGAACGGGTGGAGATTGTCTGCGGGCCGAGCTCTTCGCTCTATGGGGCGAACGCTTTTTTCGCGGTCATCAACGTGATTACCCGCACGGCGAAACAGGTCAGGGATTGGGAGCTGTCTTTTCAGGCGGGAAGCTTTGGCACCTACGAAGGGCGAGCGACCTACGGGCATCAGCTACATGGCCTGGGCGTACTTCTTTCCGGAACCTTCTATAACAGCCGGGGGCAGACTTTATTTTTTCCGCAATTCGATACTCCCGCCAACAACAACGGCATTACCAGCGACACGGACTACGAATCGTATGAGCACATTCTGGCCACGATTACTTTCCGTGGATTCACGCTGCAGGGATTATTCAGCACGCGCGACAAGGGAGTTCCTACGGCGTATTTCGGAGCGGTATTCAACGATCCCCGAGATTTCAACATTGACAGCCATCAATACTTCAAGCTGGGGTATCAGCATGCGATAGGAAAGTGGCAACTGGATGCGCATACCAGTTATGACCAGGCCCGGCTGCAGGGGCCGGTTCCGGAGGCGCCTTCAGGAGCCGGCGACCCGATCGTGTTGAACACGTTCTCGTTTCGCGGCAACTGGCTGACGGGAGAGGCCCAGGTCAGCCGCAGTCTTTTCGAACGAAACCAGATTACCCTGGGGACGGAGATCAGAGACGACCTGCGGCAAGATCAAGGCGATCTCCTGAATCCTCCGAACACGTTTACCGCGGAGCCGAACAGTTCGTTGATCGCCGCCCTCTATGCTCAGGACGAGCTGAGGATCACCAGCCGACTGGCGCTGAACGCGGGGGTTCGCTACGACCACTATTCGACTTTTGGCGAGACCACGAACCCGCGGGCGGCGCTGATTTATCGCCCTGCCGGGAAGACCGCCCTGAAGCTTCTTTACGGCCGGGCCTTCAGCGCTCCCGACGTGTATGAATCGACTCCAGACTTTGGAATTTTCTACGACGAAAATCTGGAACTCAAGCCCGAGCGCATTCAGACCATGGAGGCGAGAGTGGAACAAGGGGTGGGAGAACACTTTCAGCTTTCGAGCGGCGTATATCGCAACCGGATCGATGACCTGATTACTCTCGTCCAGCTCAGCGCCGACGGAAACTTCCAATACCAAAATCTCGGAAGCGCGCAAGCTACCGGAATGGATGTCGAGTTCAGCGGCCGCGCAGCCAGCGGCTTGCAGGGCAAGGCCAGCTTCGATTATGTGAACGCTTACAACGACATGGCCGGACACCCGGCGCTGGATAACTCTCCCGGGCCTATGGCGAAGCTGGACCTGGATGTTCCGCTGGCGGGCCAATCGTTGTTTGCCGGAATCGATGGGCAATTTTTGGGAAGGCGCCTGACGCTGCTGCAGAACTCACTCGGCAGTTATCAGGTATTCAATCTCACCTTGCTGGGACGCAAGGTTGGAAAACACGTCGATGTGGCCGCCAGCATCTACAACATTCTCGACAAGAAGTATTTCGATCCGGGCAGGCCCGAGGATCCGGAAGATGCCATCCAGCAGGATGGAAGAAGCTTTCGAGTGAAAATCACCGCCCGTTTTTGAAGGCACATGCCGCAGCGGCATTGGCGGGTTGCCAGCACTCGTTTCAGGATTCAGAGGGTGAAAGAGCGCAACAGTGCTTCGAGAGCGACATGCAGATGGCGACTGTGACTGCGGCGAAGATTGAAGGCGTGCCGGGTCCAAAGCGACGGCTATGGATGGTTGGGGCGCTGATTTTGATGGTCAGCGCGCGAGCGCAAACCCAAAGTGCCGGGGAGTATCAGATCAAGGCAGCCTTCCTGTATAACTTCGCGAAATTTGTCGAGTGGCCGCAAGGCGATCTCGCCGATGCTACGCGGCCGTTTCGCATTTGCGTCCTGGGGCAAGATCCGTTCGGCCAGGAACTGCGCGACATCACCAGCGAAAAAACCGTCAATGGACACAGGCTGCAGATCGTACCGGTAGCCGATCTGCAACAGGCCAGAACTTGCCAGATTTTGTTCATTGCATCCTCGGAAAAGGCCCAACTGAAAAAGGTTCTTGAAACGCTGGAGGGAAGCTCTGCCCTGACTGTGGGCGACTCAAAAGGCTTTGTTGAGCTGGGTGGAATGATCAATTTTGTGCTGGAGGACGACCGGGTGCGCTTCGAAGTGAACCACAAAGCGGCAGAACGCGCCGGCTTGAAGATCAGTTCCAAGCTTCTGACTATAGCCAAATCGGTGACGGAGTAGCGGGGTGTTGGGAGTGACTGCGATGAGTTGGTTCGGGAGTCTATCGATTCGCCGCAAGCTGACGGTGTTGTTCATGGCGATCAGCGGATTCAGTGCGTTGGCAGTTTCCTGCCCGATGGCCATTTACGAGGTCGCGAAATTCAAGCAGACGGTTGCCCAGAACCTCGCGGTCGTAAGTGCAGTGCTGGCCGGAAACAGCACGGCGGCCCTGACGTTCGGCGACGCCGAAGCGGCGCGTGAAGTCCTGCGGGCGTTGCGGGCCGAGCCCAATGTGACGGCGGCCTGTATCTATACCCCGGATGGCAAGGCTTTCGCGAAATATGCGCGGGATGCGAAAGATGCGGGCTTCACTCCGCCAGCACTGCAAGCGGAGAGCGCCGAGTTTAAGAACGGACGGCTGATTCTGTTTCGCAAAATCGAACTTAGCGGTGAAAGAGTCGGCACACTCTACGTCGAATCCGATCTGGAAAGACTACAAGCACGGGTGCGGGCGTATGTCACCAGCTTCGTATTGACTCTGTTGTTCACAATGTTCCTGGCCCTGATGCTCGCCTCGCGCTTCCAAAGGCCCATTTCTGAGCCCGTGCTTCACCTGGTCGAGACTACAAAAGCGGTCTCGGGCGGAGGCGATTATTCGATCCGGGCCGAGGTTCTCAATCACGATGAGTTCGGCATGCTGGCAACCGAGTTCAACGGCATGCTGCAGCAAATCGAATTACGCGACCTGGAACTGAAGCAACACCGGCAGAACCTAGAACAGGACATTGCCCTTCGCACCAATGAACTGGTGGCCATGAATACGGAACTGAAGGCCGCCATGGAGGCGGCGGAAGCGGCCAGCCGCGCGAAGAGCGAATTTCTCGCCAACATGAGCCACGAAATCCGCACACCCATCAACGGAATCATGGGCATGACCGAATTAACCCTGGACACGGAACTCAACAGCGAACAGCGGGAATACCTCGGCATGGTGAAGTCTTCCAGCGAGTCGCTGTTGTCAGTGATCAATGACATTCTGGATTTCTCCAAGGTGGAATCGGGCAAGCTCGATCTGGAGACGATCGAATTCAACCTTTACAACTGCGTCGGAGAAACGATCAAGGTTTTAGCGCTGCGAGCCCATCAGAAGGGACTGGAACTGGCCTACGATGTCGATCCGCAGGTGCCGCTGCAGCTGATCGGCGATCCCGGGCGGCTGCGGCAGATTCTGGTAAACCTGATCGGCAACGCGATTAAGTTCACACACCAGGGCGAAGTGCTGGTCACGATTGGAATCCAGTCACAGGATACGAACGATGTGGAGCTTCATTTCAAAGTGAAAGACACCGGCATTGGAATTCCTCCCGAGAAACACGGGCTGCTGTTCAAGGCTTTCTCGCAGGCCGACAGCAGCACGACGCGCAAATATGGCGGGACCGGTTTGGGATTGGCAATTTCGGCGCGCCTGACGGAATTGATGAAGGGAAAGCTGTGGCTGGAGAGCAGCGAAGGCCAGGGATGCACCTTCCAGTTCACCGCACGCTTTGGGCTGGCCGAGGTAAAGGCTCAACCAGCTTCGCCGACAACCGCCAGCGCGTTGCAAGGCCTTTCGGTGCTGGTGGTCGACGACAACGAAACCAACCGGCGGATTCTCTGCGCCATGACGCGCGGCTGGGGAATGAAGCCTTACGCGGCGGACAACGGCGAAACCGGACTGGCCATGATCGAGAGTGCGAAACGGGAGAGCAATCCGTATCAGGTGATTCTGATCGACGGCAACATGCCCGTCATGGACGGATTCGAGTTGGCGGAAAGGATTCAGAAGAGCATGGAAGCGAGCCCTGGAGGCGAAGGGACGGTTCTGATGCTGACTTCCGGCGGACAAACCGGAGATGCGAAGCGCTGCCTGCGATTAGGGATCTCAGCCTATTTGCTGAAGCCCGTCCTGAAAGCCGACTTAATGGCCGCCATTCTCAGCGCCTTGAGCCAGCGGCGCGGAGAAAAAGCAGCGGCACCCAAGCTGGTCACGCGCCACACTCTCCGCGAGTCGGCTACCAAGCTGCGCATTCTGGTGGCGGAAGACAACGCGGTGAACCAGGCAGTCATCCTGCGCGTGTTGCGGAAGATGGGGCACGAGCCGGTGCTGGCGCAAACCGGCAAAGAAGCGTTGACGCTAGCCACCAAAGAAAAATTCGATGTCGCCTTTATGGACGTGCAAATGCCTGAGATGGATGGACTGGCTGCAACCGCGGCGATACGGAGAAGCGAGAGCGCCAGTGGAACACATCTGCCGATATTCGCCATGACGGCTCACGCCATGACCGGCGATCGCGAGCGCTGCCTGCAGGCGGGAATGGATGGCTATATCACCAAACCGGTACGCTTCGGCGACATTGAACAGGCGCTCTCAGGCCTGGCGAGTGCGCCCGCGCCACACGTGGAGCCCGTGTTCTGGAACAGGGCCGAGGCTCTCGAGCGGGTTGAAGGCGATGAGGAGTTGCTGCAGGAAATGTGCCAGATTTTTCTCGAAAGTTCTCCGAAATTGCTGCGGATGTTGCAGCAGGCGGTAGCGGCCGGGGACGCGGACGCAGTCATGCGCGCGGCTCACAGCCTGAAGGGCGAGGCCAGCTACCTGCAGGCAAGTGGGACCTCGAATGCTGCGCGCAAGCTGGAAGAAATGGGACGTAATAAGGACCTTGCCGGCGCCGGCGATACGCTTGCCGTACTGGAGCGGCAAGTAGCGGGCCTGCAACTCGACATGAAAGCGTTGTGCGAGGTGCACCATGGATAAATTTGCGACGGAGGCCGCCTCTGGGGTTGGAGAGCAGAAGACGGCGCTCGATGAAAAAGAAAAACCATCAGCCGGCAACTCTGTGCTGATCGCGGAAGACGATCCGCTCTTTCGCCGCATGATCGAACGCTGGTTTGAGCGCTGGAACTACCGTGTCATTGTCGTTGAAAACGGGTTGGATGCCTGGGAAGCGCTGGAAAAGGAAGACGCTCCGCAGTTGGCGATCCTCGATTGGATGATGCCGGGAATGGACGGCCTCGAAGTATGCCGCAAGATTCGCAGCCGTGACCACGGGCCCTATCGCTATGTTTTGCTGCTGACCGCGCGGGACGATAAGCACGATGTGGTCGCGGGCCTGGAAGCCGGCGCCGACGATTACCTGACGAAGCCGTTCGAAGTGGACGAACTTCGGGCACGGGTTCGCACGGGCAGGCGGATTCTCGATCTGCAGGCGGCCCTGCTTCATGCCCGGGATGAACTGCAATCGGTTGCGGCGCACGATTCGCTCACTGGACTGTGGAACCGCGGCGCCATCCTCGATTTGCTGCTCGGCGAAATGGCTCGCCGGAAGAGGACCGGGGACGCGTTGGGAGTGATCATGACCGACATCGATCACTTCAAGAAAATTAATGACACTTACGGCCACCTTGTAGGCGATGCGGTCCTGCGGGAGGTGACGCGGCGACTGGCTGCGAGTCTTCGACAGTACGATTCAGTCGGGCGCTACGGTGGAGAGGAATTTCTGATCATCCTTCCAGCCTGCAACCCGCCCAACCTGCTGATCAGCGCGGAACGCTTACGCCACTGCATTGCGGACGAGCCAGTTGAAACCACGGCGGGGCAAATTCGAGTCACGATCAGCCTTGGGCTGGCGTGCCTGGAACAAGGCGTGAAGGAAACCCCGGATTGCGAAACGCTGCTGCGCCGGGCCGACGAAGCGCTTTACGCGGCCAAGCATGGAGGGCGGAATCGGGTGGAGATGGCTGCGGCGTCGAGCGCGGCTGGTGGCGCCGAGTGAGCGAGGGTGGTTGTGCAGTTGGGCTTACGCGAGAAGCCGGTTACATGGGAGATCCTTCGCTACGCCTGAAAAACGGCTACGCTCAGGATGACCCCTGGTCCGATTTCGCAGTCATCGCCAAGAAATCTGCCTACGGGGTAATTTCGAAAACTGTGCCGCTGTTTGTAGCTCCGCCGCCTACGGTGGTGCCGTAGAGATTGCCGGCGGCATCGCGAATCAGTCCGGCGTAGGGTGTCAATCCATCTCCGGCGCTGCCGAAGCTGTGAACGATGGTTTCGGTCCAGCCGCCGGCGGAATTCGGAGAAAGCTCGAAAACCGTGCCGTACAAAGTGGCGCCGCCGATGGTCGTGGTGCCGTAGAGGTTGCCGAACGAATCGAAGATGACTCCGGCCTGGGGCAGGCCGCCGTCGCCAGTTTTGTCGGTGAACTGGTAAAGGATGGTTTCGCTCCAGCTTCCGCCGGAAGATGGGGAAAGCTCGAAAACCGTGCCACAGCCAAAAATCTGGCGATGCGACCTGCAGCCCTTGATGCCTCCGCCCAAGGTGGTGCTGTAGAGATTGCCGGCGGAGTCGAAGATGAGAGGCGCGGTGGGGCTGGCGCCATCGGCGGTGCCGCCGGCGAAGGAATAGAGCACGGATTCTTTCCAGCTTCCACCGGAAGACGGCGAGAGTTCAAAAACCGTGCCGCAGCCGCTGGGCTGATCGTTCTCGGTGAAACAGTTGGCGCTGCTGCTGCCGCCGGCTTCGGTTGTGCCGTAAAAGTTTCCGGCTGAGTCCATGACCAGAGCCGCGCCGGGGTGGGAGCCGTCATTGGGATAGCCGGCGAAGCTGTAAATGGTGATGAGCTTCCATTGGCCGTTGCCCTGGGGCGTG
Source organism: uncultured Acidobacteriaceae bacterium (assembly GCA_964530145.1). Lineage (GTDB taxonomy): Bacteria > Acidobacteriota > Terriglobia > Terriglobales > Acidobacteriaceae > Sulfotelmatobacter. The sequence continues at coordinate 41,430 of CAZGXY010000051.1, read as the reverse complement.
AACTCGATGACGGCACCGTGCCCGTTCGCGCCGCCATTTAACACCGTGCCGAAAAGATTTCCGGACTTATCGAAAATCAGGCTGCCAATGGGATTTGCCAGCGCGCCGTGAAAATCGGCGAGATTAGCCTCGTGCCAGGGGAGCGTGGCGCTCGGAGACAGTTCGAAGATGGAGCCACGCGCGCGGTTAATCTCTCCGGTGTAGCCGGCCGCGCCGTAAAGATTGCCCGCTTTGTCGATTACCAGGCTCGAGGGAAAAGCTTCGCTCGGAGTATCGGCGTCAGAGGTGAAGCTGTAGAGCAGGCTCTCCTGCCAGCCTTGGCCGGCGGGGGACAGTTTGAATACGGAGCCGAGGTTCTGAAGTCCTCCGGAGTTGGTGGCGCCGTAGAGGTTGCCGGCCGCGTCGAAGATCAAGCCCGCATAGGGACCACTGCCATCACTGGGAGGAAAATCGTAGAGCGTGGTCAACTGCCAGTTGCCGGCATTCGACTGAAGTTCAAAAATCGAGCCGGCAATTCCGGAGCCGCCGCCGAGAAAAGTGCCGCCGTAAAGCTGGCCCTGAGGGCCGAGGAGCACATCGGTGGGATCGCCGCCGTCTCCGCGGTCTTTGAAGGTCCACAAAGTGGTTTCGGTCCAGGAGCCGTTCGAGTTGGGGCTTAGCTCAAAGACGGCACCGCAGCAGGGACCGCCCCCGTTCAAACTGCCATAGAGGTTTCCCTGAGCATCGAAGACCAGGTCTTGAGCGCCGAAGCCGACATTCTTGAAGCCATAAAGGGTTTTCTCGGTCCAGCTGCCGCCGCTTCCCTTCTTCAGTTCGTAGACCGCGCCAGCGCCGCCACTGCTGCCATCGAGAGTGGTGCCGTAGAGATTCCCGGCGGCATCGAAGATAACCTGCGACTGAGGATCGCGGCCATCGCTACCGTTAGTGAAATCGTAGAGCACGTTTTCGGTCCACGATCCGCCGGCGGCCGGAACAAATTCAAAGACTAAGCCGAAGTTGTTCACGCCACCCTGCAGGGCCGCGCCGTAAACGTTTCCGGATTGGTCGAGATTAAGGCGTGCCCGCGGCCTGCCGCCATCTGCGCCATTGGTGAAAACGTGGATGACGTTCTCGGTCCAGACGCCGCCGGTGTTAGCGAGTTGAAATACCGAGCCGAAGTTTGTGGAACCGCAGCAATCGTCGGCGTCAGTGGTGCCGTAGAAATTTCCCGCTGAGTCCTCTGCGAGGCCACCGCTTAAATTTCCATTCTTCGTGTTGGGAAAGCTGAAAAGCACGCTTTCCTGCCAGGCGCCATGAGCCGCGGGCGTGAGTTCGAACAGGGCGCCGGAGCTGAAGGCGCCACCTCCTATCGTGAGGCCGAAGAGGTTGCCGCTTCCATCGAGAAGAATGGCGATCGGGCCACCGCCATCGGCGCCGCCGGTGAAGTTGTAGAGCAAGGTTTCGTTGAGCAAACCCTGGGAGTTGGGAGTGAACTTGAGAATTACGCCTTCACCATGCGTGCCACCCCTCGCGGCGGCGTAGAGATTGCCGGCGCCATCGGAGATGACACAGCAGGGTTCAAGGCCGTGCCCATCCGGCGTGAAAGAGTGCAGGATTGTCTCGGTGGAAGCGGCAAGATTTGCGCTCAAAGCTGCCAGCAGCAGGATTAAAGCCAGGAATAAAGGAAGGCGTCTCATGGGTTACTCCCAGGGGAAATAGAAAATAGCGGGTCGGAGGTACCCGCGCGGCTGGAAGTATACCCCGAAAGGTTGAGGGAACTCCACTGGTTCTGACAATCAGGTCGGCGTGAAAGCTTTACTGGACGGGGCGTTTGGGGAACCCGGAGGCGGCGGGAGGTTGGCTGGAACTTTGGTGAGCGCGGCAGGACTCGAACCTGCGACCCATGCCTTAAAAGGGTCGCCAACTCAATTACAAACAACAACTTGCACGTCCAGCTTACTCCACGCATGACACAAAAAAATCAATGAGATGCAAACAAGACATCGGTCTGGGTGCCCGCAGGGTGCCCAGAAAACTAGCATTCCGAACAAATGCCGCGCGGTTATCTCGATTTAGTGATAATACGATTTGCAAAATTGATGTTGACATTTCTAAAGGGAGTGACCAACACTGTGCGCAGTTCTACTTTACGGGCCGACCCCAGCAAGCCAGCGCAGATTTGGGCGCTTTAGAATTCACCCAAGCGACAAGCCTGTCGCGTCGGAGGCTTTGATGAAAAAGTCATTTCTTTGGGTTCTGGCGTTGGCGTTTGTTTCAAGAGTACCTACAGTAGGACAGGTAGCGAGCCCGGCGACCTACACGCTCGCACCGACACAAAACGCGAGCTCCTCATCGGGAAACGTAACCTCGCCGACCCTGAACATCAGCGGTAGCTATTGGACTGGCAGCGCTGCTGCGACCGATACATGGTCGATCATGGATGTGTTAGGAACTCGTGATCCTGATCTTCCGGGGCGGCCTTCTAAAGTCTTGACCGCTCCGAACAGTGATGGACGAGATGCTTTCCGTAGCGACCTGACTCGAGTACGACCAGTGAGGGATACCACTACTTCCCCCAGCGGGAAGAAGAATGCCGTAAGGCGTGAAGGTTAGAATATAAAGCCGCCTGCGCCGGCACCTTGGGCTTGAAACGCTCCGACATCGCCTTGGTAAAACGCTGGCTTGTCGAGTTTCCCTTTGGAAAGTGTTTTGCCCTGGAGTTGCATACGGCGCCCCAACGCTTTCGCGAATTCGTAATAGTGTGTGAGAACTTTTTGGTTAGAAGTAATGCACGCCTGATAGTCAATATAGAATGACGCAATCAGGATCATAAGGAGGGCGTTCTTCGCACCAATAAGCCTCCGAGCATCAAAGAACTGCTCATCGGGCGACCGTTTCGAGGCCGAAATCCCCTGGCGTACAGGTGCGCGAAATCCGAAGCCAGTCGGAATATGCATGTCCAGCAAGTTGAACAAGTCATTGAGTCTGAATTTGCCCGTGGCGGTCCCCAGACAGATGCTGACCACCGATTTCAACGCCGGCCAATCGTAAGTCAGACGGAGATGGACGATGCGTCCGCGGAGTTTTCCGGGGCTTGCTCCCCGCTTCCAATTGCGGCGCATGGCTTTGAGTTGTTCGTCATTGACATCGGTGATGCTGTCATAGGAGGCGTCGCTGTCACCGAGAATGGTGATCAGATCGATGAGTGCATCATGCCAAGGTTTGGCTATCTTTGAACCGAGCGCCTTGGCAACGCGTTCCTTAAGCGGTCTGAGCGGATCTTCACCTCCGGCGATGCAACAGATGAATTGCTCTTGCTCCGCAGTCGTGCGTATTCCAAGCGTCTTCGTGGCACCCGCACCCCAGAATATGACGTTTTGTGGTTGTGCAATGCCGCGTCCCATCACTTCTTTCCCTTCGCCTGAAACCCCATAAGCCGGATCGTCTCCCAAGCTAGGATGCACGGTGCATGTTAGTTAGTTCTTTCGCCAGATTCTCAAGATCCGGAAATATATCTGCAAGTCTTATCCCCGGCACGTCCAGTTCAAGTGCGACTTAGCGCGTGATGGTTAACTATTCCAGATGTGATCCCATTCGGCGCTATAAATCAATTGTCGACTGGATGCCCCGCTTGGCGCCCGGATATTTCTTGCGATAGATATTGCGGTAAGTTACGTCCAGAACTTCGAGAATGGAAGAAAGTGCCCGCTCCACCGAGCTCTCGGTGAGTTTTGCCGGTGCTTTCGGATGCGTTAAACCATTTCGCAGGACTTGAGCATCCTTGAATTGTCCCCAGTAGGCGGCGGTCCAGTCCAGCGGCGTTTTAGAAAACCTCGCACATAAAAAAAGTAATCGATCCTCACGGGACATGTACAAACGGCCATCTCTATCAAGACTCGGTGGGTAATTTGTGTACGATCTCGCTTTGCTTTAAGAGCCTGCGTTGCCTTTAGCACATCACTTCGATCACTGTGCAGAGAGAATACAGCCCTACTTGTCAGTTGCCACCTATCCAGGTCGAAAAGCATGCGTTCATGGTTCGTGATGCAAGCAATGATCAAACTCGCACGATCAAACTGATGAAGCCGTTCCTCGATGCGTTTCCAAAAAGAATCCACGAGTTGATTCAAGGCAAGATTAGAAGACTCAACCGTGTCGATCTTCGAAGGCGCTGGTACAGACTCCCTCCCCAAACTCCATCGAGAGGAAGAAAGGGCGTGCGATATTTTTATTCAGCGAGCCATGAATCACTGCATCTGGTATGTGACCGATGAAACCAATTGTCCAGCGCTAGTTGAGCAACCGCTGGACGCTGTTGTAACCCTCATGCGCAGGATGTGCCCGGCGGCGACGTTGACGGATCCCGTGACGGTGAAAGTGTTTTGACCATTGCTAATGGGTACTTGCATCACATTTGCCGATGCTGTCTGATCGTAAACGGTATACGTTCCGGCCGTGCTGCATCCGGCAGATTGGTTGCCGGTGTAAAGATCCACACTAGTAACGGTAATCGCGGCCGGTGTAGTCCATTGCCCGAAGCTGTTCACCGAGGCCACACTCGCAGGCGAGTAAGCGCCCCAGACTCCATACACCGCCGATGTGACAAAGGCGGTTGTAGCAATTTTCGTGGAACTATCGGTACTGGCCGGGGTTGGGGCGGTGGGCGTCCCGGTCAGCCCGGGCGAAGCGATTGGGGCCAAGCTCGCCAAACTTGTGCCGGAGTCCTGAACGTTGCCACTGCCATCATACGTCACTACATCGTTGCTGGTGTTTGAGGTTGTGCCGGTAAGCTGAACTTTGGTTGCGGTTCCTTCTGCGGCAATATAACTCAGAGATAGAGTAGGTGCAGCTTGAACGACAGGGCTTAGACCGGTGTAGCCACCGCCCCCGGAGCTTATCTGGCCGGGGTCGTAATTGCTCCGCCGCTTACGTTAAAATAGCACGTCGCGGGAGGTGATGGTGATCCCGACGGTACCGTAATATAACACGGGGGAGGTGTAAGATAACCGGTCATGGTACCCGACACTGTTGGTTGAGTGACCTGCGAGATTGCTCCTCCCCCGGTGATTGTGGGGCTGCCAAATGTGGCGCCGGTTCCAAGCGTTCCATACCAAAAGCCAGAGGTGGGAGTTGCGCCCGACGGCGCGATCCCATATGCCGTCGTTACGGACGACGGAGCAAAAAAATTCACTGAATTAGCAGTCAGACCGACGGCGGGAGTCGATGGCGCCGACCCTTGGCTCAAGCTGACTCCGCCAGCAGCCGTTCCGGTTGCAGCAAAGCCGTTGGCTTGGACCGTAAGTGGCCCGCACGCGGATGGCGAACAGGTTGCGCTAATCGACACTGTCGTTTGGGCAACTGCATACGTCGGGATCAATAGAAGGATTGATACGACAATCTTCCTCATTTTGAGCCTGCCAATGGGTTTGAGTTGGAAGGATCTTAAAGCTCGTGCTACACCACTAACTTAACTAGGTAGATTGCCTTCCCACAATTGGTTAGATTGGTTCGGATTTCGGGTTAATTGACGAGTGCGCAGCAGGCCTCTCGCCGAATTCCCGTGTATTTGCTTGCGTACGGACCCCGAGGCGTGTATGCTGGCGTGGTTGTTGGCCTGCTTCCTCCCCTCCACTTGGATCTAAATTTCTCAGGAGAAATACCATGAAAAATCTTCTGGTTTCGGCTGGGATTCTGACGGTATTGTATTTCGCGTCGCTCCCAGTTCCAGCTTTCTCACAAGACGACGCCGGGGCGGGAACTCCGCCGCCTTACTGCAAGCCCTGCCTCTTTTATGGTGGCGACTTTGACGCTAATGGGCCATCTCCAAATGCGATTACGAACGAGGCGACACTTGAAAACAGCGGAACCATGTACATCCCGTTTGCCGTTCCGCCAAATCAAACGTGGACCGTAACAGGCCTTTTCTCTAACAACATGTTGACGGTGGTTGCCCTGGCTCCCCCGCAGATCGAATGGTCGATCTCGCAAGGGATCAGCCAAGGCAATGCTGGAACGGTGATCGCCTCCGGCACGACAAAGGCCACCCTCACCTCTACCGGGAGAAGTTGGAACGGAATGAATGAGTACACCGCCCTTGGACGACTAAATGCTAATCAACTCGTAACTCTGACGCCCGGACACTACTGGATGACAGCGGTGCCCGTCTGTACCTTCGACGATCCGCCGAAGTTCACGTGCGCAGGCGCGCAGTTCTACATGTCCGACGTTGAGGATGTACCGGCGCCCCACGCGAAAGGCTTTGAGTCGACAGATGAGTCGTACTGGGACGCTCCGTCCTTCGGAATTGTTTTCTCCGAGACCGGTGGCCCCAATGGATTCTGCTCACAGCCTGGTGGTGGGGGTGGCTGCGATAAATTTTCCGCCGGACTTTTGGGAACAGCCCAACAGGACTAAACGTAATTCTCAGAGCAACGAGCCGGAGTTCTCAGAAGACTGATGCTACTCCCAGAAGTTGCGCAATTCCCGAGATCGCGGTGGTGCTTGAGGGCACACCGGTTGCGGCGGTTTCAATCGCCATCGCGGTTGCGCTAGCTGGGCTGCCCGGACCGGTTGTACATGTGGCGCCTGCGGCGCACGCAAATTCCGGGACGCCTAACTCGATCACGTTAGTGCCATGCTGCGTCGCAAGTGTTAACACCTCTGAAAGACTGGCATTCGGATTATTTGAGTCATAAATGCAGGTGGCTGGTGGCGTCGACGAGCTTGCCGGATACGATACGCACAACTCCTGCAATTCAACGTAGGATACATTGCCCGCCATATAGTACCGGGTTTCACACCAGTTGTCCGAGCAACAGCTCTTTCCGGCGAAGGGGGTCCGACATTGGGCGATATTTTGCTGCTGGGCGAGATCGCTCGTTTGCAATCCCTGCGTACCATATCCTGCGTAGTAGGGCTCGTAACCGAGCACGGCCTGGGCCTCAGCATCTGCCCACGTGCAATCCACTCCGAAGCCTGTGCTCAAGCCGGTCCCACAGTTAACGAGCGCCATCATGGTCCAGTTTGGCAGCGGACTAATACCCGACATGGTTGTGGCATTGTTGCTGTAGACGTCTATCGCACGGTTGATCCAGATGCCTTTCAGCTGCGTGTCGGTCAAGGTTCCGACCGAGGGATACGCGCTCTCAAAGGCTTGCGCCGCCGCGATAGAGGCTTCCTCGCCCACTCCGATGCCGGTGCGAATGTATCGAATTTGGTTGGCGCCGGCCCCGACCGTTCCCGAGCCCCCATTGATGTAATGCTGAAGTGCGCTCTGATAGAAGAGATTCTGGGAATACGCGAACGGCGTTTCCCAAACCAACGGCATGGCGCTTGCGACCGTGCTCAGGGTGTTCGCGCCGGAGTTCAAGACTGCAGTCTGAGCCTTATTCCAGGAACAGCTACCGTCTGAAATTGGTGACGCACCCGACCAGTTGGGGGTAGGGATGCCGGACGTGCAAGAACCCGTGGTTGCTTCTTGGTAAAACTCCCCGTTCCACGTCATCGTGTTTGGGATTACCACCGCTCCTTGGCTGTAGCCGGTGCTTTGCACCCAATTTGGGATCGTTCCGGTGTAGTCGCCGCTTACTGCCACGTTCTGGAGTGGCGCGTTCGTGCCTTGGTTGTGCCAAGTGCATGAACCATCGCTGGCTGAAAGACCGGGCGCGGGCCAGGTAGGTGCTGCAGAGTTACTTTGGCACAGGCCATTTGCGGGTGACGAGGTCATCTGATAATAGTAGATCGTGCCGGGACACCCGGTGGCGCCCGTGCATGTAATCGTGAAGCCTATCGGGTAGGTGTGACTCGGCTGCCATCGGTTCGGGACTTGCTGGGCGGCATAGTTGGCCCAGGCTTGCGTGAAAATGTATTGCGGCGCCCAACTATTGGGTCCCCCATTTGTAACGCTCTTGAAGTTCAGATTTACGGTACAGGCAGTAGAACTTCCCCGGAGGGTGCCGCCGCACGAGGTACCTGTCCACGTACCGAAGGAGGGAGTGCCGGTATCAGGCCAAGCGTAGGTATTGGGAGGAGTGTTCGGAACGGCGCAGCTCGTCGACGTGCCCATAATCGAACAGTTGTCCGCATTGACCTGCAATATCGGAATCGTGACGCCATCGATGTTCGCGTTATATGCGACGCCTGGAATAAGGTCACCATCGTACATGTAGATGTATGTGTGACTTTGTTGTGCAGGGACTAGGACCGAACACAGTACCAACAAGATTATCGTTGCGAATTTCTGCATAGGTGCTCCGACGTTTTCAAAAGGCTTTGCCGACGCTAGTCTTATAGGGGAGGCACGTGTTGTCAACTACAATCGACCTCGGCATCCTTGTCGCGCGTGGTACCTTCCCACGCGGAGCGTATGTACAGTGGCGTAGTGGAAGCGAACATACAGAAGATCGTGGGAGAGGGTGACGGGCTTTGGCATTCAGTTTGGGGAAGGGCAAGCGGCGGAAGCGGCGGCTGAGTACTATGGCCTGACGCAGCTCGAAAGAGCCCTACCGCCTGTTGAGTTGTATCACTACAGCGAATTGATGTACGACTTATGGGAAATCCAGGAAGAGGTATCTGCCAAGTACGCGCACTGTGAACAATAAATGCAAAGCAAACACATCGGAGCAGAAAGGGCATCAAGCGAAGACACGCAAGCAGCGGTTAGGGCGGCACCTTGGTGGGTTTACTTGTTTCTTGTCGTTGCCGGGGTTGCCTGTGACTGGTATTGTGCGTTTAAGTGGTTCTCTGGAACATACTCGCATTGGTCTGGTCCCGTGCTTCGTGGAATGGTTCTGACTGTAACGTTTTGCGCGGTTCTTGCGGCTTGCTTGGGTAGGGCAAAGTGGCGGCAGGCTGTACAGTTCTTTTTTGCGGTGTCATGGGGACTCTCCGGGAGCATGTTTATTGGGCTGGAGGGCCGATGGCCCGGCCAGCCGAAATAGAAGAGCTGACTAGGTTAATGCCCACCTTGAGCCCGGAAACAGCGCCGACTCCTACCGTCTAACTTCCCGCCGCGAATCGCTCGTGAATGCCGCAAGGGTAAAGAGTACCGTTATGATCGGAAGCGCCAGGAACCATCGAAAGCGACCGCAAAATTCGACGAGGCCGAGAAGAACAGGTATTGGGAGCCCCTGTTTCATGGCCGGAAAAACAGCAAATACTGCGGCGGGGAAGCAAAACATCCCTCCAATTAATACGGCAGCTAAAATAGCAGCGGTTCTGTAGCGCACGATGCCCCTCCAGCCGTTCTTTACTTCTAAAGCCTACTTCCCAGGCTGGGGCCCCCAAAGGTTACGTTGGTTCAATCCCAAATCCCCCTAAGATTCCTGCCCTGGGGTCGTTGTCCGATCCGCGCCCTGATCCCTGCCCGATTAGCTGCCGGATGCGGCCCTGATTCGAGGGTGAAATCTCGGCCTATCCTGATCCAACAGTGTGGCGAACCTGACACAGTCCGGGTGATCTTCTGGTGCTCCCGGAGTTGGGGTTCCCGGTGTCTTGCCGCCCGAGGTGCCGCACTGGGGGAAAGAGAAAGGCGCGCCGCCTGCGGCGTCGGGTGGAGGGGTGACACGTCACCCCGAATGGGAGCTGCACAACAACTTTCGGTTGACGTGCCGAGCCTGTTGAAACGAAGCGGCTAGGCAAAAACCTTCGCTGTGGAATTGTCGAAGGAGCGGAAGTCGGAAATGCTTGGGCAACTGCGTCGATCGCGCTGCACGATCCCGAAGCGAAATCGAGGTTCATCCACTCGCACTGGCCCGGCCCTCGTACCTACGAAGTAGCGCCTTCGCGCGAACAACGGGTGCCGCAGACCTATGGGCAATTTTTGTTGCTTGGCATCGTGGACAGTCGTGCGACCACCGATTTTCTAAGCTCCTGCTCCGTTTTCCCTACCACGTTCGCATTTTGAAGCAGATAGATCAGTTGCTTTCGCTTAGCTTCTAAAGCACATGCCGGCGACTGGGCCGAAGTGAACGAAACCTTGGGCAAGTAATGCAACCACTGAGAAAACACCTTTGGCTCGGCCGCCACGGCTGAGAAAAACGCCTGGGGATTCTCTTCCATAACAGAGACAAAGGTATTGGACAGTTCGATATTGGTACTACCAACGCTGGGGATTTGCTCTTCCCAGAGTCTCAGGAAGCAGGGCATCATTTTTTCGATGACCTGCTGGTTGCCCAGGCTCAGCGCCACCTCTCCAATCAGATAAGGCAGGCTTATGGTCTTGCAAACCGGAGACTTTATGTCGATCGAATTAGACTGGCCAGAGGCGCCCGCCGTGAGCCCAAGCCAGAGCAGAGGGGAGATCAACAAACGGCAGTATCTTGATGTCTTCGTTTCTTCCCGGCCTCACTTCCAGCTTCCTATTTACCCAGAAGCTGGACTTAGCTGCCACTATGCGACCTCGATTGTATAACTCTCTGGCATTCTGTCCTCTCTATTTTGCGGCACAAAGTTCGAGATAAAATCGGCAACGTCGTGTATTTCGTTTGTGACAGTGTTGCCTTCCAACAAAGGCTCGCACAAATTCATTCGTAACCTTTGATCCTCGTCCTTGCGCTTAACCGTGCATGTTTCGAATCAATGGGATTCCATCGACAATGGGCCGAATCACAATCCCATCAGCACACTAACTCAGTGCCGCCGGTTCCGGCAGCACGGCCACGAATATTCCTTCCGAGACGAGACGGAATGCCTGAAGTCGCGCGATTGACTTTGGAAACTTCTTTTGGATTGATTGCCTGTCCCGGAATGGCGGAGAGATTTTGGCGCGGGTCGAGTAAACTCTGTCAAGGCGCCTGCCCGCGATAGCGGCGACCTCCGGTCGGGCCTTGACAGAGTTTGCGCCCGCGCTACGCTGCCATTATCCGGGGTAGGCAGGTTCTAAAGACTAATTCCAAGACCAATGCCATGCTCCAGATGTGTTTCCTTGACGATTTCCCGTTGCGGTGCAATCGTCTGTCCAGGGCTGATCTCATGCACATGCGCTGTGTTTTTTGAAAGATCGTGTCCGAGAACGGTGGGCAGCTTCTCGCGATCATTAGTAAAGAGTTGCGCATCGAACTCTCCACGCGAAACGGACACGTATGCCATACGGTTATTGAGCAGGCCCTTGGCGGCCAACTCCGTGTCTACATGAATCAGCACCCGATTCGCAGTTTGTCCCTGGCTGGAATGGCTGGTCATGGCATAGCCGTAGTCGAGGTGCGGTTGCCTATTGGGATCGATTTGGAGTGAGCGGCCGGAATCCATCTTCAGATTCAGTCGCCCAGTTCCGTCAATGCCCTCGATCATTCCTAATTCGCGGTTTGCAATTTTGAGATCGTTGGCCGGCGCGGTGAACTGGATGCGGTCGCCCACTGAAAAACTCCGCATCTCCTCTCGAAAGACTGAGACTCCCTTCTGCCTGCGCGGATCGTAAGTGCGCTGTGTGCCATCCTGGAGCTCGACTGTCAGCCGGTTTCGCGGAGCGTCGATGCTCTTGACCTGTGCGTACGTGCCTTTGCGGATGCCGGTCTCTTTCGATGCGCGCGAGTAACGCAACACATCTCCAATGTCATAGCGCGCCGCCCATGTGCGGTCGGCTCCGGTGAGATCCTGACGCGGCACGAGTGCTCGGATTTCGTGCTCTTTATTGCTGACGATGCCTCGTCCTTGTAACTCGGCATGAATACGTTCATTGATCTCGATACGAGAGCGATTGTCCGGGGACACCACTAGCGTGTTTGTAGGCTCCTTTGCATATTCTTTCGCAATCGCCGTGATACGCTCGTCATTCTCGCGAATCTCATGCACTCGGCCCTGCCGGTCAAGATTTTGAATGGCCTCCAGTAGGTTGCCCCGCGCAAGCTGTTCTACCACTCTTTTCAGTTCGGGATCTTTCTGGCGCACGATCTCTTCGAGCTTCACCGTTTTCATACCGGCGTCCTGGAGCTGCGCGAACGGCCGTCCGGCCTCAATCGCCTCATGTTGCCGCCGGTCGCCGACGAGCAACACACGGTCATTCGCATGGAGCCGGTCCAGAAACTCATGCACCTGCCTGGTCGATGCTAGCGAGGATTCGTCGAGCACATAGAGCCGTTTCTCCCCGATATCCGGCTGCTCTCCGCGCACCAGATGCTTCTGTAGTGTGGATGTCTCCATGCCCGCTTCCCCGAGCTTCTGCGCTGCGCGGGAGGTTGGCGCGAAACCTCCCACCCTGTAGCCCTCCGCCTCCACGCCTTCGCGGATAACGGACAGAGTGGTTGTCTTGCCCGCGCCTGCTATGCCATCTAAACCGATGACCTTCTCCCGCGAAAGAAAGATTTCGTCCACTGCTTGGCGCTGCGACGCATTCAACTCGGGGTGGCGGTCTTCCGTGGCAATGCGCACTTGCGGTGAGACCAGCATGGGATCGCTATATTCGCGCCGATTGCCTTCTTGCATCCGGCCAACGACCTCACGCTCCATGCGTACCATCGCAGCGGTCGTGTACCGTCGGCCAGCACGAACCTGCGAGACTTCGCGGAACTCCCCGGCCTCGATCCGGCGCTCGAACTCCTGCTGCACCTGGGCATAGGTGGTTTCCCCCATGCCGCGTACCAGCGCTGTTTCGAGGATCGCACGGTGGTCCTGCACAGCCGATCTCTCGAAGACATGATCGCGCGCCCATGTCACGGCCTGCTTCGCATGAATCTCTGGCTCCGGTACCTGGTATTGCCTATGTTGGCGCGCCCGTGCGACGACGCGGTCCGCCTGATGCCCGTACTGTGCGGCCAACTCGCGGTGCCGCTGTAAGACTTCTTCGGGCGACAATAGTTCCTTGCGGTCGCGCGTATGGTGGGCTGCGATCTGCGCCGCCGCGGCTCCGTCGATTCCTTGTTCCCGGAGATGGTCTCTGATCTGTTCACGTCGCGGACTGGAAGCCTCAAGATATTCCTTCGCGTAGCCTTTTACTTCCGGCTGTCCATGCTTGCCGCGCTCCAGTTCGTAGCCTAGCTTTTCCAGACGCAGAGCCAGTTCTGATCGGTAGACTGCCGTGATGAAGCGCTGTGACACGAACATCTCGTGCGGCTGCAAAGCTCGCATCTGTTTTCCATTGGCGAGACCGTTCTCGCGCTCGGTCATGTTGAAGATCACGGCATGAGTATGAAGCTGGGGCGCAGCATAGCCATCGACGGGCCGCGCGGTGTCGTGCTCGAAGGTGGCGGCGATGAATTTTCCCGTCGTCTCTGGGGCATGGACATTGCCGATCCGCGCCTGCGTGTATCGCTCAAGTTCCTGAAGGGCCGCGCGCACACTCTCCCGATGGGCTTCCCGCACACGATCATCGCCGCCCACAAGCGCGGTAAGCGATACCGACTTCGGTGCAGAGAAGGTGGCGTCCCACCCGGCGCGATGCTCGACGCTGGTCACTTCTCTGCCAAATTTGCCTTCATAGGTTCTCGCAACTTGATGCCGCACGAGTTGCTCCTCGGTGTGCGGATGTTGGCCTTCACTCAGGCGTGCAAAGTGTTCGGAACTAACGCCACCGTGCAACCGCCACTGCTCGGCGAGTCTGCCCTGCCACTCACTGTGACCCTGCTGATCGTGGCTCCAGTAATTCTGTTCCTGCGCGGCAAACTCCCGCACATGGTAGGTCTGCGCCTGGCTGGCTGACAGCGGTTTCGAGATCGTGAGCATACCGCGCGTTCCTCAGGCGTGAAGTGGTGTTCTTGGCAATTTGTCTCTCATTCGATTCCCTTCGTTTTCTCCCAGGCGAATGCCTCTTTGGGTTTGGTCTCCGGCGCACCGATGGTCGAACCGAAGAGCGCGAGCATCGGCTGGATAGGCTTCTTCACCGGATCGGCAGGAGCATTCGCGGGCACTGGTGGCACTGGTTTCGGCGCAATCTCTGGCATCTGCGGCTGCGAGGATCTCGGCAGTCTGAATCGGATTCTGTCCATCTTTATCCTCCATCTCTGGATCACACTTGGCCTAGGTCGGCCCCAGTCGATCGTCTCCCGATCCCTCCATTTACGTGAGGACCGGTTCTGCAACATACTGCGCACAGCCAGTAGCAAAAGGAACATCGCGGCTAGCCAAAGCAAGGGCGTCAAGAGCGAAAAGCTTCCGGGGAAAGGCATGGCACTCATGGCATGCGACCTCTTTTCTTGCCATCGCGGCCGAAGAAGTCATCAAGCAGTTTGCGAGCCTGATGGAGCTTTCGTGCATCTGCGTGGTCGCGAATTTTGAGGACGGAATCAGGCGACAATTGTCTGCCTTCCGATGCCGATTGAAAGGCCGCATGGAAGAGATTCAAGAGCGCGTAACGCAACGCCCAGACTTCGGCCAACACCAGTTCGGCGGGATCGGCGGGCCGCTGTCGCGCAGCGCACAGGGCGATCCCGCGCAGCCACTCGGAGAGAGCCTGTCCCTCGCTTTCGGCGGCAGCTTCTAATTCTGCCAGTTCTTCGGGAGTCAGTCGCGTGGCTGCGGTCTTGGTGCGGAAACCAGGCTTCGGCTCTTCTCCGAACGGCAAACTGGACTGGGGATTAGCTTGAGCGCGAGGACTACTCATTGGACGACCGCCTTGTTGCACTACTGCGCTTGATTCAGCTGCGATTAAACTGCGTAATTGCTAGTTCACAGGAAGCTCCTGCTTTTCAACGCGTTTACGCGATTCGACGCCTATTGGCCACCGGTCTCAAACTAACCTCATCGTTCGATATCGCGGTCACTCAGCACGTGACGAGTTTTGTTGACGCAACGAACGTTAACCTGCGTAAACATCGAAGTGCTTGTCTCGCGCTCCACAGTTCCCAACTTGGGGGTGACGTGTCCATAATTCTTCCGGTGCGAAGCACCGCGCCTTTCACAGTTCCCCATATTCAAGTGCCAACGCCTCCCAAGTGCGGCGTATTTGCGGAGTCTGCCACGCGCGTCGAAACAGCTTCTTGATCGACTGCCAATCATCGCCACGAAAGTTAAACGCAATTCCGTTATCGCGTGCACGAAAATTCACACCCATTGCATCTTTCTCATCGGCGCTGGTGTACGCAACAAAATAGCGGCCTTCCCAGAAGATCAACTCCCGCTTTAGATCCAGCCGTTCTAGAATCGTCCTGAATTCGGAAATCTTTGCGTACCCCTCCACGGGATAAAGCGGCGAAAGTCTTCCTGGGAAGGACAACCAAAGGGAAAAACCTTCGCTCGGTGAGCGCACGAATTCGAGCCGGTAATCGCCTTCCTCAAATTTCGGCAATGGTGGATTCAACGGCGCGTCTATTTGCCCTGCCGAAGAGTTCTGATCTTGCAAAGGCTGCATGTGCAGGAAGTAGTGACCGCGAGCGCATACTCGCCACAGGATCGGCCAGTACGGGCAAAGCGCCTCGTTCAACTTCTCGACATTCGGAAATTCCAGTTCGTCGAGGAGAAAGTAAAGATTCCGGGCGACAAATGTCGGCCTCTGCCGCTCTTCTGTCGGGCTTTGCAGCATTCGAATCGTGCGGGTTACTGCTCGGCGCACATCGTCACTTCCCATCTCCTCCGGCTTCTTCATTTCAACTTGCCGATCTGGCGGAAGATGAGCCACGAAAAAAGAGTCCAAATGCGTCCTGTTCTGTTTGCGAAGGAGTCCGTAAACGGCCTGGAATGCCTCAAGGATTCCAGTAAGAGATTCATATGAAATCTCCGTCTGTGCGGTGTCGCCAAATCTCTCCGCCCCTTGCAGACAGTAGTAGGCAACGAGGGTCCATTCCGCCCGCGAAAGCAGCAGCTTTGCATCTGCTTTTCGTCGGATATTCAGCAGAAAATCCGTCGGCTCTGCGAGCATAGTTACCAGCTCAAGGCGCTCCTCTTTCGAGGACTCAAGCAGTTGCTTCGCGGCCTCCGATGTGGAGACAGGTTCGCCACTCTTCATCGACATGAGTACCTTCAGCGCCTCAAGTCTCATGCGCAGCGCATCCGAGATCCGAATGGAGATGACAGGCTGCTGTGCAATTGCTGACTTCTCCGCTATGGCTTCCTTAGTACTCAATTTTTTTCCTCAAATGTAACGTTACATGTTGACTATATGTGTACATTGCGTTACCGTCAAGAACAATCCAGCCAGGAGTCGTCCGCCATGACCCAGCCAAATCGCATACGAAAATTCCCAGGCCTCCATTTCGCAAACACAGGATGGGACACAAACATCCGGAAACCCAGCAAAGGGTCTCTTTCCTATCAAGGCACCCAATCCCCGGAACCGTTTGTCGAAGCGAGCGCGGCGGGAGAATTTCTCAACTATTCTTCTCGAACAATCAAACAGATGGCCCGCGACGGGAGAATCCCCGCGCATCCGTTCGGATCGGGCGCTCGCAAGAGATGGTATTTCCTCATTTCGGAGCTTGCGGAACATCTTCGGGGTCAGGTAAATTCCGCTCATGGAGAAGCTGGTCGTGACAAGACACAGAGGAGGGTCATTTGAGTCACGATCACTGCAAGCCTGTCCGTTACAACCGCGGCATGGTTTGCAAGGAAAGAAGGGCAGACGGTGTATTGTGGGTGTTCCGCTGGAGCGAAGAAGTGAATGGACGGCGGCGCCAGCACAAGGATGTAATCGGCACAACCAAACAATTCCCCACCGAAGCGGCGGCCAACAAGGAAGCCGACCGGTTACGTTGCAGCCTCAACGAAAACAAACAATGCTTGAGGCTGAAGGCCATGACGTTTGGGGAACTGGTCAACCATTACCTCAATCACGAACTACCGCGCTTGTCGAAATCGGCGCGCAAAGCAAACAAGTCGTACATCAAGAACTGGATCGAAACGAAGTGGCATGGTTGTTTGGCTTGCAACATGAAGACCATGCAAATCCAAGAATGGCTGGATGGAGTCCAACGCCCAGATGGAACCAAGCTGAAGATCAAGAACGTGCTCTCTGCGATCTTCTCCCACGGAGTCCGTTGGGAATTGGTGGAACGCAATCCAGTCTGCGGTCAAGGAGGAAGTCCAGGCCATCGAGGTGCTTCAACCGGCGTTCGTCAAAGCAACCGAGTCTCAATTCAACGTGTGATTCTCGCTCCAAGCATTGTTCGTCAAACTCTGGAGCGGCTGGCGTTGCGAGAGGCAACGATGGCGCTCGTAGATGCAGTTACTGCCCTTCGGGCATCAGAGTTGATCGCGCTGAAGTGGAAGAACGTCGGCTGGAAAACAGGAATCCTTCAGTCGCAATTCGCGCTCGTCGAAGGCGAGTTGAAGGAAACCAAGAGCAGAAACAATCCCCTGCCACTTGCGGAGCCGGTTCTACAGGTACTTCGCCTTTGGCGGGAAAACACGGCCTATCGCTCGGACGAGGATTGGATTTTTGCCAGTCCGCATTATCACGGCGAGACTCCATACACTTATCAAATTCTCTTCCGACGACACATTCGCCCCGTAATCGAGAGAGTAGCCGGAATCAAGAGCAGCAAAGCAGCACCGATCGGATGGCATACGCTACGCCGCTCGCTGGCGACATTGCTGATCTCGAACGGCGAGAATGTGAAGGTCGCGCAGTCGCAACTTCGTCACACAACCCCAAAGATAACGCTGGATCTTTACGCACAAGCGGTTTCATCCGATCAGCACGAAGCGCACAAAAAAGTTGTGCAGATGGTGCTTCCAGCGGAATTCCCAGAGAGATTGAAGGCGCGGGGCGCTATCGCCACGGCGTAGAAACTAGGGTCTCGCTCGCTCTGGGTGTCTGGGGGTGCCCGAAATCAACCCTGCTGAAATCTGCTAACTGCTTTGGAATCTTGGTGAGCGCGGCAGGATTCGAACCTGCGACCCATGCCTTAAAAGGGCATTGCTCTACCAACTGAGCTACGCGCCCACATTCTTTTGAATGTATCACAGGGAAAGTAAATGACGGCATCGCGCGCCGGTGACGCAGGAATTTTTTGCCGCAGCCGTTCCGTTGTTCCCTTGTTCCGTGTTGACGAAGCAGCGCGGCTCAAAAAATCAACGTGCCGCGGTGGCCGAAGGCTCGGGCAAGGTTGCCGTGGGAATCTGCAATGCCTGGTCGCGCAGGGATTGGAACAGAACGCTGGTCAGATAGCGCTCGCCGAAATCGGGCAGCACGACCACGAGAAGCTTGCCTGCGTTTTCTTTGCGGCCGGCGACTTTCAGCGCCGCGACGACGGCCGCTCCGGAGGAGATGCCGACCAGTAATCCTTCTTCTTTCGCCAGCTGGCGCGCCATATTCACGGCCTCGTCATTGGTAACGGTTACGATTTCGTCGATGTAATCGGTTTTCAGGATTTTCGGTACGAAGCCGGCGCCGATGCCTTGAATCTTGTGCGGCGAGGGCTTGCCACCGGAGAGCACAGCACTGTCGGCGGGCTCGACGGCAACGGCTTTGAATGAAGGCTTCCTCGGCTTGATGTATTCGCAAACGCCGGTTAGCGTTCCGCCGGTGCCGACGCCGGAAATCAGAAAATCTACTTTGCCATCGGTATCGTTCCAAATCTCAGGCCCGGTGGTTTCGACGTGAATTTTTGGGTTGGCGGGATTATCGAATTGCTGAAGCATGAAGCCGTTGGGAGTGTTGCGCAGAATCTCTTCGGCTTTGGCGATAGCGCCGGGCATTCCTTTCGGGCCCGGGGTGAGCACGATCTCCGCGCCGAAAGCCAGCAGGAGGACGCGGCGCTCGAGACTCATCGTCTCGGGCATGGTCAAGATGAGCTTGTAGCCTTTGACGGCGGCAACGAAGGCCAGGGCAATTCCGGTGTTGCCGCTGGTCGGCTCGACGAGGACGGTTTTGCCGGGTTGAATTTTGCCGGAACGTTCGGCTTCGCCGATCATGCTGATGCCGATTCTGTCTTTGACACTGGCACAGGGATTCTGGCTTTCAAGTTTCGCCACGACTTCGGCAGCGCAGCCTTTCGTGACTTTGTTCAGCCGCACCAGCGGCGTCTTTCCGATCAGTTCCGTAACATCGTTTGCAATTTTCATGATCGATCAACCTCGGTGGATTTATTCAAGCATGCTGGAGGCAACGACACAATTCAATTCACAATTCTATTCATGGAAAGATTCCGAAATTTCCAGACTTGCATTTTCGATGCCTGAGCCGGGGGTTAGGACGCAGGAGTAGCCGTTCACCATGAGCGGCAAAAGGGCGCGCGGTTTGAGCTTTCGCAAAAAAGCAGGTAATGCGGGAGATCCCTCGCTGCGCCGGAAAAACGGCTACGCTCAGGATGACTCCCGATAAGAACTTAGACGTTTGAACTCGAACTACACCGCGCCCGAGGGTCGATTCTTTTGACTGCGCATGGGCTTCAGTTGCCCCACCAAACAGAACAGCCCCTTAATGTTGGCACCGCCGGAGGCGATTGGCTATGAAAAAAGAATGGTTGAAGCGTTTCACACATTCGCGTCATCGAAGCTATGAGTCATCGAGTACCAATCGAAGATACGAATCGAGGAGATCGGTATTTCGCGTTGACCGCCCGCGTGGTTGACACTAGAATACGAAACGATATGAGGCGTAATAGCAGTCTTCGTTCTTGCCGGACCGGCGCTTGCGTGTGTTGTTGTTGTCGCGCATTCGTGTCTTCTGGCACAGGGAGGCTGCTGACTTAAGGATTTTGTAATTTCGGCACTCATCCACCACCGCCAGAAGCTTTCTGGCGGTGGTTCTTTTTTTTGGGGAAAACATGACGACAGCAGTGAAAGAAACGAAAGCGCAAAGAGTCGAGCGGCTGAAGCAGGCGATGAATCCGTGGGAAGGGCTCGTGGAAATTCGCCGGTTTGCGCGGGAAGGGTTCAGCTCGATTCCCCCGGAATGGATCGGAACCTATTTCCGCTGGTGGGGCGTTTATACCCAAGGCGATGGAGGGGGAGTGCTCGGCGGCCAGGGCGGTGAGGGCAAGGCGCTGCAGCGGTTCATGCTGCGGATTCGCATTCCGAATGGCTTGCTGCGATCAGATCAACTACGCACGATCGCGCACCTAACCGAACGTTACGCCCGCGGCATTGCCGATCTTACCGTTCGGCAAAACATCCAGTTGCATTGGATCACGATCGAGAGCCTTCCCGAAGTTCTGGAAGAATTGTGGCGCGCGGGCTTGAATACTACGGGCGCCTGCGGGGACGTTACGCGCAATATCACCGGGTGCCCGGTTGCAGGAGTGGATGCGGATGAAATCTGCGACGCATCGGCGCTGGCGCTGGAGGCCGACCGGCTGCTTGCCGGAAACGCCGAGTTCTACAATCTGCCGCGTAAATTCAAGATTTCCATCAGCGGCTGCCGGGTGTGGTGCCCGTACCCGGAGATCAATGATGTCGGGCTGACCGCGATCAGGCGGCAGCAAAGCGGAAAAGAAGAAATTGGATTCTCGCTTCGCGTGGCCGGCGGACTTTCGACCGACCCGCATCTCGGCGTAAGGCTCAACGCTTTCGTGCGCTGGGGGCAGGTGCTGCCCACGTTGCACAGTATCGCGGAGCTGTTTCGAGATTCTTCTCAACTGCGGGAACACCGCGAGCGGGCGCGTCTGAAATTTTTGTTTCTTCGAGAAGGATGGACCGCGGAGGATTTTCAGAGAGAGCTTGAGCGCCGGATTGGATTTCAATTCGATCCCGCTGTGCCTGAGGAGGCGCCGGCCGATGTCTACCGCGACCACGTCGGCATCCACCCGCAAAGGCAGCCGGGTTACAGCTATGTGGGCGCGGCGGTATTGCGTGGGCGAATCACCCCGGAACAAATGCGCGCGGCCGCCGAGCTTGCGGAAGGTTTCGCAGGCGGCGAACTTCGCACAACGAACATGCAGAACCTTCTGGTCGTGAATGTTCCTCACCTGCAGGCGGAACCGCTGGCGAAAGAATTGGACGCGATCGGCTTGCGGGTTGGCGGTTCGCCGTTCTACCGGGGAACAATTGCATGCAGCGGCACGGAGTTTTGCAAACTTGCGATCACCGAGACCAAGGCTTTTTCCCGCTGGCTGGTCGAGGAACTCGACGACCGCCTGCCCGGCTTCGATCAGCAACTCAAGCTGCACGTTACAGGTTGCCCCAACAGTTGCGGACAGCACTGGATTGCGGACATCGGCATCGAGGGCAAGAAGCTGAAGCTACAGAGCGGCGAGATGGTGGACGCGTACTACTTTTGCCTGGGCGGAGCGCTGGGACTGAATCAGGCGACGGCGCGGCCGGTGGGCTACCGCTGCCCGGCGATGGAAGTCCCCGATGCGATTGAACGGCTGCTGCGCGCCTATCTCGAAAAGCGCGAGAGCCCTGAAAACCTACGGCATTTTTTTGCGCGGCATAGCGATGTGGAGCTGCGAGATTTTCTTGCAGGCTCACACGTCGATGGTGTGCCCCGCGATTTGCCGACGGCGGATGAGCGGCTGATTCAGGCCGCGGGGGCGACCGGTGACTAGTCTCTTCCCAATGTTCGTGAAGCTGGAAGGGCACCGCTGCCTGGTTGTAGGCGCGGGCAAGGTTGGTGAAACGAAGATTCGCAGCCTGCTTGATGCGGACGCGGATATTCACGTCGTCTCTTTTGACGCTTGCGAATCCGTAAGGGAGCTGGCGAAAGAAGGAAAGATCCAGCTCTCGTTGCGTGCGTTCGATCGTGGGGATCTTGCGGGAATTTTCCTGGCTGTGGTTGCTACGCCTTCGAGGGAGCTCAATCATGCAATTTATCGCGAAGCCCAGCGGCTAGGGGTGTTGTGCAATGTGGTCGACGATCCGCCGAATTGCGATTTCTTCTATCCCGCCGTGGTGCGGCGAGGAGCCCTGCAAATCGCTGTGTCTACATCCGGGAGAAGCCCGTCTCTGGCGCAAAAATTGAGGCAGCAACTTGAAAAGCAATTCGGCCCCGGCTATGCGGAGTGGGTCGAAGAGTTGGGAGAAACGCGCCAGTTGGTGCTGGCCAGCGATCTCGATGCGAAACGCAAGCGCGAACTGCTGCAATCGCTCGCCAGCCGAGATGCCTTCGAGGCGGCTCTGGCACTGCAATCGCAAGAGCAACTCTCTCAAGCGGACGAGTCAGACGCGGGGCTGGAAATCGGGGACCTGGGGAACGTCGAAGAAAAGGAATCGGTATGACGGGAAAAGTGTACCTGGTTGGCGCCGGGCCGGGAGATCCCGAATTGCTCACGCTGAAGGCGCTGCGCCTGCTGAGAACGGCGGATGCCGTGCTGCATGACGATCTGGTTGCGCCCGAGATTGTGAAGCTGGCAGCACCATCGGCGCGGATCTACAACGTGGGCAAACGTTGCGGGCGGAAAGGCATTCGACAGGAAGAAATCCATTTTCTGATGATCACTCTTGCTAAGTCGGGCTTGCAGGTCGTGCGCCTGAAAAGTGGAGACCCTCTGATCTTCGGACGCGCCGGGGAAGAAATCGAAGCACTGCGGCGAGCGGATGTTGCCTTTGAAATTGTGCCGGGCGTTACCTCGGCTCTGGGAGCTGCGGCGGCCGCAGGTATCCCTCTCACGCAGCGGAATAAGTCTTCCGCGCTGGTGCTTGCCGCCGCACACCGCGCTGGGGACTCCGAGGCTGATTGGAGCCGGTTGGCAGGTTCTGGAGCGACTCTCGTTTTGTACATGCCGGGAGACAACTATGCAGCCATCGCGGCAAAGTTAATCTCCGCGGGCATTTCCGGCGAGACGAGGTGCGCGCTGGTTTCTCATGCGACAACTCCGGCGCAGACAATTCAACGGCTTCGGGTTGCAGAGCTTGCTCAAGTTCGACATCTCGCGCCGAGCCTGCTGATCGTCGGGGATGTGGTGGGCAACAGCGCTTGCGATGCGCCGACAGGGATGGCTGAGTCGCAGTGTCTGGAGATCAACTTTGATTCTGCTTTTCTTAACAGCGTACTCGCACCGGGTGAAACCGGGCGGCGTGATGGGGAGTCCCAATCGTGAAAGAAAAAATGGCGGAGCTGCAGTTCGTGGCGGAAGGGTGGAGTCCGGAGCAGACTCTCGAATGGGCCTTTGATGCATTCGGCAGCCGCGTGGCAATCTCCTCGGCATTTGGCGCCGAAGGCATGGTTACGATTGACATTGCCTCAAAGATAAGCGCGAACTTTCGGCTTTTCACCTTGGATACGGGTTTTCTGTTTCCTGAAACGTACAGTCTCATGAACCGGGTCGAGCAGAAATATGGAGTGGCGATAGAACGTGTGCCGGCGTTGCTCTCGCCCGCCGAGCAAGAGAGAGTTCATGGGGCAGCGCTGTGGCAGCGCGATCCGGACGCCTGCTGCAACCTGCGCAAGATAGAACCGTTGCGGCGCAAGCTTCAGGAGTTGGAGGCGTGGATCACTAGCATTCGCCGCGAACAGACCGAGGCGCGGGCGTCTGCCGGCAAAATTGAGTGGGATGGAAAATTTGGCCTGGTAAAGATCAATCCGATTGTGGATTGGACGTCTGCTCAGGTCTGGGACTATATCCGCTCTCATCATGTACCGTATAACCCGCTTCATGACCGCTCGTATCCGAGCATCGGCTGCACTCATTGCACGCGGGCGGTCGCTCCGGGAGAAGATGCGCGGGCCGGCCGCTGGGCTGGATTTGCAAAAACCGAATGCGGCTTACACTATTGGGCTTACTCGCACAAATGAAAACCGCAGAGGACGCGGAGGACGCGAAGGACATTAAGGTTGACGCTCGAGTCTTCGCAGGCACGCGATTCGTGGACGCCCTGCTTTCCTTGGCTTTCTTAGCGCTCTAAGCGGTTCGGGGTTGATTTCCTTGCTTCTACGTCCCGGCCGCGGCTGGTGAAAAGCGTATAATTTTTTACATCTATTGATATCAAACATTACGCTTGCTCCTATGCGAGACAGGCGTAATTTGCCCGGATCATGCTTTCACACCGCTTGAGTACAAGACAGAATCCTCATCCGTACTTCTGGAAGTTCTCTTTCCGGGAGTTCCCCTATGAGTGATCCGAAGCAGACAAATTCCAAGAATGATCCTGAGGATACCGGTGTTTCCCGGCGAGATTTTCTTAGAATTTCCGGAATTTCCGCAGCTGTTCCGCTGGTGGTCGGCCCCAAAGTTGTTCTCGCTGCCGGACGGGAGATTCCAGTACACGGGCCCGGGAAGGTCGAGATGGAATTCAGCATCAACGGTAAGGCTTACGAGTCGAGCCTTGAGCCGCGAGTGACTTTGCTGGATGCGCTTCGCGATGAGTTCCATATCACGGGCGCGAAGAGAGTCTGCGATCGTGGCGAATGCGGAGCCTGCACAGTCCTCATGAACGGCAAGCTGGTTTATGCGTGCTCCACGCTTGCAATCGACGGGCAGCGAAAAACTATTGTCACGGTTGAATCGCTGATGCAGGAGGGTAAGTTGCATCCGCTTCAGCAGGCTTTCGTCGAGAACGACGCGTCGCAGTGCGGTTTCTGCACTCCCGGATTTGTGTTGGCTTGCAAAGCGCTTCTCGACCGCACTCCGAATCCCGGCGCCGAAGAAATACGGCGGGGACTGAGCGGCAATCTCTGTCGCTGCGGTACTTACGACGGAATCCGCAAGGCCATTGCGCAGGCCGCGCGGGAGAAAGCGTGAAGATGCCGAAGTTTCCGGTGACGAACTATACCTGGCCGATCGCAGATCAAAGAACGTTGATTGGAAAACGAATCGCGCGGGTCGATGCCCCAGCGAAAGTCTCGGGACAAGCCAAGTACACGTACGACGCGGATCGTCTGGGAATGTTGTTTGGCAAAGTGTTGCGTTGCCCTTACGCGCACGCGAAGGTTGTCAGCATCGACACGAGCGCGGCCGAGAAGATGCCGGGAGTCAAAGCGGTTTACATCGTGCAGGGACCGGGGACGACCATTTATTGGGAAGGCGATGAAATCGTCGCCCTAGCCGCGGTCGACGAACCTACGGCGGAAGATGCGGCGCGCGCGGTCAAGGTGGAGTATCAGCAACTTCCTCATCTGGTGCGCGATGCGGAGCCGCCAAAAAGTGACGGCGAAGGCCAAGGACCGCTGAGCATGGATGACATCGACGACATGCTCGATAACCAGGCGCCGAGCGCGGAGATGGCCGACCAGATTCAGCGATACGGAATTACGCAAAAGCCAGATGAAGAAATGCTGCAAGCCTTGAAGGCGGACGGCGCGACCGAGGAGGTGCTTGACGCGATTCGCGCGGCTGCAGTGCATCCAGAGGCGGGGCAGCGGCCAAAATCGAATTATCAGAAGACTGTGGCGCAAATAGTCGGCGGGCCCGATACCGCTTTTGCGGAGGCGGATGTGGTTTCGGAAGGAATTTATGGCATGCCTCCGATTGCGCATTGCTGCATGGAAAGCCACGGTTCGATTTCCGAATGGACGGACGAGAACCATCTGTTGACGCACATTTCAACGCAGAATGTTTCGGGTATACCGGCACAAATGGCGGAACCGCTGGGGATTCCGGCGACGAATATTCGCGTGCACCAGGAGAATGTGGGGGGAGGATTCGGCAGCAAGTTCGCCCCCGACCGCTGGGGAATTTTCACGGCGCAGATCTCGAAGAAGGCCGGCGGAAAACCGGTACGTATCATGCTGGAGCGTGACGCCGAATTGAAGGTTGCCGGGGCTCGACCGTCTGCCTATGCGCGGGTAAAAGTAGCGGCAAAAAAGGACGGCAAGTTAGTCGCATGGGAGTCGGAGTCGTGGGGCAGCGGAGGCCCGGGCGGCGGCGGGATGCCGCCAATTCCTTATATCTTCAGCATTCCGAATCAGCGAAAAGAACATACGGCGATTCGCAACAACATCGGGCCGGCACGGGCATGGAGGGCGCCGAATCATCCTCAAGCTGCCGTGTTAACGATGTGTGCGCTGGACGATCTCGCGGCGAAGCTGGAGATGGATCCGGTGGAATTCTTCACAACAAATCTGGAGCTTATCAAGCCACGCCAGGAAATTTACCGCGAAGAGATTCCGATTGCGGCGGAATTAATGAACTGGAAGCAGAAATGGCACCGGCGACGGCCGAGCAGTGCGGGTGAGGTCGTTACCGGAGTGGGTTTGTCGATTCATACGTGGGGCGGACGCGGACATAACAGCGACTGCGATCTGACTATCCAACCCGACGGCTCGGTCGATCTTAAGATGGCTTCGCAGGATGTGGGCACGGGGATGAGCACCTGCATCCTTATTGTTGCGGCGGAAACGCTCGGAATTCCGATGGATGCAATTCATCTCAAAATTGGGGATACTGCGTTTCCGCCATCCGGCGGTTCAGGAGGGTCGACGACAATCGGCGGAGTTAGCTCTTCGACGCGTCGCGCGGCCGTGGATGCGCGAGATGCACTGTTTGCGAAAGTCGCGCCTGCTTTGCGCGCGCAGCCGGAAGACCTGGAGTGCGCCGGCGGGGCGGTGAGAGTGCGGGGCGATTCCACGCGCTCGCTCAGCTGGAAAGAGGCTTGTTCGAAACTTGGCGCCATGCCGCTTACGGTTCGCGGGCGGAATCCTGACAAGAGCAAGTCGCCCGATCTCACGAACAGCGGCGTCGGCGGCGTGCAGATGGCCGAGGTCGAGGTCGACACAGATACGGGAATCGTGAAAGTCAAGAAGATGGTCGCGGTGCAGGATTGCGGCCTGGTTATCGATCTCAAAACTGCGGAGAGCCAGGTTTACGGCGCGTTGACCATGGGCATCAGCTATTCGCTTTTTGAAGAAAAAGTGATGGATCCGACGACCGGGCGCATGTTGAACGCTAACATGGAGTTTTACCGGCTGGCTGGGTTTAACGATATTCCTGAGCTGGTCGTTCATATGATGACGGGAAAGGGCTATGACGAACGCGGAGTGATTGGGCTCGGCGAGCCTCCCGTGATTTCGCCCGGAGCGGCGATCTCGAATGCGGTCGCGAATGCGATTGGAGTTCGCGTGCCGTTTCTCCCGCTGACTCCCGATCGCGTGCTGGCGGCGCTGGAACAGAAGGCAGGGGCTTGATGCGGGCGTTTGAGCATGTAAGTCCAAACGATAAAGTGCAAGCGGTGGGCCTGCTGGCTTCGACGTGGGGCAAGACGGAAATACTAGCGGGCGGAACGGATTTGCTGGCGTTGATGAAAGATGACGTTGTGTCGCCCCGGCGGCTGGTGAATATAAAAGAGATTCAAGAGCTGAGCGGCGTCACTGCGGGCGAGCGAGGAATCTGCATTGGCGCGATCACTACGATTGACGATCTGGCGAACGATTCGTCGATCCGGAGAAATTATCCAGCCTTTGCCGAAGCGCTGGTGGAAGTCGCCAGTCCGCAGATTCGCAATCAGGCAACTATCGGCGGGAATCTCTGCCAGCGGCCGCGCTGCTGGTATTTTCGGAATGGTTTCGGTCTGTTGCCGAAAGACGAGAACGGAAAGGAATTGGTAGCAATTGGCGAGAACCGCTATCACGCGATCCTCGGCAATGACGGCCCAGCGAAATTTGTGAGCCCCTCGACGATTGCGCCGATCCTGATCGCTTATGGAGCCACCGTGAGATTGCAGGGCCCGAAGGGCAGGCGCGAATTGCCGCTGGAGAAGTTTTATGTGACCCCGAAAGCAGATGGTGAACGTGAACATGATCTCCGGCCGAACGAGATCGTGACTGAAGTATTGCTGCCTCCTGCGGTGAATGTGAAAGCCGCGCACTATGAGGTCCGGCAAAAGGAAGCTTTCGACTGGCCGCTTGCCGTTGCCGCCGTAGCGCTAACTATGCGCGGGGAGAAAATCCAATCGGCGCGGGTTGTGATGGGAAGCGTCGCACCGACACCGTGGCGATCGTTAGAAGCCGAGCGCGTGCTGATCGATCGCGTATTTGACGAAGAACTCGCGCGAGAAGCCGCCGAAGCGGCTCTGCAACGATCCAGGCCACTGAGCGGGAATGCCTACAAAGTGCAACTGGCTCGCGTCGCGGTGAAACGGGCTATCTTGAAAGCCCGGTCGGGAGATGCAGCATGATCCGAGAAGCAGACCGGTTCAATATCCATCACCCGAATCTGTGCCGGGCGCTGCGCTGGAAAGGCCAGTTCATTTTGGCGGAGCCCGACCCAACGGTGCCGGCGAGCAACGACGGACTTTTCTGGTGCCTGCACACCCAGACTTGCATTGGTCCCGACGGCGAACTGGCCGAACCCGGCAACTGCAGCTCGAAGGATCGCGCGTGCCACGGCACGGGGAAATGCGATTAGATCGAGGGTTTGAATGGGCTCGGCCGATTGCAGCCGAATGCGCCTTCCCGGCCCAATAAATAACGAATTTCACAGCACACCACCGGGGGCGGGTGGAATAGAATAGCGCTTCGCCACGTCACCCTATGAGCAATTCAATCGAAACGTGGAAAGCGTGGGAAGGCAAGGTGGTTGACGGCAAATTTCCGTTGCGCGAGTGGCTCGGCGGAACAGATCACAGCGCCGTTTTCGTCACTGAAAGCCGTGAAGCCGGGTCACAAAAAGCTACGATCAAACTCGTCCCGTCCACACAAGGCGGTAATGACGCCCAACTTTCGCGATGGGCTGAGGCGGCCAGGCTTTCGCACCCCCATCTGATTCAAATCTTCTCCTACGGGCGCGCCGAGATCGACGGCACGCGATTTCTATACGTGGTGATGGAACACGCGGACGAGCATTTGGCGGAAGTGATCCCGATACGGCCGCTCTCCGCGGATGAGTCCCTTGAAACCCTCCGGCCAGCCAGCGAGGGGCTGGCGTCTCTTCATCAATCGGGCTGGGTTCACGGCCACATAAAGCCATCGAATGTTTTGGCGGTGAACAATCAGTTGAAGCTTTCCGCCGATGGACTGCGCCGGGCGAACGAGCGCGGCAATCCACGGGCTCTCGATGGATATGACGCGCCTGAGGCTGCAGGCGGAACTTTGACGCCGGCCTCGGACATATGGTCGCTGGGCATGACTTTGCTGGCCGTTTTGACGCAGAAAGAACCGAGAGCACAAAGCAGTGTTCATGTCCCCGAAGGAATTGCACAGCCGCTTCTCGGCATCATCCAGCGATGTGTGCTGATCGATCCGGATAAGCGGAGTTCGGCAAAAGAGATTCAACGGCAGCTTTCGCCCGAGGCTGGGCGAGGCGAGCCTCGCGTGCTGGAGCGCACGATCGCAAAGAAGCTGGCGACGGAAGATTCGGCGCCGGCGCGCTCAAAACCCTGGACTTTGATTGCGGTTGTGGTTGTTGTGTTGCTGCTGGCGGGTTGGCTGATCACGAAGTTCGCAGGGCACGGATCGCCGGCAGCGATCTCCGCTGGTCAACCCGAAAGTTCGCAGCCCAGCGCTCCGGCTGCTGCAAGTCCGCATCCATCTATGTCAGATGTCCCATTTTCCCAGGGAGCGGCGGCGCGGGGTAGCGTGCTGCAACGGGTAATGCCGGATGTTTCAAAAGGCGCGCTCCGCACGATCACAGGCCGAATTAAAGTCGGGGTGGAAGTCGCTGTCGATAGTTCGGGAAATGTATCCAACGCCAAGTTGTCGCCTGCCGGGCCGAGCCGCTACTTCTCCAGCCGCGCGCTCGAGGCTGGGCGGCAATGGAAGTTCAAACCTCCTCAGGCGAATGGACAGGCTGTCGCGAGCAATTGGCGATTGCTGTTTGAATTCGGACGCGGGTCTACGCAGGTGATTCCTACGGAACTGCGGCCCTAACCATTCCTGTTCGCTTTCTTTTGTTCTCCGAGTTTCCAAACGATCTGCCGCAGCATTCCGAGGAGGAACTCGGTGTCGCCGGAGTGCAGGCGAAGGCGGTAGATCATGCGGCGCACGGCCGACTGAAAGGTGTCAGAAGAATTCAGTTTGGGATAATCGCTGGCCTGCAATGCGGTAAGAAGAGTCTCATAAATTCGCTCCATCTCAGCAGAAGACGCCGGATTTCGCGACTCCGGCTCCGGGGAGGCGCCGGAGTCGCGAATCAACTCGTACAGGCAAATCGCGACCGCCTGCCCCAGGTTCATGGAAAGATGCTCTTCGCGGGTGGGAATGTGGATGAGCCAGTGACAATGGCTCATGTCCCGGTTCGAGAGGCCGAACTTTTCCGATCCGAAAAGGAGAGCGCAGGGCCCTGCCGCTAAATGGCCGCGAATCAGCGGCGCTCCGGCTTCCAGGCGTTCGAGAGAGTGCTGCAGATCCCGATGTCCGATTGCGGTGGTGCCGACAACGAGCGTGCAGTCGCTGACTGCATCGGCAACGGTGGTGAATTTTTCGGCTCTCTTCAATACCTCATCCGCGCCGACAGCGGAGCGCGCACCTTCGAAAGCGACCTCGTAGGGATTCACCAGCCGCAAGCGGAGAACTCCAAAATTGCTCATGGCGCGGGCGGCAGCGCCGATGTTCAGGGGATTGCGGACATCCACCAAGACTACGCGCAGTCGATCGAGTTCAGATGGAGAAGGCAAGCCGATCTATTTTACGGGAAGCTCTACGGCAGGGGTTTGCGGAAAGCGTTTACGGCAGGCGCTGGACGGCGAAATGTGCTCTTGGCCACAGGTTTTCGAAAACCGCTCACATGAGGCGCACAAACACGTCAAAAATCACAGACAAATGCGCATGCAAGCCTCCTTCCGTAGAGGCTTTTTACTCGGTCACGCAATTGTAAAAAATTTGTCAAACGTCGCGGTCAGTACCGAAAATGAGCAAAATCGTTGATAAGCTTCGATTGCAGCAGGCGGTTGTAGCCGGTTAGGGCAGATTTCCGCAGATATTCACCAAGGGTCCGAAACTAGTGAGGAAAGATTTATGGGTCAAGCCGCGATACCAATCAGCAGTGCCAGGTTATCCGATCCGATGAACACGCCACGCCCGCTGGGGAGAATTCTAGTGGTCGAAGACGATCCCGCCGTGCAGAAAGCTTTGAAGCGATTGTTTGAAACCGAAGGGTATGTGGTGGAGGTGCAGGGGAACGGGCAGTCTGCGCTGGAAAGCTTCCGCTCTGCGCCGCCGGCCGTGATTATTCTTGACCTGCGGCTGCCGAAACTCTCGGGCAGCGATTTGTGCAAAGAAGTGAAAGCGGTGTCGCCGACGCTGCCGATTCTGGTTCTGAGCGCCACCAGCGACGTTTCGGACAAGGTTCTGCTGCTCGAATTGGGCGCAGACGATTACGTCACGAAACCGTTCAGCCCACGGGAATTGCTGGCGCGTGTGCGCGCCGCTTTGCGGCACACATCGAGAACCGCGAGCGTCACCCAGGTGGCCTTCGATGGCATTACCGTCGATTTCAAGAAAATGGAAGTGCAGCGAGAGGGGAAGGTCGTGGTGCTCACCGCGCAGGAATTCAAGACGCTACAGTTTCTGGTGCAGAATGCCGAAAGGGTTATCGGCCGCGACGAATTGTTGAACGAAGTCTGGGGATACCAGAATTATCCCTCGACGCGGACGGTGGACAATCACATTCTGAAGCTGCGGCAGAAATTGGAGCGCGACCCGGCGAGTCCGGTACACTTCCGCACAGTGCACGGAATGGGTTATAAGTTCGTTCGTTGAGATACCTTGCCTTCTTCATCCGAATCCGTCCCGAAAACTTTTCCTAGATATGCCGGGAGCGCACTGGTGCCGCGGACGCGGTTACGCACGCGCTTTTTGCTGTCGATGGTGCTGATCACCTTTGGGCTGACGGCGTTGAGCCTGCTGGTGGTCCGGCACAGCGTGCAAAACCATGTGCGGGAGGGAATCGGACAGGACCTGCGAAACTCGGTGACCACGTTCCAGAATTTTCAGCACGAGCGCGAAACGATGCTGACGCACGCTGCGGAACTGGTGGCGTACCTGCCGATTATGCGGTCGATCATGACGGCTTCCGATACGGCGACGATTCAGGACGCGTCGAAAGATCTGTGGCCGTTGACCGGAAGCGATCTTCTGGTGCTGGCTGACCGAAGCGGTAAGGTGGTCGCTCTCCATACAAAATCGCCGGGGTTCAGCCGCGAGGCGGCCCAGCAGTACTTTGAGCGATCGCTGAACGAAGAAGACTCCAGCCACTGGTGGTTCGGCGCACATCATCTCTACCAGACCTTTGTGCAGCCGGTGTATTTCGGCCCAAAGACGGAGGGTTCGCTGCTCGGGTTTCTGGTGATCGGCTATGAAATCGATACCCGCTTGGCGCGAGAGATCAGCAAGGTTTCGGCCAGCCAAGTAGCATTTTCTTACGGCGATGAAGTTGTAGCGACCACGTTGACTGCGTCGCAGGCCCGGGACCCGGAAGTGCGCGCACTGGTGGCGGGATCGCTGCCCAGCGAAAACCGAAATGTTGAAGTAGGCAAAGAGGACTTTGTCGCGACTTCTCTTGACTTGTCCGGTCAAGAGCAAACTCCGGTGCGATTGACGGTATTGGGATCTTACGACCAGGCGGCGAAGTTTCTGGACAATCTAAACCGATTGTTGCTGCTGCTCGGGCTGACGGCCGTGCTGCTCGGAAGCGCGCTGGTGTATCTCATCTCGTACACGTTCACGCGGCCGCTGGCGAGTCTGGTCGAGGGTGTGCGAGCGCTCGAGCAAGGCGATTTCTACCATCCGCTCGATCCGCGAGGCAGCGATGAGGTTGCCGAACTGACCTCGGCTTTCGACCGGATGCGTGCCAGCCTGCTCACGACGCAAAGGGCGCTGCTGGAATCCGAGCAGCTGGCCACCATCGGACGGATGGCGAGTTCGATTTCGCATGATCTCCGGCATGCGCTGGCTGCGGTTGTGGCCAACTCTGAATTTCTCTGCGACGGCCGCCTGACTTCCGCACAGCGCGAAGAACTTTATCAGGAAGTGCGAACCGGCGTGAACCAGATGACCGACCTCATCGATTCTCTTCTCGAGTTCGCCAGGAACCGGGAGTCGCTCAATCCTTCGTTCGGCAATGTCGCCGAAACCGTGCAACGCGCTGCGCAGGCAGTACGGCTGCATCCGCGGCATCAGGGAACGCGCATCGAAATCGTCAGCAATGGAAGGAATGTGGCCTGGTTCGATTCACGCAAGCTGGAGCGGGCTTTGTATAACTTGCTGCTGAACGCTTGCGAGGCCGCGCCAACCATTGAAGGCAAAGTTCGTGTGAGTATTGAAAACAGTGAGTCCACGATCAGCATTGGAGTCTCGGATAACGGACCAGGCATTGCGGAGCAGATTCGCGAGAGGTTATTTCACCCTTTCGTGAGCTTTGGAAAAGAGAATGGCACGGGGCTGGGACTCACGGTGGTGCAGAAGATTGTGCAAGATCATAGCGGCGAAGTGACGATGGAACGCACCGCCGACGGACTGACGCTTTTCCGCATTACGATTCCGGGGCGCGCGCCGCAAGGCTCGCTGGATACCGGAAACGACCAAACAGGTGATCATCCGATTTTGTCCGCAGACGGCAAGTCGGAAGACTTGAAAACCATTCGACACTCGGAGGCGTGACCTCCGTTGTAAATCTGTACGGATTCGCATCACTCACCCGCGTGTCGCGCAGGAGGACGTGTGAAAACCCCTGAGATTCTTGCGCTTCGCACCACTATGCTGACGGTTGCAGCGGTTGTTCTTCTTACCGGTTGCTGCGCCGCTCAGGAAAAGGCTTCGACCACCCCGCCCGATGACAACGCGTCGCTGCGCGATCTCGACTCGCAAGTACGAGAACTACGAGCGACCATTGAACAGATGAGGGCCGAAAACGCGGAGTCGCGCGCCGCCATGCAGGAACTTCGCCAGGAGTTGCGAGACACGCGGAGACTGCTTGCGCCCCTCGCGGCAGCGGCGAATGGCGGTGGCCCGGTTTCTCCGGCGCCGCAAACAAATTCCGAAAACCAGCAGGCAGCGGCAGCCACGCCGCCTGCCGCGCAGGGAACCTCAGAGACATCGGCGTCCGACGCCTCCCCGCAAAGCGATCTGGCCGACCGGGTTCAGAAGCTGGAGGAATCGGCGCAACTGCTGGGATCGAAGATAAACGAACAGTACCAGACCAAGGTGGAAACCGCCTCAAGATACCGAGCACGGCTTTCGGGAATTGTGCTGATGAACGCATTTCGCAATGTCGGCGCTTCGGACAATCTCGATCTTCCCGACTATGCGCAACCAGTCGCGCCCGGTAGCCCAGCGACGAACTTCGGGGCAACATTGCGGCAGAGCGAGATCGGCCTGGAACTTTTTGGACCAACGGTCATGGGAGCGAAAAGCTCAGCCAACGTTTTGTTAGACTTCGCCGGGGGATTCCCAGCGACGGCGAATGGCGTGAATTTCGGCATCGCACGCCTGCAGACTGGAACCGCGCGTCTGGACTGGGAGCACACGGCGGTGATTGCAGGTCAGGATTCATTGTTCATTTCACCATTGTCTCCCACTTCTTTTGCTTCGCTAGCGATTCCTGCGTTTGCTTATGCCGGAAATCTGTGGGGTTGGACGCCTCAAATTCGAGTCGAACATCGATTCGATCTCGCCGATCAAGAGACTCTGACGTTGCAGGCCGGAATCATGGACAATCTGAATTGGGAGTTTCCGGGCAATTCGTACGAGCGAACGGCTCAGTCGGGTGAAGCTTCCGGCCAGCCGGCTTATGCGCTGCGCACGGCCTGGTCCCGGCCGGTGTTCGATCACCCATTGACCTTGG
Source organism: uncultured Acidobacteriaceae bacterium (assembly GCA_964530145.1). Lineage (GTDB taxonomy): Bacteria > Acidobacteriota > Terriglobia > Terriglobales > Acidobacteriaceae > Sulfotelmatobacter. The sequence goes on along the minus strand of CAZGXY010000051.1, from coordinate 6,991 downwards.
GAGTAGCGGGCTACTTTGGGCGGCAAGATTGGTCGTTTGACCGCTACGTGGATGCCTGGGGCGGCATGACGGATTGGAGAATTCCGATCGTCCGGCGACTGGGATTGTCAGGCGAGTTCTATCGTGGGCGGGGTATCGGCGGTCTGGGCGCGGGCATCGGGCGCGCAGTTTTATTTGGAGCCCCTTCCGGCTCGACGACACCGATCCGCGGGCTCGATTCGGCAGGCGGATGGACTCAACTCAAGTTGCAACTTACATCGAAGCTTGAGGTGAATGGAGTTTTCGCTGAGGATGACGCGTTTTCCGGCGATATCCGCGGATTTGCGACGGATGCGAACAATTTCTTCACGATTCTCGGCCGCAACCGGGGGCAGATGGGAAACATCGTTTACAGGCCGCGCTCGGATTTGTTGCTCTCGGCTGAGTTCCGCCGGTTGCACACTTTCCCGATCTACAGCGCTGCCAGCACCACGAATCAAGTCAATCTGGCGATGGGGTTATTGTTCTAACGATGCGTGTCTCACTTCATTCTCGCGCCCGGCTCTTTCGAGGAGGAGTTCTGCTTCTGCTGTGCTGTTTTGGCTTGTGCACTTTTGTTGCAGCTCAGAACCTGGACCTCAAAGGAAAAGTGCAACTCACGCGGAACGGGCGGCGAATTGGCGATGCGTCGAAAGTTGTAGTCTGGCTGACGCCTTTGGGGAACGCATCGGATCCAGGAATACCGAAGCAGCAGCCGTCGGAGATTCCGCAGATCATACAGAAGGAGAAAGCTTTCCATCCGTCGCTGGTGGTGATACCGGCTGGGGGGAAGGTGGAATTTCCCAATCACGATCCGTTTTTTCACAATGTATTCTCGATGTTCGATGGAAAGCGCTTCGATCTCGGTCTTTACGAGAGCGGAACGACGCAGTTTGTGCAGTTCGATAAGCCGGGAATCTCGTATATTTTTTGCAATATCCACGCGCAGATGAGCGCAGTGGTGATCGCGCTGGATACGCCTTACTACGCGATTTCAAGCTGGCGCGGCGATGTCAGCATCCCGGGCGTGGCGCCGGGAAGGTACCAGATGCACGTGTTTCATCCCTCGGTGCCGACGGATGCGTTGAAGGCGGCGGAACGGGAGATTACCGTCAATGAGGGGAATACGTTTCTGGGAAACTTGAGTTTTGCGGAATCGAACCTTGAGGTCGCACATAAGAATAAGTACGGACGCGATTATGACCGGCCCGATCCGGATAACCCGGCGTATGCGAGACCATAGCAACAAGATCCCGGAATGAGCGAGTTCGCGCTTCCCATGATCGGAAGCCAGTCTTCGGAAACCGGTTTTAAACGGAGAATAAGAAAGGCGTGCCGTTAAGCACGCCTTTCTTGCCTCTGACCTTCACTTTGCCTTACATCAACAACCTCGATCAGCGGTGCCCGCCGCTCGAATGGCCTCCTCCGCTGGAGGAATGACCGCTCGACGCATGACTGCCGCTGTAACCCGGTGAACTGTGCGAACTGCCGCTATAGGTGCCTCGGCTGCCGCCGCTATAGCTGCCCTCATTATGAGTGCCGCTGCTGAAGCCGCCGTAGCCGCGATATCCGCCGCTGTAGCCGCCGGAGGAACGCGGCTGTGCAATCGGCTGCCTCATGCTGAGCTGGGGCCGGGAACCGCTACCGCTTGGACTCGAGCCCCGCGAGCCGTTCGAGCTTGGCGAAGTCCGATTCCAGTAGCTGCCGCTTTCCCCGCGTCCGGAGGTTGACCCCTCGGAGTTGTGCTGCGAAAACGAACTCCATCCACCATGGTTGTTAGAGGAAGCCGCGCCTGTCGAACTGTGGGTTGAGTTTTCACTTGAGCTGCCAGTTCTGCCGGCAGCGGTATTCGCTTCCCTGCCTGAAGGCGTACCCGCGCCCGGTTTTCCTCCGGTCGATATCGAGCTACGAGATCCCGTCGAGCTCGACTCAGATCCTCGGGTGCCGGCGGTGACAGAAGACACGTGATTCTGCTGCATCGATTGTTGCAGGTGCGCTGTCTGCTCCTGGAACGATGCCGGCCGGGCCGCGCTCTGGGCGCCGGCGAAGTGCGATGAAGTGTTGTGGATTGTCGATGGAGCCGCAGCGCGTCCGCTTGCCGACAAGCTCGAACGGCTTGGCACCACCGGCAAGTTTCCGGTCATCATACGAGCGGAGCCGATCTGCTCGTGAGTCGCGGCTACTGCGCTTACACGGCCTGCTCCGAATTGGCCCGCATGGACGGTTGAGAGAGCTCCACCGATCCGAGCGTCGTTGACGTGGGCGACGTTCGAGAAGCGAACACCGGCATGCAGCGGCGCGAATCCGCCGAAACGGCCGAATTCGCCGAAGCGGCCGTAGCCGACCCAACCGAAGCGGCCACCGTAGCCGCCCCACCACGGATGAAACCAGTCACCGGGCCCGAGCGGCAACCAACCGAAGCCGCCCCAACCAAGACCGAAGCCAAAACCGAAACCGCCTCCGAATCCAAAGAACGAAACATAAGCGGGCGACCAGAATGGACGATAGAAGCCCGGACCCCACACTGGACCCGGCCACCATCCCCATGCGCCGCCGTACGACATCCAGCGGCCGTAGTGATATGGGGCCCAGCCCCAAGGCTCGTTGCCAACCCAAGTCCAGCCATAATAAGGTTCCCAAACCCAGTTGCCATCGCGGTACGGAGCCCAGCCATCCGGCTCATTCGGGACCCATATCTGGCCGTAGTCGGGAACGTTCTGCCAGCGGCCGTTGGCGTCGAGATCTTCCGATCCCGTGTAGTAGCGATTGGTGTGCTGCCAGGCGCGCGCGCTGTGAATCATATGATCACGCTCGCTGTTCCACACGTCCCAATCGTCCCGGTCGGCAGCGGAAGAAATCTTGTACTGTGCGTCCTCGGTTGCGCCGCGTACGACGGCCATCTGGCCTTCCTTTAAGTCAGCGATGCCTTTCGGGGTGGAAATCTGCGCCTCGCCTTTGCGTACTGTTACGACTGTGTCACCGTCGGGGCGGACCTCGACACGGACAACCACGTCCTGGTGGGCGGGATGGATTGAAACATTGGGTGTATCGATCTCAGGCTGGGCGTCGCTCTCATTGAAAACAACATAGTCCGCCATACCCTGGCCGAGTTGGATTTGAATGTAATTGTTCGTGAAATTCGCAACGGTGGCTTGCGAGTTCGGTCCAAGCCGCAAAACGTTGGCATAATCGAGCTGAACTTCGGTGCGCGCACCAACGCCGGTGGAAACCTTGTCTCCGTTCATGACCGGTTGATTCAGGGTAGCGGCGGACCAGTCGCCAGAATCTCCACGCTGAGTTGAAACGTCGCCGTGCATAAAGCTGACGCGGCCCACGCCTTGCTTAACCTCGGCAGGACCTTCGCCGGACGGGCCGCCGGGTTGCGCCTCGGGCATATTTTGCGGCGGCTGACCAGCCTGTGGTGGCGGAGGAGCCTGGCCTGGCGGCGCCTGCTGGGGAACCCCCATCTCCATCGGCGCAGTGGGCTGATCGGATGGCGCTGGAGTCTCTTCCGTTGTTTGCGCGCTGACGCGCGTCAACACTCCACCAGTTGTTGCCACCAGAAACAAAATCGCGAGACTCGACAGGAATTTGTTTTTCATAACTGCTTGTCTATTTTTCTAACCGGTTGAACCTGAATTCCCTGATTCGATGCATAAAGAGGAAGCAACTGCCGTTCCAAATAAAAGATAAGTCGACGCGGGCTAAAGATTGCATTTTCAGTATGATTCAGGACCATTGTGAGGAGACAGCAAGGCTTGTTCCTGATCGCGGTGGCCGTGTTCGGCCAAGGTGGTGGTTTTCAGCCGAAAGCCGACTATGCTTCTTTCTCCTCGTCCGCGATCCCGATTTTCGACAGCCGATATCTTAGGGCGTTGCGCGACAACCCGAGAAGGCGCGCGGCCTGGCTTTTGTTGCCGTTGGCGCGGCGAAGCGCTTCCCGGATCATTTCGTCTTCCCATTTTTCAAGAGTCATACCGTCGGGGAGGAAACCGGCCGCGCCGTTGGTTGCTTTGAGGGGACGCTGATCGAGATGAATATCGGCCACGTCGAGCACCGTTCCCTTCGCCAACGCGCAGGCGCGCTCGATGATGTTCTGCAGCTCGCGCACGTTTCCCGGCCAGTGGTAATTCAAGAGGAGCTGCATGGCTTCGGGAGTAATGCTTTCGACGGGCTTCCCGGAATCTCCGGCAAAACGGGAAATAAAAAGATTCACCAGATCCGGAATATCCTCTTTGCGCTGGCGCAACGGAGCGATGTCAATCGGCACGACATTGAGGCGGTAGTAAAGGTCTTCGCGAAAGGTTCCCTGCTCGAGGGCCTCGCGTAAATCGCGATTGGTGGCTGCGATCAGCCGCACATCGACTTTTATCGTCTTCGTTCCGCCGAGCCGTTCGAATTCACGCTCCTGCAGCACGCGCAGCAGCTTCACCTGGGTGGATGGGGGAACATCGCCGATCTCGTCGAGAAAGAGTGTGCCTTTATCCGCCAACTCGAACTTGCCGGGCTTGCTCGTGCCCGCTCCGGTAAAGGCTCCTTTTTCGTAGCCGAATAACTCGCTCTCGAGGAGATTTTCGGGAATCGCAGTGCTGTTGATCTTGATGAACGGTCCGGCCCGGCGGCGCGATTTTTCGTGGATAGCGTGCGCGACCAAGTCTTTGCCTACGCCGCTTTCTCCTCCGAGCAGAACGGTCGAATTGGTCGGGGCGACTCGATCTACGGTGGCAAGCACCTCCTGCATCTTCGCGCTGCGCGCCACTACATTAGGGTGGGAATAACGCTTGCCGAGAGCTTCGCGGAGCGAGCGGTTCTCTTCGCGGAGGTCGCGCACGTCGAGTTCTTTGCGCACGACCATGCGCATTTCGCCGAGCGAGAAGGGCTTCAGGACGTAGTCGCTGGCACCCGCTTTCATGGCTTCGACGGCGGTTTCCACCGAACCGAAAGCGGTCATCACAACGACGGGCAGCGCAGAGTTGAAACGCTTTACCGCATGAAGGAATTCAAGCCCATTCATTCCCGGCAGCTTGAGATCGGTGATGACGAGATCGACGTGATTCTCGCGCAATAACTTCAGGCCGCTCTCGGCGTCTTCCGCCGCCAGCGTGGTGAAACCATCGTCGCCGAGATTCAGTTCCAGCAGACGGCGCATCTTGGCTTCGTCTTCGACAATCAGTATCGTTGGCATAAAATCGTTGGCATAAATAAATCGCTAGCCGGGCAGTAAAGCATCACTCCCTAAGATGCACGATCGCTTGGCGCCACTTCACTGCCGGGGAAAAACATTACGAAACGAGCGCCAGGCCCATCGCCCGGCCCACTGCCGTTCTCGACGCGAATACTCCCGTGATGACCATCGACGATGCGCGAGACGATGGATAGTCCGAGCCCGACGCCGCTTTTTTTCGTCGTCACAAAAGGATTGAAAATCTGTTCCCGGAGTTCATCCGGGATGCCCGGGCCACTATCTTCAATTCGCACTTCGACTCCATCGCGATCCATCGATGTCGCCGCTTTCGCGATCAACCGCAGGGTTCCACCATTTTTGCCCATGGCATCGTAAGCGTTCTGTATCAGATTCACGAAAGCCTGCTCGCAGAGGCCTTCATCAAGAGGAACCGGGGGAAGATTGGCTTCATATTGCCTCTCGACCTGGATCGCCGCATTGTCGGCGGTTTGCGCCAGGGACACGAATTGGAGAGCGTGATCGAGCACGGAGGTGACTTGCCCCGGCATCAGATCGGCATGCAGCGGGCGAGCAAAATCGAGGAACCGCGTCACCAACGCGCTCAGGCGGTTGGTTTCGGTCGAGATGTATCCCGCGAGTTCGACTGCCAGAGGATTCGAGCCGTCGAGTTTCTGATGGAGCATTTCGGCGGAGCCCTTGATCACTCCAAGCGGATTGCGGATCTCGTGGGCCAAGCCTGCGGACATCTGCCCGAGCGCTGCCAATCGTTCCGACCGGCGAGCCTCTTCCTGCGCCTGCTCTAATTTTCGATTGGTCTCGGCCAGCGTCTCCGCCAGTTCCTGGTAGCGTTTGATCTGCCGGCGATTCTCCACAACGAACCTGTTCACCACCGTCGCGGCCAGGAAAAAGAAAAGGATGCGAATCGCCAGCAGGCCGTAAGCTTCGGTGGGTATTTCATATTCCTGGAGGGCAGGATAAAGATAAGAGCAATAGGCAGTTGACGCCAGCGCGGTCCAGAGCAGCGTCGCCCAGGGTCCGAAATATTCGGCGGCGGTGACGACGGGGACGTAAAAGATCGGATAGTAGCTGCTGTTAATTCCGATCTCACCGGTGTGGTCGATCAACAACGTCGCGAGAGCGATCTTAAGCAGGACCACATAGACTGCACCCCGTTTCGGAAAGCGCGCGACGAGCCAGCCTTCGCTGACCTGAACGATGCCGATCGCCAGGAGCGTGAGCTGCTTGTGAACCTCACGCACCGGAGGCAGCAGGGCCAGCCCGGCCAGGAAGAACAGCCAGAGGATGTCCATCCAATTCAAGGAAAGCCGCTTGTGATCGGTTGTGACGGTTTCAGGCATGAATAGAATCCGCGCAGAAGCTACGCCGGGAACGGGACCATGGCCGGGCCCCCTGCGGTTCAGCCGCGATTCGATATTAGATTCTTTTGCGTGGAAATAATAACGCACGCGAACCAGACCACAGCGGTCCGGTTCGCGTCAACGTTATTTGTGGGCGGCGGTGGAGGTCGATGTAGTTGCCGGCTTCGAGGTGGAACTCGCCGCCGGATGCTGGGATGAGGATGACGACCAGGAGTTCTGGTGCCAAGCGCTGTACTTTGGCTCTTGCGCCTGTTCAGTCTTGGGCTGCGCCGGAGCGACGGGCCTGGCGACCGAATGCGCCGACTGCACGGGCTGCTGATGTTGTTGCGTCGAGCGAGCGGCTGAAGATGGTTGCGTACGGTGTATTTGGGGATGAGAGGTCGTCGCCTCAGTATCAGCGCTTCTTTGG
>CAZGXY010000050.1:0-14070 GCA_964530145.1 uncultured Acidobacteriaceae bacterium | reverse complement strand
TCGAGGCGTTGTTGATGGCCTGTCCCGTGTGGCTGCATCCCCTTGTGCTTCTGCTACTCGCCACGGGAATGCGGCGCGGGGAATTGCTAGGGCTGCGCTGGCTGGACATAGATCGCAACGGCGGGCGCATCCTACTCCCGCAAACAAAGAATGGCGAAGGCCGCACCGTCTACTTGAACGCGCTGGCGTGCCGGGTGATTGATTCTCTGCCACACGCGAAAGACGCGCGTTCTACGGATCGCGTATTTCCAGAAGATGAGCAGCACTCCCCGGAGAACGTCTCGCTCGCGTTCCTGCGGGCCTGTCGGCGCGTGAAGATCGCGGATTTCCGGCTGCACGATCTGCGGCACACGTGCGCGTCGTGGATGCGGATGCAGGGCGCGGATATTCACGTGGTCGCTCTGCAATTGGGCCACAAAGACCTTCGGATGGCCGCGAGGTATCAGCACCTTGCGCCCGCCTACTTGCAACAGGCCGTTCGCGGTTTGGACGGAGTGTTTACGCCAGAATTGGCAGGGCGGGGAATTGTGCCAGCGTTGCTGCCGCCGACGATGGAGGATCTGGCGGTTACCGAGTTGACTTCTCAGAGGGAGATGCCCCGGTTGGAACAGCGGTGTTAGGAGAAACCATGGCGCCAGCGGATATGGTATTCGTGACCATCGCAGCTGTCGTGTTAGTTGCAATCATCGACGCGCCTGCGACTAGCGTCACTACGCTCCTGTAAGACATATTCACCCATTTTATTACTTCGGAACTCAATTTCCTTGGATCAGCTTGAGATACAAAACGCTTAGCTACAGCACTCACTTCCTGAAACAAACCAGCCACGTCCCACGGTTTGGTTGAATCAGATTCTTTCTTCCGTTTCAGCGTTAGATGGCCGATTTCTTTGCTGGCCCTTTCCTTCGCCGCTTCCAACGTTTTAGATATTGTCTCGTTCCACCCAGGGCAGAAGTCCGAAGCGATTACATCGTCGTCTCTTTCCTTTCCGGTTGGGATGTAGAAAAAGTCGATCAGGTTTCGAAGATGAATCCCAAACGACTCAAGCAAGACAGATGTCATCGGGTTTGGGCGGGTCTGCTGCGCGAGCTCCGCTGCTGTGAACTGGAAGTACTGCAGTTCGTACAGCAGATGATAGCCGGAATATTCAATGAGTTCCGCATCTGAAAGTGTCACATTCTTCATAGGCCAATTCTACCCGTTTGATTGAGGAGAAGGCGGGCCGGAATCCGGTAACGCCACGGTAACAACGGAGTCTGTATTTCCTTGTACGGTGCGTACTTTGCTGCCCGATAATCCGCGCGGGATTTCACCGGCAAATGACTGATGCAAAGCCGATTAGACGCTGAAACCCGCATAAACAGCGGGTTTGCCGCACACGCCTAAAAGGCCCTTTCACGGCGGTAACACGGGTTCAAATCCCGTCGGGGACGCCAACGTTACCAACAATTTGCGGAATTCTGGGTTTGGCGCACGATGACGTCGGACGCCGAGCTACGTGCGCGAGGGGATCCGAGGAACGGGCAGCGGAACGAAATAGACGCTGGAAGTGCCCATATTCCGCTAAATGAAAACCGCAGAGGACGCGGAGGGCGCAGAGGACATTAAGCGCCTGTTTTGCTTGGGCTCCTTTGCGTCTCCAGTGTCGTCAGCGGTTTTGGGGGTGGTCTTGTCGGATTGCCTCGAAGTTGCCCATATTCCGCTAAATGAAAACCGCAGAGGAAGCGGAGGGCGCAGAGGAAATAAGCATGCGCGCCTGTTCTGCTTTGGCTCCCTTGCGTCTCCGGTGTCGTCGGCGGTTTGGGGGTGGTCTTGCTTTCCAGCATCGGTTATGCGGCGCTGCCTGATTTTGGTTCGTTCGCTCTCTTCGCGTCGAGAGCAGGTAGAAGAAGTTTCAGAAGCGCCTGGTCAGAGAATGGGTTCTGACCGGAGATCAGCTCGCGATCTTGAAGGACGTAGCTCGACCATGGAGGAAGCACACTTACGTCACCGCCCGCCGCACGCAAGGCGAAGTCCGGGTAGAAGAGAACCTTGCCGCCAATCTCGAGCGGTTCGCGCTGCTGCTCTTCCGCTGTCGAAAAGATGGTCATCTTATATCCGGCATAGATCCAACCCTCAGCCTTTTTCTGCGCTCCAGCGGTGTCGCCGGCCGCCAGTGCGGCGACGAACTCCGTCGAATTCGGAAGCGCCGAGAGTAGCGAAATCGGGCCATGGCAGAGGACTGCCGTGGGCTTGGATGTTTTATGAAAGTGTCTCATTACTATGCCGGCATTGGGATCATCGAGAAGATCGATCATCGGGCCATGGCCGCCGGGGACGAAAACAGCGTCATATTGATCCAGGCCCGATGCGATGACATCCGCGATGCGCTTAGGATCTCTGAGCCCAGTCAGGCCGTCGCGGAATAGCATATAGTCCTGGAGCTTGGCCGCGTCCCCGCCGAAGAAATCGGCGACCTCTGAATGCACATCCACTTGCGGCGCGTTGCCTTTAGGGTTGGCGAAAGTGATTTCGTAGCCCTCCTTCATCAGGGCGCGAACCGGAACCGTCAGTTCGTTGAGGTAGTAGCCTGCGCCCTTATAAACCTTACCCTCTTTCAAGGGCAAGCCGCGACCACTCGAGACCAGCACCAAGACTTTTCCTTTTGCTGCCATTTCGTTCTCCTCTTTGAAGTCGGATGTGTTTGCGGAAACCTTAAGCTAGCTCATGGATGAGCTCACGGATGACAAAGATGCTAGTAATAATAGACCTACGCCTGCGGATGCCGAAGATCAGCCAGCATCCTGCTCAAAAACAGACAATTCGGCGATTGGCACGTGGCGATAGAGGAGGCCCACGCGCTCTTGCTTGCGAACGTCGAATTGCTGAATGTCGGCTGTTTCGCCGTTGGCGGATACTTTTTCGACGCGGAAAGCTCCGATTATGCCGTCTCGCACAACGATGCGGCCAGCTATCACTTGCGCTTTCTTTACCATGCGCAACAGTTTCCCACAGGATGGAGCGCAGCGCTACACTTTTGAACGCGCCGGCGAAGGCCGTTGCAACGTATTCGGCTGAATGAAAACCGCAGAGGACGCTGAGGGCGCAGAGGGAATTGGGCTTGAGGCGCGTTCTGTTTTCCCTCTTCCGCGTTCCTGGCGTCCGCAGCGTTGTGGGCTGATTTTCTCGGGCGTGCATTCGGCTGAATGAAAACCGCAGAGGACGCTGTGGGCGCAGAGGGAATTGGGCTTGAGGCGCGTTCTGCTTTCCCTCTTCCGCGTTCCTGGCGTCCTCAGCGTTGTGGGCCGATTTTCTCGGGTGTGCCGCGACGGATCCGGATCGCGGTTCTTAATCCTATAAAATCAATGGGCGTCGCATCCTGCCGCTGGAGTCGATGACCACTAAAACCTACTTCGACCCCGAGCCTTTTCGCGAGAAACCGAAGCTCGTTATTTTGGATCTGGATTGTTTTCTTTACCCTTACGACAAGACCTACCGAAACGCCGTGCTGCGGGCGTGGCTGGAGGTAAGAAAGGAATACGGTCTTCCGATATTGCGGAGGAAAATAGCGCAGAAATTGATTGCAGAGGCTCAGGAAGAAACGGATAAGAATCCGGATGACGTTTTGTGCCGGTGCATCTGCGGGCTGGCGGAAAGACTGGAGAGCAAAGGTTTCACCGGCGGCTCCGTGATCGGCATGCTGGAAGTTTATTATCGCGGCCGGAGGGTGGCGCGCCCGGTAGACGTTCAGGCTCTGGACCCGCCTTACAAAGAGATGATTGCCATGGCGTATAACCTGAGACTGCTTCAGGACCGCAAGAGCGGGAAAAAAACACAGCTCACGCGTGACGAACCGCGGGAAAAAATCGTGGAAGGAGAAAAAGGTATTACGCGACTGTGGCATCGGCACATGGGTACCGGTTACCTCCGCCGCGACGCCGCGCTGGCCGGCAAGATACAGCGGCTGACGGACGCCGGGGTTGAGGTTGCGGTGCTCACTCATTCCTTCAAGCACGGGGAGGGCGAGGCGATGGAAAAGTTGGAGAAGCTTGGCCTTGGAGGGGTGATTCGCGAGCAGAATGTTTTTGGGATTGAAGAGATTTCTCCCTATCGAAAGGGCGCGAAGCCGGAGGCTTTTGAGAAAGTGCTTGCGGCCATTAACCACGGGCGCGACCCGGCAGATTCGATTACCCCGAGCGAGACGATCATGGCAGAAGACACGCTCGGCAACCTGGAGGGCGCTAAGAAAGCCGGCATGCAGACTGTGTGGGTGCCGCGCAGGGACAAAGGCGTGCCCAATCGTTCTTCGCCTCAGCTGCAGAGAAAACTCGCTTCGGTCGATCGCATTTACGCTACGCCGCATGAGTTTCTGGACACGGTGGGTGCGGGGATGCGGACTTCCAGAGAAGCTCTATAAGGAATGGCAGCGAGTTTTCGGAGGGAAGGCTGAGGGCGGACAAGAGATTTTCGGTCTCTTCGAATTCGATGTGAGCGCAGATGGGAAGCCGGTGAACGTCCCCGTCCCACGTTTGTCGTCCCCACGTTTGCTCAGGTTACGCTCCGCCCATCGTGCCGCAGCTCCACGGCACCGTGCACCGTGAGATCCCTCCGCCCGCTGGCGAAAACGCGGGCGTTCGGGATGACGCCGCGTACGATCCTCCAGCAGCCGAGGAACCGCGCTTACATTCCGTGGCTCGCCGTCACGGCGTGCTGCTTGCGCTGTTGCGAAGGCCGCCGGGCCACCAGTTCCAATCGCCCGCCAGACGAAGGAGCGCGGGGCCGATGACAATCCGAACCAGCGTGGCGTCGATCAACACGGCGACCGCCAGGGTAAATCCGATCATCTTGACTACCAGGAAACTTCCGAAGGTGAAGGCCGCAAAGACCACGATCATGATTGCGGCGGCGCTGGTGATCAGGCCCGCGGTTCTGGCCAGGCCCTCGGGGATCGCCTCGGTTTCGCTGAGCCCGCTTCTTCGAGCTTCGAGAACGCGCGCGACCAGAAAGACCTCGTAATCCATACTCAATCCGAAAACGATGGCAAAGGCTACGATCGGAACCAGAGGAAAGACGCTGCCCGTGCCCTCGGGAACTCCGAGGAAGCGGCTGCCGTGGCCGTTTTGGAAAACATAAACCAATGCTCCGAAGGACGCCGCGACCGAGAACAGGTTGAGAGCGATGGCCTTCAGCGCGACGAAGACGGAACGGAATCCACAGAGCAGCGCGAAGAGCGTCCCGCCCACGATAAGCGCCATCACCGACGGAAAGTGGTCTCTGATAATCGATTCATAGTCGGCGTTCAGCGCCGGAATGCCGCCGACGAGAAGTGTTGCGCCGGGAACTCCGGTGAGAGCTAACGCGCCGGTCTTGCGAAGTTCGCGCACCCAGATGACCTGGTCTCGCAAAGAGACCGAACTCGCAGGCAATACCTCGATCAGCGCCGCTTTTCCATCGCTACTGAGAAAAGTCCGGCGCGTCTCGCGCGAGAGGTCGCGCAGGGAAGAGCGATTGCTCTCCGCAATCGAGGTGATAGAAATCACGCGGCCACTGCGAGGGTCGCTGGCCAGATGCCTGGTTACGCGATCGAGCACATCCCAGCCAGTGTCGGTTTGTGCGATAGAGTCGGTGGGAAGTTCAATGATGATGCGCAACGCTTCGACCACGCCTTCCCGATCCATCGCTCTCAGGGTGTGGAGGGCATGGACCGATTCCGCCGCCGCGGGAAGCCAATCCCCCTGCGGGATGCTGGTATCAAGACGCCTGATCTGCCACGCGAGCAGCAGCAAGGGAGCGCCTGCCAGAACGAGGGCGAGCCAGGGATGAGCGACGATCACCTTGCCCCATTGGCGCCAGCGCTTTCCCATATTCGCGGCGCGATGCGCATCCAACTTTGGAGTAAAGGGCATTCGGCCAAGATTAATTCGCGGGCCGAGCAAGCCGAGCACTGCCGGAACGAGTGTATTGGTAAGCAGGACGCTCATTCCCGCCACCAGGAATCCGGCGATACCGATGGAGCGGATTTCGCTGATGGGAACTGTTAAAAGGGCGAGAAATCCGATGGCTACAGTCGAGGCTGAAACCAGCAGCGTGCGGCCTGCCTGATGTGCCGCAATGAGCGCGGCTGCAGGTCCGTCGTTCCCGGCGCAAATTGCTTCGCGGAAGCGGCTGACCATGAGAAGCGCGTAGTCGATACCCAGGCCCAGGCCCAGCATGGTGGCCAGATTCTGAACCAGAATGGACAGGTGCCAGCGCTGGGCGAGGAATCCGGTAATCGCCAGAGTGGTCGCGATGGCGAGCTGGCCTACCGCCAATGGAATCACGGCGGCGATCAGGCTGCCGAAAGCCACCAGCAAAAGTGCAAGCGTCGCGGGAATCACCAGGCTTTCGCCGCGTCGAACGTCATCGGCACTGGCTTTGCGAATATCGAAATTCAGGGGAATCTCGCCGGTGAGTTCGAGGTTGACCGCCGGGTAACGGGCGCGCAGTTGATTTTCCAGCGAGCTTGCCACCTGGTGAAGGCTCGGAACCAACGACTCCACGGGAGCGTTGACCGAAACGAGGCCCACGATTACAAACGATCCTCCTCCGCGACCCAGAAAAATCGGATCGCGCGAGTCAAGATAGGAGACCACCCCCGAAACGCCGGGTTGGTCTCGCATTTTCGTCACGATGGTTTCTAACGCTTGTCCACCTTCCTCCGAGCCCGCAGGGGGAAGGCCCTGAATTACCAGGACCACCTGGTCTACGAATGGCGAGCGAAAACGGCCTGCCAGTTCGTCGCGGACGGTTTCCGCCTGGCTGCCTTCGACGCGGGTTGCGGTCTCCAGGTGCCGCTCGGCGTGAAAAGAGAATGGCAGAAGTGCAATGACTGCGGCGAGGACGATTCCTGGCACCCCAAAGCGGCGGACATTCATTGCATTCATATTGTCACAAAAGATTGCCGTCGCTGAAAGCTACACTTGCGCAGGGCTCACCTAGGTAACGATGTGAATCTGCTAAACTTTCGGCATCGCCTTGAGAAGAGCAATTTCCAGCTTATTGTTGTTCGGGCTGCTTGCGGCCCTCTGGCCTGCCGTGGGCCAAGTTGCAGCGTCAGACCCCCGCCTTGGCAGCTGGACGCTCATATCGGCGGAGTCCAGCCTCGACCCTCCGAACCGGCTGACCATTACACATCTGCATGACGCGGTGCATGTAGTCATGACGGGCGAAAAACATTTCGATTTCACCGCCAGCCGGAATGGACACGATTCGCCCGCACCCGGCAATCTTGGGTTCGATCACATTGTTCTGCAGCGAGGCGACAAGAGGCAGGCGAAAGTCGAGGAGAAAAAGGACGGAGCGGTTGTTGCGACGGTTCGCGAACAGCTTTCGAAGGATGGAAATCAGCTAACAACCACGACTACGACCGCGGGCCACGGCGATGAGATCACGGTGTGGACGCGAAGCGGAGGGGCGAAGGCTGCCAATGACCTGTTCGTCGGGGAGTGGACACAGGATCTCAGCAAGAGCCGTTTGCGGCAAGGCCTGGCGCTCAAGATCGAGGCGGACGGAAGCGGCGGGGTCCGTTTTCTGGGTGATTACAGCTATACGGCCCGTTTTGACGGAAAGCAATACGATCTGAAGAACTCACGCAACGATACGGTGACGCTTCAACTCGTCGATCCTCACACGGTCGATGCGGTTTGCCGGCGCGATGAGCAAGTCACTCAAACGGATCGGTGGGTGGTTTCCGCGGATGGGCAGCAGATGACGCTATCCACGACAGGCACGCTGGAGTCGGGCCAGCGACTGACGGAGAAGCTCGGATTTAAGAAGCAGTAGGACTCAATGGGTCCGCGCACCGGCCGGGTGTTCTGGGGCCGACGAGTGAAAGGCGATTCTGCAAAAATTAGAAAAATTAAGACGAGGCTATTCTCTTCCTGCCGCCAACCCGCCTAATGTTTCGAGCGGCACCGTGACTACGTCCGGGCCAGTGATCTGACCTGCGATGATCGGCTTGCCGGGGATGGTCTCGTAAGCATATCCGGTCAGGGTGCCGTTGACATCGTCCGATTGCCGATTGTGCCCAAGCGTGACGCTGAGTCTGGCCCAGCCGTAGTGAACTTCGCCGTCAGCGACGAACTTAAATCCCAAATAACGATTCCTGACGCCGCCGCCTTTGCCGGCCCATGGGCCCTGGGCGGAATACTGGCTGCCGACGCCGTTGAAAACCTCTAACGCCATAAATGGAGAATGAACGGAGAAATTGCCTTCCGGCCCGATTCTAGCGCCGGCGGGCAAAGCGGAGGCAGCGGAAAGAAAATAGCCGCCACTCGATCCAACACGTTTCCCGGCGACGACGTTGTTCGCGTTGTGGCATCCGGACGCGGAGAGCCCCGCTTCTATACCTGAACTGCCCCTGTAAAACATTGTGCGCAGCAGAAAATCGTCGATGCCGTCGTGGTTGAGATCAATGTACAGGGGAAAGCTGTGCGTCACCTGATAAGTTTCGGTGTAAACAATTTTCGCTTCCGAGGTCGCGGCCAGCGCCAGAACACTCACTCCGGCTGCGCCTGCGACCTGCGCATAGGCATGGAGTTGCCGGTTGAGGGAATCGGGAATCTGGAATTTCTTACGGGAGTGGGGAACGCTGGACATGAGTCTTCCTCCGAAGGCGTATTCGTTATATGCCCGGCTACATCAGAGGCCGGCTGGAGCATTCCTCGGCGCGGGAACTTACAGAGGATTTACACTCCGCCGGCCTTCAGCATTTTTTCCAATTCGTTTCTTATTTCGATAATGCGTTGTTCGCGCTTGTGATGCAGGGTGTTGTCTGATAACGACCGTTTACGCTGGGCGAAATACCTTTGACTCTCCGCCATAAGCCGGCGCATCTCGCTCACCAATTCCTCCAGGCGTGCTGAGGGATTAGGATGTTTCACGGAACTGTGCATCTGGTTCCCATCCAGTCCCATATGAGTGGCGATGGTACGCCTTGATTTTTAACGCCAGATGAAAAAGACCGGGGGACTCGAAGGGAAGGAAAATGCTAGACTGCCGAGATCCAACAGGAGCTTCCAAGCTATGAGACTTCGCTACAGGTTGAGGTCCGAGCATTACGAGGACAAATTGCAAGCTTCCCGCCGGGAACGGAAGGCCGAAGCGAAACGAGCCGATCGGTTGTCGGCGGCGCTTACGAAGAAAATGATCTCCGCAAAGATTCCGCCATTGCCCATCCGGGCTGCCTGACCGAAAGCCACGGAAATGAACTGGCGGATAAAGCTTGTCATAGGGGCCTGGCTGATAGCAGCGATTGCTGGTGCGCTTTTGCTCCGAAATTTGACGCTTGGCGGGTGGAAGGATTTGCCTGTTGTTTCCTGGGTGGTTTTATTGCCGGTGGCTTTACTCCTATTTACCGGCTCTTACTTTTTGGTGAGGGAAGCGCGGAGGCATTCGAAATAGCCCCACGGACCTATTCGGATTCTTTCCGCAGCCTGCCATCGAACTGGAGAAACTCGACTGGGGCTCCATTCTCGACAATAAAAGCGACGGTCACGCCCGGTGAGGGTGAGTTGGGCGCAATGAGTATCTCTTTTCCGGCGATTTCAGCGGAGAGATCGTCCACTTCGAAGGCGACATGCGGAACTGTACGCACCAGTTCAGGGACCAGCGCTTCAGGTTCGAAGCGCATCCACTCGATTCCGTAGGCACTGGTTTCGTATCCAGAGACGAACGTCGCATGGCCCTTGATCAGGCGTTCACCCTCTCGACGCTCGGTAGTGGGAATTCCGATGTGATGGTAGCGCCTCGTGGAAGCAACTGGTGGCAGTTTCATGTGAACGAGTTTAGCCCATGACGGCATCTGTTTCTGTCACGGATGCGCCGTTACTGTGTCGTGAAGGGCCGCATATTTGACCAGCAGGCCCTGACCGAAGTGGATGAACGTCTCAGTGCCGTTCGTGCCCGTCATGCGCCACTCAAGATGCGGTCGATCTGTCGAAGGTGATTCAAGTCGTGGGCTGCTTCCATGCGAATGAACTCCTCGACCGTTTGCCGTCCGCGTACCTCGTGCACACCGTAGCACTCCACCCATCGTGCACGCGGGACCGACCCCAACAGCCGGAGATTGCTCTCGCGCAGCGCCCGAAAGGCCCCCGCCGAAAGGCTCGCCTCTTGCTGCGAGTAACCCAGGCGCTCTGCCCATGCGGCCTCATCCCACCAGGTCAAGGCCACGCCCGGATTGGCCAGCATATTTCGCAATCGCCACCCCATCGCCAGCTCCGCGTCCGCCAGGTGCGCTACGATCTCAGCGATTGACCACTTTTCAGGTGCAGGACGCCGAACCAACCCCTCGGGCGCGAGATCACGCAGTCGACGCTCAAGCTGGAATGGGGTGGCTTGTTGGACAGCGATGGGATCCTCATTGCCAAGATAGCTCAGCACTCGGTTTCGGTATGCTTCGAACGTCTCTGCCATTGGTCCTCTTGGGTAGACGAACACGTGAGGGAGTATCGGTGCCGGGGTAAACTGCGAAGGCCGCAATACTCACGGCTAATCCTCACGGCTAATGATAACCGTTGTTAACAGGCGGTAGCGGCTTTCCTTGCATCGCGCGGAAATGATGCAGGGTAACCGGGACGAGCAGGTCAACAAATGGATCGGTGGGTGCTTCCCGAACTCCTGCCCGCGCGTCCATTCCTCCAGCCATGAACGATTTCAAATTCGCCCTCCGCCAGTTCCAGAAATCCCCCGGATTCGCCGCCACCATCGTTCTCACCATCTCACTGGGTATCGGCGCGAATACCGCGATCTTTACGCTCGTGCACGCAATCCTTCTGAAGAAGCTGCCGGTCGCCAATCCCACCAGCCTTTACCGTATCGGCGATCTCGACGACTGCTGCGTTAACGGTGGATTCATCAACGACAACGGCGACTTCGATCTCTTCTCTTACGACCTATACCGCCATTTCCAGGAGACCACTCCCGAGTTCGAACAGCTGGCTGCCTTCCAGTCGGGAGAGAACTTGATGAACGTCCGCGTGGGCAGCACAATGGCGAAAGCCGAGCGCACCGAATACGTCTCCGGCAACTACTTCTCTACGTTTGGTGTCGGCGCCTATGCCGGCCGAATGTTTCAGCCCTCCGACGATGTCCCCGGCGGGGCGCCGGTCGCTGTCATCAGCTACGCAGCCTGGCAAGCTTCCCATGCCGGCGACCGCAACGTGGTCGGCTCCACGTTCTTCATCCAAAGCCATCCAGTCACCATTGTCGGCATCGCGCCGCCCGGTTTTTTCGGCGACCGCATCGATGACAGTCCTCCGGCTTTTTGGATTCCGTTAAATGCCGAGCCGGCGCTTGAGGGCGAGACCACTATTCTGAAGGTGGCCGAATCGAATTGGCTCTATGTTCTCGGCCGCCTGAAACCGGGAGTGGCTCCCAAGGCGCTCGAAGCCAAGATTTCCGCGAATCTTCGACAGTGGCTGGCCACGCAACCCGCCTATACCCAAAACGGCTACGATAAAGAAATTCCGAAGCAGCACGTCATTCTCTCTCCCGGCGCCAGTGGCGTCCAGAATCTGCAACAGGAAACCGGGGATGGCCTGCGCCTGCTTGTCTGGATCTCAATACTGGTGCTGCTGGTTGCGTGCGCAAACATCGCGAACCTTCTGCTCGCTCGCGGGACCACGCGCCGTGCGGAAACTTCGATCCGTACGGCTCTCGGTGCATCCCGATCTCTGCTGATTCGGCAGCTGTTGACCGAAAGCGTGTTGCTTTCGGTGGCAGGGGGAATCATCGGCATCGGCATCGCCTATCTCGGAGCGCGTATGATTCTGACCCTCGCTTTTCCGGTTGCGACCGAAATGCCTATTCAGGCCAGCCCATCCCCGGTGATTCTGGGATTCGCGTTTCTCCTCTCGCTTTTAACCGGGATAATCTTTGGCATCGTCCCGGCATGGATTTCGTCGCAGGCAAATCCTGCCGAGGCTCTGCGCGGAATGAATCGCACTACCGGCGACCGCTCGCTGCTTCCGCAGAAAACGCTGATTGTATTCCAGGCAGCGCTTTCTCTGGTCCTGCTGGTAGGCGCGGCGCTGATGACGCAAACGCTGCGCAATCTCGAACATCAGAGCCTGGGCATCACCACCGCCAACCGCTACGTCATCCACTTCGATCCCATGGGCGCCGGATACAACCTCGAAACGATCGCAACTCTCAATCAGCGGATCGAGGATGAGTTCAAAGCTCTGCCCGGCGTGAAGAGCGTGGGCCTGGCGCTTTACAGCACACTCGAGGGCAACAACTGGGGCGAATCGATTTACGTCGAGGGCCGTCCAGCCCCGGGCCCCGAGGAAAACCACAACTCATCCTGGGACCGCGTCAGCCCACAATTTTTCCAGACGATCGGGCAGCCCGTCATCCGAGGCCGGGGCTTTACCGATCAGGACACGGCGACCTCTGCCATGGTCGCCGTCGTCAATCAAACCTTCGTGAAGAAGTTCTTCCCGAAGGAAGATCCGATCGGGCATCACTTCGGAGCCTTCGAGCAGAAATACGCCAGCGACTTCGAAATTGTCGGTATTGTCGCGGACGCCAAGTACAGCAACCCTCGCGACCCAGCACGCCCAATGTATTTCCGCCCGATGACGCAATTCAATCGCAAGGTAACCGGGCGCAACAACTTCATGGCCGAGAGCCGGTCTGTCTATCCCAACTCCATCACCGTGCAGTACGCTGGCGATGCCGCGTCGCTGGAATCGATGGCGCGCCGCAACCTCGCCGGTATCAATCCCGACCTGACTATGGTGAGCTTCAGATCGCTGGACTCGCAGGTCGCGAACAACTTCAATGAAGAGCGCCTGATCTCGCGCCTCACTGCACTGTTCGGCCTGCTCGCCCTGGCCCTCGCCTCAGTCGGCCTTTATGGCATAACTGCGTACTCGGTTGCGCGCCGCACCAACGAAATCGGTGTGCGCATGGCTCTGGGAGCGAATCGCAGCAACGTGGTCTCACTGGTCATGAGCCGCGCTCTGCTGCTGGTCGCAGCAGGCCTTGCCATCGGCATCCCGGTGGCCCTCGCTGGCGGATACCTGATGCGCACGCAGCTCTATGGCGTGAAAGCGTACGATCTCGCCACGCTGATGCTGGCAGTCCTGGTGCTTTCGGCCTTCGCCGCTCTGGCCGGCTTCATCCCGGCCCGCCGCGCAGCCTGCGTCGAACCGATGCGTGCCCTAAGAATTGAGTAGAGGAGGATTTGCGCGCAGCTAACGGCCTCAAAGCCAGATTATCGAGAGCTGGAAGCGCCTGGATAACGGTCCGAGCCGAGCGGCGGCCAAATTTATCGGCGCGGCGGGGATTTGGAACAGCGCGTGGTACGATCCCATGTGAGACGAATCAGCGCTTTCTTGCTACCCCTCAGTGCGTCTCTGCTCGCCCTGATCGTGTTCGAGTCCTGCAGCTCGATTAATCCGTTGTGCGGAAGCGCCCGGCCATCCCCGATCATTGGATCTCTTTCTGCCAGCACGATTACGTTAGCGGAAGTGCAACAGGGGTTTGTTCTGACTGTGAATGGCAGTCAGTTTGTTTCGTCTTCTGTCGGGATCATCAACGGGACGACGCTGAGCACCGCGGTCATAAGCAGCACGCAATTGCAGATGACGATTACCACCGCAGTGATCTCCGCCCCTGGAACAGCAATGGTGACGGTCGAAACTCCGAGCGGAAACTCAGGCGATCTGGGCTGTACGAGCGGCGGGACCAGCAGCGCCCTCGCGTTAACGATTACGTAGGGAGAGAGAACTCCTCAAAGCGTTTCGGCCTGTCGAAAGTCGAGCGGCCCGCCGGTAGAGCAGGCAGGTCATCTCACACCTGCTCTGACGCCTCGACCTTGGTAATCTCTGCGATACCCTCAGGATCGCCAGCCGCAGCCACGCATTGGAGGCAGTCTGCGCCGCAATCGATACCTCTGCGATGGGCCTCAATAGTCAGTTCGGGCTCACAGATCGGCGACACTGCGCTCGCCTCGCGGGCCGCGACCGAAATGATTCCCTTGCGATGCATAAACTTCAGAATGCCATTAACCGTATCTTCGAGAGACGGGTCGGGCTTGCCCCA
>CAZGXY010000049.1:0-132471 GCA_964530145.1 uncultured Acidobacteriaceae bacterium | reverse complement strand
CGTAGCGGAGAAGAGCAGCCCTCTGTGTGACGCTCGCTCACCGCCCAAGGGCCAAGCGGTGGAAAGCGGCTGCCTAATTAATTAGGCTGCGTATGCCATTTGTTGATTGGCAATTATCATTTTGCACGCGATTACGGGTGTATGCACCCCGGCATGCCTCTTGGCCGCAAGCATCTCCGTCGAAGCCGTGACGCCCCCACTGGTGGGATTGGCCATTCAAAGAACAAGACCGCAAGGACCTTACCTCAATCTTGCGGTTCAAAAGATTGAAAGTCAAACGTATCCTTAGATGACGAAAGATAACGGAGAGGTTCGTGAGCGGATCTAGCGAGGCAAGTGTGGCGACGTCGGCGCGTCAGGGCGTCGGAACTGGGCTCATCCCTGTCAGAAAAGGAACCCCGCCGAAGCTGCAATCAGCAAATTCTTGCACTAATGGCATTGCTATGCAATAATAGCATGCATGAGCAGGCTTAATGTTGGACTCTCAGTTTCGGGATCGGATGCGATCCGCCGCCATGCTTACCAGAAGTATGTATTGCAAGGCCGGAGTCGCGGGGAAAAGATCATCTCGATTAATGTAGGCGAAGTGCACCGCGAGCTGGGCCTGATTAATCGAGTGCCGCTGGTATGTGCAGCCCTGGGATCGAAAAAGTTCCTCACCCAGCACGGTCTGCGCATTGTCTCTAAAACCGGTCCTCCTTCCGGCCAAAGCACAACCGTGACATTTCTCTATGAAATTGTGAATTTGCGGCCGGAGAAGCGAGTTGCCGATGAAATGTGGGAGTCGCTTCGCGGAATTGGAAAGGATGTCTACGCTGCGTACGGCGGAGGCGAGGCATATCTCCGGCAGGAGCGGGCGAATTTCTACGCACCGGGCAAAGATCCCATGAACCGGAAACCATGAGCCGGATCTACTGGGACAGTATACTGTTTATTTACTGGCTGGAGAACAATCCGCGCTATGCGGATCGAGTGCAGCAGATTCGGGAGAGCATGAACCGGCGACAGGATCAACTCTGCACTAGCGCGTTCACGATGGGCGAGACGCTGGTCGGCTTTCACAAGCGGCGCGATCTCGAAACGGCGGCTCGCGTGCGCAGGTTTTTTCTCGAGGGTTCCATTGAGATCATTCCCTACACAGTCGATCTGGCAGATTCGTATGCGGAAATCCGCTCAAGGCTGAAAGTTTCCTCAGCCGATGCAATTCACCTGGCCTGCGCAGCAAAGGCGGGAACCGATCTGTTCTTAACGAACGACAACGACCTGATCGGTCAAGTTGTGCCGGGCATTCAGTTCATCGCTCGGCTGGACACAAATATCATTTAGCGGCTCCAGCAATTTTCGGCTCCGGCCTAGTTTTTGCATCGCCGGCTATCCATCATCTCGCGGCAGTGGCGGGCGATCTGTCGCTCTTCCTGCGTGGGAACAATCTGAATTTTGTCCGCGGTGAGCCCCAGCGACTCAAGACCCTGCGTTGCCCGCGATCGAATGCGCTCGCTATGCTCTCCGATACCGCCGGTGAAGACCAGCAGATCAACCCCGCCGAGCAGGGCAATGTAAGCACCGATCATTTTCCTCACAGAGACGGCAAAGACGTCCAGCGCAAGGTCGGCATTGCCATCGCCGGTGCGAGCGCGCTCTTCCAGTGTCCGAACGTCACTTTCGCCGCAAGAGAGGCCAAACAAACCGCTCTTATGATTGAGCAGCGCTTCCAGTTTGTCAGCGTCGAGCTTTTCATTGCGCAACAGATAGAGGATGACGCCAGGATCCAGGTCGCCAGAACGAGTCCCCATCGGGATGCCGCCGGTAGGAGTGAGGCCCATGGTGGTATCGATGGAGATTCCGTTTCTGAGCGCGCAGAGGCTTGCTCCATTGCCGAGGTGCGCAAAGATAGCTCGCGCAGGAAGCTTTGCGCCAAAGTGGTCGACCAGCGATTCGTAGGAAATGCCGTGGAAGCCATAGCGGCGAATTCCCGCATCGAAATAGCGTTGCGGAAGAGGGAAGTGCGATGCCACGGGAGGAATGGTTCGATGAAATGCATCGTCGAAGCAGGCGAATTGCGCGGCCGCCGGAAAAATCGATTGTGCCGCTGCAATCAGGGACAATGCCTGCGGAATGTGCAATGGCGCGAAATGGGTCGCCGCGCGCAGCTGGTCGAGGACTTCCGGTGTGATGATCTGGTGCTCGACGAGGCTGGGGCCGCCATGCACCAGACGATGGCCGACTGCAACCGGAAGAATGTCAGGACGCTCGTGGATCGGGGAAGCGAGCGCCGCGAGAGCGTCGCTCTGGGATTCGTGTACTCGGCTTCGCTGCGAGAGTACTTTTCCATCACCCGAACGAATGCTCAGGGCACCACTGCTCCGTCCAATTCCTTCGGCGCTGCCGGTTAGCAGAGGTTCTTCATCTGGCGTGCCAGATTCGGTGGCTCCGGGCCGGTAGATGCCAAACTTCAGCGAAGAGGAACCGCTGTTCAATACGAGGATCGGACCGTCTTTTTTCGCCAATTCCTTCGCCATCGTTAGCCCGGCCATTTCCAGTTCCGAATTTCTTCTTTGTCGATACCCTCGGCGTGAGCGAAGTTGATGCTCTCGATAATCTGGCCCTTCAGCCATTCTTTGACGTGCGCGCCGATGGAGCGCAGGCGCGGAACGCGATCGATGACATCGATCGCCAGATCGAAGCGGTCGATCTGGTTGATGATGGCAAGTTCCAATGGAGTGTTGATGTTTCCTTTTTCCTTGTATCCACGTACATGGATGTTCTCGTGGTTCGCGCGCCGGTAGCTCAGTTTATGAATCAGCGAGGCGTAGGAATGGAAGTTGAAAATCACCGGCCTATTGGTGGTGAAAAGGGAGTCGAAATCGCGATCGGAAAGTCCGTGCGGGTGCTCGGTTTCCGGCATCAGCCGAAAAAGATCGACGACATTCACGAAACGAATCTTCAGGTCTTTGAAGTGCTCTTTCAGAATCGCAACCGCGGCAAGCGATTCCATGGTGGCGATATCGCCTGCGCAAGCCATGATTACATCCGGGTCGGCGCCGTCGTCGGTAGAAGCCCAGTCCCATATACCGATTCCTTTGGTGCAATGCGTCACCGCATCTTCCATGTTGAGATACTGAAGATGTTCCTGCTTGTCGGCCACGATCACGTTGACATAATCGCGCGACCGCAGGCAGTGGTCGGTCACGCTAAGCAGACAGTTAGCGTCCGGCGGCAAATAAATACGCACGACATCCGGACTTTTATTGGTGACGACGTCGAGAAAACCGGGGTCCTGGTGAGTAAAGCCATTGTGATCCTGCCGCCACACTAAAGATGTGATCAGAAGGTTGATCGATGGAATCGGGGCACGCCAGTCAAGTTCTTTCTTGGATTTCTCCAGCCATTTGGCATGCTGGTTGAACATGGAATCGATGACGTGGATGAAGGCTTCATAGCTCGAGAAAAAACCGTGGCGCCCGGTGAGAACATAGCCTTCAAACCAGCCTTCGAGGGTGTGCTCGCTGAGCATCTCCATGACTCGACCGGAAACATCGAGTTCGCCGCCGTCAGCATCGTCCGGTCTAAATTCCGCGAGCCAGGTCTTCTTCGAAGCGGTATAAATGGCTGAGAGCTTGTTGGAGGCGGTTTCGTCGGGTCCGAAGACGCGGAACGAACTCATGTTCCGGCGCATTACCTCGGCAAGAAAATGCGCAAGCACGTCAGTGGGCAGAGCATACTGACCGCCCGGCCCCTTCACTTCAACCGCATAATCGCGGAAGTCAGGCATCTGAAGCTCTCTTCGCAGCAGACCGCCATTGGCGTGCGGGTTGGCGGAAATGCGGCGCGCTCCGGAGGGCGCAAGTTCCTGCAATTCCGGTATCAGCGTGCCCTTCGCGTCGAAGAGTTCTTCGGGCTTGTAGCTGCGCATCCAGTTTTCTACGATTTTCAAATCCTTCGGATTCGTGGCCGGGTCGGCAACGGGGACCTGGTGCGCCCGCCACGTGCCTTCCACCTTGTGGCCGCCTACTTCTTTCGGGCCAGTCCACCCTTTGGGGGAAAGAAGAACGATCATGGGCCAACGGGGGCGCGTGACGTCCCCAGTTGAACGGGCATGGTGCTGGATGGAGCGAATTTCGAGAATGCACTGCTCCAGAGCCGCAGCCATCTTCTGATGCATCCCGGGAAGTTCATCGCCTTCGACGAAATAAGGTTTATAGCCGTATCCGGTGAACAGCGCTTCCAATTCCTCCTGCGGAATGCGCGCAAGAATTGTCGGATTCGCGATCTTGTAACCGTTCAGGTGCAGCACGGGCAGGACAGCCCCGTCGCGAATCGGATTCAGGAACTTGTTCGAATGCCATGATGTTGCAAGCGGGCCAGTTTCGGCCTCGCCATCGCCGACCGCAACTGCGACGATGAGATCCGGATTGTCGAAGGCCGCTCCGTAGGCATGCGAAATGGAATAGCCGAGTTCACCGCCTTCGTGAATGGAACCCGGCGTCTCTGGAGTGCAGTGCGAGCCGATTCCTCCTGGAAACGAAAACTGCTTGAAGAACTTGAGCAGGCCTGCTTCGTCGCAACTTTTGTCAGGATAAATCTCAGAGTAGTAGCCTTCGAGATAGCAGTTCGCGAGCGTTGCCGGGGCTCCGTGGCCGGGGCCGGAGACGTACATAACATTCAGGTCATATTTCTTGATCAGGCGGTTGAGGTGCACCCAAATCAAGGATTGGCCGGGATCCGATCCCCAGTGGCCGAGCAGACGGCTCTTGATGTGCTCCAGCTTCAGTGGTTCGCGCAGCAGTGGGTTCGCACGAAGGTAAATCATGCCAGCCGACAAATAATTGCAGGCCCTCCAGTAAGCGTCTATTTTTCGCACTTCCTCGGGGGTGAGCCGCGATGTGACTTCGGTAGCGCCAGTCATTGATGTGCTCCGATGATTTCGTTCGAAATTCGGCCTACGTAGAAATGTGCCTGCAAGCTGAAACCATGTGATGCTTGAATGTTTAACCAGACCTATGAAAGTTCAGAGAAAAGATGGCGTGCCGATGGGCTTTATTTTAAACTCTCGCAATACTGGACCGTTAATCTTGCATCTTGCGCCGGTTTGCGGCATCTCAATTACGACGCCGGTGGGAGAACTGTGGGTTGTAGAATTAAAGGACGTTGACCTGCGATGACTTTATCCGTCAAATGTTGTAGATGCCGGCGATGTCAGGAGTTCCAGCAGTGAAGGCGCAGTGTCTGCCGTTCAGCCAGATTCCACACACTTCGCGGCTCTTCCTCGATTTTCTTTCGTATTCCCCGGACGTTCACGCCTTCTACCCGCATTCCCCGCGTTTTTCCGAATGGATGAAGGACCAAGCTGCGGTGTTGCAATATGACTCCGCGCGCCGCGAGAAAGTAAGCGCGATCCTGGAGCGGCAGAACCGGTCGTGGGATGCCGGTGCACAAACCCTGGCCAACATTGACCGCCTGCGCCACGGCGCAGCCGCGATTGTCACAGGCCAGCAAGTAGGACTCTTCGGCGGGCCGATGTTTTCGGTGTATAAGGCGCTCAGCGCGGTCAAGCTCGCGGAAGAGGCTACAGCCGCTGGAACCGATGCGGTTCCGATTTTTTGGCTGGCCACTTACGACCACGATCTTGCGGAAGTGAATCACGTGTCAATTCCGGCGCAGGATGGCACACTGCACACGCTGACAACATTGAGCCACAGCGTTGCCGGGGCTCCGGTCAGCGAGGTCCGGCTGGGCGAAGAGATTTTGCCGGTGATTGAAGATGTGGCCAATCTGTTGGGAGACACTGACATAACACGGCTTTTGAGGGAGTCCTATGCGCCCGGCGAATCGTTAGGAACAGCTTTCGCCCGTTTTTTCGCGCGGCTGTTCGCGTTCTGGGGCGTGATTGTTCTGGATGCTTCCGATCCGGAATTACATCGCGTTGCGAGGCCGATCTACCGATCGGCGATCGAGCGTGCCGACGAGCTGGATGGAGCGCTGCTGGCGCGCGGCGGAGAGTTGGAAAAGGCCGGCTATTACCAGCAGGTGAAAGTGACGCCGTCGTCGGTTCTGCTTTTTACGTTGCGCGACGGAGCCCGCGTGCCGATTCGCCGCAAGGCGAATGGATCGCCGGAATCTGCCGAATTTGTGATTGGCGTCGATGACCGGGCGGAAAAACTCCCGAAGGCTGAGTTGTTGGATCGAATCGAGGCAGAGCCAGAGAACTTTAGTCCCAATGTGCTTTTGCGGCCGGTTGTGCAGGATTATCTTCTGCCCACGCTGGTGTATGCGGGCGGCGCCGCGGAAGCGGCCTACTTTGCGCAGGCCGGTGCGGTTTACGAAACGTTGCTGGGTCGCGTGACACCCATCGTACCGCGGTTTTCCGCGACCATTGTTGAACCGAAAGTGCAACGATGGCTGCGACAGTACGGCATCGCGGCCGCCGATGTGTTCGAGGAAGCCGCGATTCTGCGTCAGAGGCTTGGCTTGCGCACTTTGCCCGAAGGCCTGCAGGCCGCATTTGAAAACGTTCAGCGGACGGTGGAGACTTCACTCGCGCGACTGCGCAGCTCGCTTGAGAAATTAGATTCGACTCTTATGGGCGCGAGCGAAACCGCAGGATCGAAAATCAATTACCAACTTGATCGCCTTCGCCAGCTCGCATCCGCGGCGGAACTGCGGCGCAACGATGTCGTCGCCAGGCACGCTCAAGCCCTTAGCAACGCGCTCTACCCCAATGGAGCCTTGCAGGAGCGGGAAGTACCCAGCGCGTATTTCCTCGCACGGCACGGAACCGAACTATTGCATTCGATTTACGACACGATGCATACCGACTGCCATGACCATCAGATATTGGAGTTGTAGCCACGCGGCCTAAGCTAAAGGTCAGCGACTGTCGCCCACCGCCAGATATGTCCCTAACCCAATCATGATCGTGCCGGTGACGGTGCGCTGCCGTCGCCGAAAGGTTGGAGACGAGCGAATGAGCCTGCCGAGTGGCCCGGCGAGCACGATGACGATCAGGTCCGCCGCCGTATTCAGTGCGACGGAGAAGGTTCCAAGCGCCACAAACTGGAAGAATACATGCCCCGCCTGGCGATTCACAAACTGCGGAATGAACGAGAGAAAGAAAAGGGCAGTTTTCGGGTTCAGTATCTCAGTCGCGATGCCCTGCCAAAGAGGGTTCTTGCCAGATGTCGAAACCTGTGGCTCGCTTTCTATCGTGACTCTGCCTTCCTTACGCGCGTCCACGATCATGCGCACGCCTAGAAAACACAGATAGGCTGCACCCGCGTATTTCACGGTGGCAAATGCAACGGCCGACCGCGCGAGAATGATCGAAACTCCCAGCGCAGCGGCGAGCACATGCACCATGCCGCCGAGAAATGTGCCAAACGCCGAAAGTGCGCCTTCGCGCTTTCCACCAGCCAAGGTTCTCGCCAACACGTAAAGCATGCCGGGGCCAGGGGCGACGGCGAGCAGCATCGCAGCCGTGAAGAACAGCGCCATTCGCGTTGAATCGAACATGATTGAAAAAGATTGTACGGCAAGAAATTATTGTTGGAGCCACCCTTCGAGTTGTTCGAGCGATTCCACACGCGGCAAGTCGCGGTCGCGGTACGCGCCGGCGACATCGAACAAAACCGCATCCATGCCCGCGTTGCGGGCGCCCAGGTAATCGACCGAGTAGACATCGCCCACATAAAGGCTCTCTTCCGGCCGGGCATTCATCGCTTTCAGCGCTGCATGAAAAATCTCAGCCCGCGGTTTTTCCAAACCAACAATTCCGGAATCGGTGATGCTCTCGAAGCAATCGGCAATGCCGCAACGAGAGAGCACCCGCTGAATCCGGCCATCCGCGTTCGAGATCACCGCCATGCGAAAAACGTCGCCGATGCGGGAGAGTGCGTCTCGCGTGCCAGGGAGAACCCGGTCCCAGTTGGCGGAGTTCTGCGTGTTCGCGACCAGCGCATCGCGAATGGAAATATCTTCCTCGAGTTGCTGAAGCAGATAAGTGTGAAAGGTCCACCAGAAGCCGTGATCGATGCGGCTGGCCTGCATGCTCAGGTCGAACTCGGTTTTCGTTTTGCGCTCGAGCGCCTGCCACTGTTGCAGGGTCGGATGACGATGGCCGGCGATTGGCGCCAGCATCTTGTCTCGGTTTGGGAACAAAAGAGTATTGCCAACATCGAAGAAAACCACGCGCCGCTCCGTCATTCATTTATCTTACAAAAGGAAAGTGCTTAAGCGGGCAAACACGTCGCAGCTAGCGGCGTAGGGTCGCCGACCGATGCAGGCTCCCGGTATCGAGGGGAGTTCCACCGGCTTCTGACTCCGTGACCTGGGCCAGTAAAAACGTTAATATTCTTCTGACTTAGGGGAAAGAAGCCATTCTCTGAACGCTTGAGAAGGGCACGTTCGACCATCAGTATGAATTTGGCTGCAAAGTCGATCATCACGCGCTCGATGCGAGCCGCGATCTTTTTACGGAACGGGTTAGGAGCGCATTCGATCCTGGCCGCAACGATTGTACTTTTGCAGCGCGTCTCCAGCCGCCGCAACGATGTATACAACTTACTGTGGGCCGTCGTATTCGGCTTCGCAACGTTGAACATTCTGAGCCTGGCGGCGCGGCGTTTCGAGCCCAACCGTCGCGGACTGACCTTCGGAGAAATGATGGCGGTTCTTGTCGTCCTGCTCTCGGTCTTCCTTCTGGGATGGGAGTTGCTTGGCGTTCTTCACATCTTTCCCATCAAATTGCAGCGCTAGGGTTCGCGCACCTTAGTGGTATTTTGCGGTATGATTCGCACAGTGGCGAAGAGTTCTACCATCGAAGTTACCTGCCCGTGCTGCAGCGCGCTGCTGAAGGTCGACACGGCGACATCCGCTGTAATCGCGCACACCGCTGCGGTGAAGCCGAGAATGTTCAACGACATGGATGATGCCGCCAGGGCCATGAAGGAACAGGACAGCCGGCGCGAGTCGATCTTCCGGCAATCGGTCGAAGCGCAGAAACATGCTTCCGAGCTTCTTGAAAAAAGATTTCAGGAGGCCGTGAAAAAAGCCAAAGAAACTCCCGATACGGGGAAGCCCATCCGCGATTTCGATCTCGATTAACTTCTTCTGTTTGCCGACTAACTCTACACAATTAGAATTCAAGGCGATGCCAGTTCCTCCGCTACTGCTCGGGCACCGCGGCGCGCGCGCCGAGAAATTAATTCCGGAAAATTCTCTGGAGTCGTTCGACCTCGCTCTCGCGCAGGGCTGTGACGGCTTCGAGTTCGACGTTCGTCTCTCGGCGGATGGGCAGGGCGTCGTCTGCCACGATCCGGAAATCCGCAACATGGCCATTGCACGCAGCCCGGCGGAGAAGTTGCGGCTGCCTACTCTGCAGGAAGTGCTTTCGCGGTATCAGCGCAGCGCCTTCTTAGATATCGAATTGAAAGTCGCGGGACTCGAGAAAATCACCGGCGACTTGCTAAGCAGGTTTCCTCCTGCGCGTGGCTTTGTGGTCTCTTCGTTTCTTCCCCAGGTGATTGAATCGGTGCGCTCGATCGATGGAACGATTCCGCTGGGTTTGATCTGCGAAAGCCAGCAGCAGTTTAAGCGCTGGAATCAGCTTCCTGTCGAGTATCTGATGTTGCACCGCAAGTTGGCGGAGAAGAAGCTCGTCGGCGACCTCAAATCGGCGGGTAAGAAGATATTCGTTTGGACTGTGAATCTACCAGCGGAGATGAAACGGTTTACAAAATCTGGAGCAGATGGAATTATCTCCGATCATCCCAAATTGCTGGTGCAGACGCTGGCAACTAAGGCGACGAAACGGCGGCAGTAAGTCGGCGCATTGAAATTGGTTCTTGTTCTTCTTTTCCAACGATCGATGCTAATCTCCGGTTCCGCTCAGGCTCACCTGCTGAGGGCTGCTGGCGGCGTTGTCGGTGATTGTGAGCGTACCGTTGTCCGGCCCCACGATACTCGGCGTAAAAACGACGTTGATCGTGCAGGAAGCGTTCATTGCCAGGCCGCTGCCGCAGTTATTAGTCTGCGAATAATCTCCGCTTGCCGCGATGCCGGTAATGCCGAGGGTTGCCGCTCCGCTGTTGGTTAGCGTTATGCTTTCTGCGGCGCTGGAGGTTCCCTCGGTCTGATTGGGAAAACTCAGGCTTGCCGGCACGAGCGATACCAACGGCTCGGCGATTCCGGTCCCGTTCAGGTTCTCGCTGATGGGGCTGGTCGCGGGATCCGAAGTAAAGATCAGCAACGATCCTTTGCGGCTTCCGGGTGCGGCCGGTGAAAAAGTAACCGTGAATTTGCAGCTTTTTCCGACGGCGAGGCTCGATCCGCAGGTATTGGTTTGAGAGTAGTCGGGGTAGTTGTGGTAAGCACCATCCTGCACGAGAACCTGTGTGATCCCGAGTGCTAAGGTGCCTTTGTTCGTGAGGGTGATCGTCTGTGCCGGACTGGTCGCCCCCATATCGACCGATCCGAAACTCAGGTTGCCCGGTGCGATGACCCAGTTCTTGCCGACACCGGTCAGATTCAAAACCTGAGGCGAGGAACCGTCACTGTCGTTGATCGTTACCGTCCCGTAGCGAACGCCCGTGGCAGTGGGGGCGAATGAGGCCGTGATTGTGCAACTCGATCCCGCTCCCACGCTTGTGCCGCACGTATTGGTCTGGCTGTAGTCGCCGCTCGCTACAATGCTCGAAATGTTCAGCGCATTGGAGCTGGCGTTGTTGAGCGTTGAAGTCATGGTTTTCGCCGATCCGGTTGCGCTGATCTGGACCGCCGCAAACTGCAGCAGAGCCGGAGACAGCGTTACCTGGCTTCCCGTCCCGCTAAGTTCGATCACTTGCGGGCTTCCAGCTCCGGTATCGGTGACGGTGAGCGTGCCGGTTTGGGGTCCCGAAGCGGTCGGGGTAAAGGTCACATTGACCGTGCAACCGGCGTTGTGCTGTCCGATCTTTGCGGGGCAGCTATTGGTCTGGTTAAACGGCCCAGTGGTCGCAACGCTCGAAAGCGTCATTGTGCTCGTGCTCCAGTTACTGATTTGAACGCTGTAGGGAGCGCTGGTGGTGCCGACCGGTTGGGACGGGAAGTTCAACTGCGTGGGTGAAACGACCGGACAGGTGCGCGCGGTCAAAATGAGCGGCGACAGCGGCGTCTGCACGAAGTTGAAGCTGTCTGTCAAATCGTTCGCGTCGGCATCGCGATCGGTTAGCGGAGGAAGTCCAAAATCCTCTTCCACGGTTTTCAGGAATGACGAGAACTCGTAGGTCGTGTGCGAAATGTATCCCGCCCTGGCATAGGGCGAGATGATCATCATGGGAACACGCGCTCCCAATCCAAAAATATCTAGTATCGGCGGAGAGACATGATCGTAGAACCCTCCGTAGTCGTCCCAGGTTAAGACGATCGCAGTCGAGTTCCAGTCCGGCCCCTGCATCACAGCGTTGATCATGCTGACCGTCCAATTTTCGCCGTAGCAGGTACTTCGACCCAGGGGATGTTCGCTCTCGATGGCGGGCGGCGTCAGCCAGCTCACAGCGGGAAGATTTCCGCTGGTTGCGTCGCCGATGAAATTGTTATTCGATACAACGTTGTCCCACAGGGAAGTGTTGTAGATGCTATCGATCGTGCTCAGAATCGACCACTCGGCGCCGGCCTGCCCGGCTTGCACCGTGTAATACTTCCAACTGATTCCGGCATTCTGCAGACTGTTCGCGAGTGTCGAAAAATCGAAGCAGGGAAATACAGAGGTCGTATAACCCTGACTGTTCAGCATGGTCACGGTTGTTCCCGGGGGAGAGTCGCAGCCGACGGCGGCGTTTGAGTTGGGATTTGAAATCACTCCTCCCGACTGCGCCGCGACCGTGTAAAGGTGATTCGGCATGCTGTCACTGTGAATGGAGCTGAAGGCATTGTCGGCCAGCACGAACGAAGTCGCATAGGTCCAGTAATTGGGAATGTCCTGCTGGGTCAGTTGCGAAAGGCTCAGGTAGTCGCTGCTTACGTTGGCTCCCGGCGGCAGATCGAACTTGTCCATGCGTCCATAGTCGATGCTTTGGTTGGCGTTCGACCAGCTGTGCGGCAAATCGCGCGGCATGAAATCGGGAGCGTGGCTGAGCGGCAGAACTTCCCCGGTCGAGATCGTGCCGCTGGTGACGCCGTTGGCTCCAGGAAACGTTCCGAAATAAGTATCGAACGTGCGATTTTCTTTGATGATAAAAACCCAGTGCTGAATCTGGCTCAGGTTCTGGGCGTGGGCTCTCTCGACGCCGAGGATCGATGGAAGACCGAGACCTACCGCAATCAACCATAGGAAGCGCTGGCTCACTCTCGGGCTCTCCTTATTCCTTTTGGCAGCGAAGCAGGGATCACCAACGACTTACCGGCCGGGGGGAACGACCAATTACAAAGGGGGAACTGGCGAGAGATGTTATCACGGCCTTTGCGCCCGCGCATGAAAATAACGTGCTAAGAGCGTCTTGTTGGGTGTGGAAAAGAGAGAGGGTTGCAAGATTCTGCAACTTGACGCTGGCCGGTTTTGCGGAGGCAGGAGATAACTGCCGGAAACGGTCCAGCGGAGCGGCTAGTCCGCGGCGGCTTCAAACGCCGCGGCATTCCGTCCCACGGGCCGAAGGAATGCGGACCGCTCGATCTCAAACGATTCCAGGTTTGCACCCATCGTCTGCTCGTTCCATCCGAGGACGGCGCTGATGCGCAGCGCGGCTTCGCGGCTACATGACTCTGACCAGCACGGCCCAAGCGCTACGGGCACGCGGCGGAGCAGCACGTCTCCCAAAGTTACGGCACACTCGCGGCGATAGGCCTCGACCACTTCGGCGATCACGTGAGAAGTGTGCGGGCAGATTGGGGCGCGCAGCTCCGCACTTATCAGGGCCATGCGGGCGATGTCGGCGGCGCGCTTGCCGTGCCACTCCAGCATGCCGCGTGCGGTTTCTTCGCTGACGGCTCCAATGCGGGCGATTTCCAGCACCGCTTCATCGAGCATGGGATCGAGCGCGGGGCCGGACCGCACCGCAATCGCATTCGGGTCGCTCGCGTTCAATCCGATCCTGCGAGCACATTCCCGCGCCAGCGCCGAGGCCGTGGTGAGCTTGCCTCCAATCACGGAGATCATGTGCGCCGCTCCATCGTCGGAGTGATCGTGCAGAATATGTTTGCGTGTCACCGCCGAGGGCTTGCTATCCGGCGAGTAGGGAAGCGGCCGCACTCCGGCGAAGGCATGCTTCACACTTTGTGCGGTAATTCTTGCCTTGGGAAACAATTCGGCGACTGCGCGCACCAGATAGCTGATTTCTTCCGCCGACGGAGCCGTCTTGCCGGGATCGCCTGTGTCGCCAACTTCCGTCGTGCCGACCAGAATCTGGTCGTTCCACGGAATCACGAAAACCGGACGTTTGTCGGCGGCTTCACTGTAAATAGCTGTGTTCGGAGATCCGGAGAATCTCGGCAGCACAATATGCGAGCCGCGTACGCCGCCGAGCATGGGTTTCGAGGTTCGAATCGATGACCGCTGGCAGACGCGATCGGCCCACGGGCCGGTGCAGTTGATCACCCAGCCGGCATCGATGCGCTCGTCGCGGCCGGTGATCTGGTCGCGCACCAGCACGCCGCGCACGCGGCCATGGGCCACATCCACGGCGAGAACTTCGGCGTGATTGCGAACGACGGCGCCGGCCTCGATTGCCTCCGTCAGCCACTCGGCAACCAGCCGCTCCGGGAACTCGCACTGCGCATCTTCATAATTGAAGATCGACCAGTGATGGCCAGCATCCAGCGCCCGCTCAACCTGCTTTAGTTCGATTTCGCCGGCGTCTGCGCCCGCCTGCTTTCCGGCCATTCGCTGGTATAGCCACAATCCGGTGCGGACTTTCAGTGCGTTGCGATGGCTGGCCTCATTCAGGACAAGAAGAAAGCGTGTGGGATGGACCAGATGCGACCGCTCGCGCAGGAGCCTTTCCCGTTCGCGCAACGATTCCCGAACCAGACCCAATTCGCCGTGCTCAAGATATCGCAAGCCGCCGTGAATGATTCGCGTGGAGCGGCTGGTGACTCCAGAAGCGAAATCGTTTTGCTCGATCAACAGCGTTTTCTTACCTGCGCGGGCACACTCGCGCGCGACGGCAACGCCGTTGATGCCGCCCCCGATGACCACAACGTGGAAGCGTTGAGATTCCAGAGGGGCGCGGGGAGTGATCGCTAAAGCCATATCAATCAGTTAGATGCAAAGCTTAGCAAAGGTGGTGGATAGCTATCGGGTTCAGGCTTTCTTTCGCTGCGATCCCCAATTATTAGAGTTTGCACTGGGTTTCAACAAGTAAGAAGGTAACCGTAGTACCGCGCGCGAACTGACCAAAGATTGCGAGGTAACCCGCAAATCGAAAGACCGGGCGGCGCTGCCTTTGCAGTTGGAATTCCTAAGCTCAACCGGTTGCCCTCCGCTCTGCGTTGCCCGCGATCCGCCGCGTCATTTACATTGGTTGCCAATGTCCACAACCGGCGAACGATTCGAACGCGCAGTCGAGATCATGGAGCGCCTGCGTGCTCCCGGCGGCTGCCCATGGGATCGCGAGCAGACTTTTGATTCGATCAAGCCATACACGCTCGAGGAAACATACGAAGTTCTGGAAGCCATCGACAATCGCGATTGGGATGAGTTGCCCGGCGAACTGGGCGACCTGCTGCTGCAAGTGCTGTTTTATTCGGAGATGGCGAAAGAGCAGGGAACCTTCTCGATTGATGACGTTCTCGATCGCCTCTCGCGCAAGCTGGTGGACCGGCATCCCCACGTTTTTAGCGATGCGAAAGCAGACACAGCCGCCGATGTGAAACGGAATTGGGAAGCGCTGAAAGTGGAAGAGCGAAAAAAGCGCGTTGCGAGTGCGAACGAGGTTGAAAAAAACAAATCCGGACAGGCGGGGAACGACAACGCCTCATCGCCGTCGATTCTCTCCGGAATCTCCGGTTCCATGCCAGCGTTGATCGAAGCTCACAAGCTAAGCTCGCGTGCAGCGCAGGTTGGATTCGATTGGCGGAATATCCAAAGCCTTTTCGAGAAACTGGATGAAGAAACCGGCGAACTCCGCGAACATCTCGAGAAATTTCCCGCTCCCGGTCCGCGGCCGGAGGCTCGCGGCGTAGCCGGTTCGGGAAAGCAGGTCGTTCCCGAAGATCTGCGGACGAAGCTGGAGGATGAAGTCGGCGATCTTTTCTTTGTGCTGGTGAACATCGCACGGTATCTGGCGGTCGATCCGGAATCGGCTCTGCGCAAGACGAATCGAAAATTCCGCCGCCGTTTTGGTTCTATGGAGCGACGACTGCAAGAGCGTGGAACCACTGCCGAAAACGCGTCTTTGGACGAACTGGAATCGCTCTGGCAGCAAGCCAAACAGCAGGAGAGAAAATCTTGAGCGGCGACGGAATCGTCATCCGGCGCTGCCAGGGCCTGGACGAATTGCGCACGTGCGTTACGCTGCAGAAAGAAATCTGGAATTTCACCGACGCCGAGCTTGTTCCGCTGCGCATGTTCGTGGTCGCGGAAAAAGTCGGCGGGCAGGTAATGGGCGCCTTCGACGGGAAAGAGATGGTCGGATTCGCGCTATCGGTTCCGGGAGCGCGTTCGGGTTATCTCTATCTCCATTCGCACATGCTTGCTGTCCGCAAGGAGCATCGCAATAGCGGTCTCGGACGCCGATTGAAGCTGCTCCAGCGCGAAGATGCGTTGGCGCGGGGAATCGAACTAATCGAGTGGACCTTCGATCCGCTGGAAATCAAGAACGCGTATCTGAATATCGAAAAGCTGGGAGCGATTTCGCGCCGCTACAACATCAACCAGTACGGAATTACGTCATCGCCGTTGCAGGGAGGATTGCCGAGCGACCGGCTGATTGCCGAGTGGTGGCTGAAATCGAAGCGGGTTGAGACGCTGCTGGCGACAGGCAAGAATTTGGTTTTCGAGAAGAAAACGGCGATTGACGTTCCGGCGCAGATTTACGATTGGAAAGCGGCTTCCCAAACACGCTCCAAGGCGCAGTTGGTTCAGGAACGCAACAAGCAGCTTTTTCTCAAAGCTTTCGATGACGGGCAGACGGTGCTCGGGTACGAACGCGATCCGGAAGGCAACGGAAAATTTCTGCTGGGAAATTGGGACGAGAAGTGGTCGTATGCGTCGAAACCATAAATCAGAGCACAAAGGCTTTTCACCACTGAGGCACAGAGGCACAAAGACAAAATAAACCTTCATTTACCCGCCGATTCCTCAGCGTTTTTCCCTGTGTCTTTTTGGTGAGTGACTTTTAAACATGAAAATTGAAGCGATCACTCTTCGCGAGATTCAAATGCCGCTCATCCACTTTTTCGAGACGAGTTTCGGACGCACTTACAGCCGCCGCATTCTGCTGATCACGGCGCATTGTGAAGGAGTCGATGGATGGGGCGAGTGTGTGGCTGGTGAGGATCCTTTTTACAGCAGCGAATGGATCGAGAGCGCCTGGCCAACCATCACCCACTATCTGGCTCCGGCAATTCTCGCGCGCGACCTCGATTCGGCTCGCGACTGCGTGGCACTCTTTGCAAAGGTTCGCGGACATCGCATGGCGAAAGCCGCGCTGGAAAACGCGCTGTGGGATGCGGATGCGAAACAGAAAAATCTGCCGCTGTGGAAGTTGCTGGGCGGCACGCGCACCGAAATTCCCTGTGGAGTTTCCATCGGCATTCAGGATTCGATCGAGCAACTGATCGAGAAAATTCAGGTCGAGCTTGCCTCCGGCTATCGCCGCATCAAGGTCAAGGTAAAGCCCGGCTGGGATGTGAATGTGCTCGAGCGAATTCGCGCGCGCTGGCCCGAAATTACTTTGAGTTGCGACGCGAACTCGGCTTATACGCTCGACCAGGCCGAACACCTGCGCAGCTTCGATCAGTTCAACCTGCTGATGATCGAGCAGCCTCTCTGGGATGACGACATTTTCTATCACGCACGTCTGCAGAAAGAGTTGCGCACAGCGATCTGTCTGGATGAATCCATCGTCAGCGCACGCGCCGCAGGAATCGCGCTTGACATGGGCGCCTGCCGCATCATCAACATCAAAGTTGGCCGCGTCGGCGGATTTACCGAGGCGAAAAAGATTCACGACATTTGCCACTCGCAAAAGATTCCGGTGTGGTGCGGCGGGATGCTCGAAGCGGGAATCGGCCGCGCGCAGAACATCGCCCTTTCAACCCTTAATAATTTCAGCCTGCCGGGAGACGTTTCCGCTTCGAAGCGCTATTGGAAAGAAGACATCATCGAACCTGAGGTGGAGGTTTCATCGCAGGGAATGATTGCAATCAAGAACGAAGTGGGAACGGGCTACAGGGTCAAAGAAGACCTTATAGAAAAGCTGACAGTGCGCACAGAGACAGTTCGCAAGCGATCTTTATGAACACCCTCAATTGGCTTTGCCCGAAGTATTTTCCGCTTTTGCAGTCTCAGAGCTGCCTTGCCCCTTCGCCACTTCTTCTTCAATCAGTTTGACGCCCTGCGCGAAAGTGGTATCGTTGGGCACGCGCCGAAAGTCGCTGAACACTTCTTCGGATTTGTACGCCAGAGTCTTAATCAGCAGGATCTTACCGTTGAAACTCAAAGACATTCGTGAGAGTTCCCAGCAGTGCTCGCCGAGATCCGCCTGATCCACGAGGAAGTGACCGCCTTTGTCGAGCCGACCGAGGATGCCCCAGCCGAAACTCACCGGTTGAAAGAGTGTGCCGTCGATCTCGGCGATCCTGTGCTCGACGGGATCGATCAGAATGACTCCTTCCATGCCCAATAAAACTTCCTCCACGTGAGAAGGGGGGCGGTATCCCGGGCTGGGATGGAATTTGAGCCGGACGAGTTGAACGCCCTCGCGGCCGATGGCGGAAGTCCCCGTCGCGGTTCCATCGTATTGAAAGACGAATGCATCCGGCATCGCTTTCATGATCCGCAGAGTACGGTCGGCATCTTCTTTCTGTTCGTGCTGTTTTCGCCGCAGTTGATCCGGGTTATTCACCAGTCCGGCGAGGCGGCCTTCTTCATCCTGCAATTGTTTGGAGTCGAGCGGCTTGTCATCGTAGGCGACTGTCATGCCTGCCATCGCCTCCCTGGTTTCCACATAAATGCGCGTCATCGATCCCCTCGGGGTCTTCTTGCGATCGCGGAACATGTGCTTGATCCCGTTCTCGTTCGCAGCTGCCATTTCGTTGGCTACCGTCGCCCGGACTAACTGGGCGGCAGGAGGCTGCTGCTCCTCAGCCAAACAAATTGCCTTAGACGCACAGATAACAGCCAGAAGCGGCAAGCTGACGACGATTCGCGGGATCATCTTCATTCGCGCACCCGAACTACCTCCAAGTTTAGCAATTCTGCTCATCCTTTTTCTCTACAGGAGTGCTGGTAGGGCAGAAACTAAGATCAAGCGCTTGCTCCGTACTCCTTGCCATGCGTATAGTCGTTGCAGTGGGTCTGCCTCCCGGTTGTCTCCCAGCTTGCCACCTAGGAGGATTTGCTCACCGATTCTCTGCAGTCAGGAGTCTTCCTAATGAGTGCACCTGCCAGCGGTCTAGCGCAAATCGGCAAGTCTGTGGTGATTAAGGGCGAACTATCGGGCAGCGAAGATCTTTATCTGGACGGTCTGGTCGAGGGGAGTATCGCATTGAAAGGCAATAGTTTAACGGTAGGGCCCAACGGGCAGGTCAAGGCCAGCGTCGATGCCAAGGGTGTCGTGGTCCAGGGAAAACTGGAGGGCAACATACAGGCGAGCGATCGCGTCGAATTACGCAAGTCCGCAAGCGTCACGGGGGACATTGCCACGCAGCGTATCTCCATTGAAGAGGGCGCGTTCCTGAAGGGTAAGGTCGATATTCATCGTACCGATCCAAAATGAACGCGGGCCTTCGGGGAGCTCGGGATCAGCGAAGTTACGGTCGTGCGGTCGAGAGGCCAATTCTCGCCAGATTCTGCAGATTTCAATAGTTTCATGCATATAAAATGTCGACAGTCTCGCAGAACTTCATGAAATTTTTTCGCGGTTCGTCCGCACCGGAAAGACCGCCGGCACAGACTGCAGAAAAGCTGACTCGCCGCTCCAGCGGTCTGGGCGAACTGTCGCGCAGCTGGGAATCTGCGGAGGGTATGTGTGTTCTCGACCTGGGAGCAACATCTCCCACCAATATTCGTCACTTCACCGAACGCGGCCATAAGATTTATAGCGAGGATCTGATCATCGCCTCGACCGATCCGGAACTGATCACGAAAGACGAGAACGGCGCCCCGATTCTCGACAGCCGTAAGTTTCTGGCCGAAAACCTGGTTTATCCCGCGGCCCAGTTCGATGTAATTCTCTGCTGGAATTTGCCGGATTATCTGGAAGAAGATCTGGTAAAGCCAGTGGTCGGAAGGTTATGGTCGGTGTTGAAGCCGGGCGGCATGCTCCTGGCATTTTTTCACACGCGCGATGCAGGTCCGGATTCGCCTTACCATAGATTTCACATCGTGGGCGCCGACACGCTGCAGATGCAGAAGATCGAAGCCAGGCGCGATACTCGCCGGGGATCGGTTGCTGAGGGCTTTCCGTTGCAGCGCGTCTTTAACAATCGTCACATCGAAACCTTATTCCGCGATTTCGCCTCCATCAAATTTTTTCTCGCCCGCGACAACATCCGCGAAGTTTTAGTGGTTCGCTAGTAGCGATTCTTCCAGACGATCACTCCCATTCGAAAAAGATAATGATGCGAGATTTCCACTTGTTCTGTGGTTGTGGAAGGAAGCGCGGAAGCGATCATCGAGCGAATCTCATGCGCGATGTAGGCGCGGCGCACCGAAGTCAATCCGTCAAGCCACGCGGTGCGGTTGCGCATAAGCGGCAAGCTGGCATACACCAGCGCGAGGTGGAACGGGTGGCGCACGAGATCGTTGATCAGAAGCGCTTTCCGGCTGACTCGAAGGCCCTCCCTTACAAATCCGGCGAGTTCCGCCGGCTGAAGATGGTGTGCGAAGAGATTGCAGCTAACCAAGTCGAAAGCGTTATCCGGAAATGGCAACGAGAGCGCATCGGCGACTACTCTCCGACTGTTCACACCGTAACCGTTCGGGGAAATGAGATGAGAGTGAGCGCGGTCGAGCAGCGTGACATCCAACGATATTTTCTGCTGCGCCATATTCTGCCGAATTATTTCCGTAACTTCTCCCGTACCCGCCGCCACTTCGAGTAACGAGAGCCGGCTAGCCTTTACGGCGCGGGCGACGCGCTCGACCATTCTCTGAGTTGTCGATACTCCTCCGAAGCGGCGGTTGATGCCGGCGAGAACTCTGAGAACTGCCTTCACCTCGGCTGGCGGGCAAGCGTCTGAATCAAGAATTTCGGGGGCGTCGATGCGCTGCATGATGGGGGCTGCTATGAGAATGGAACTGTGCTGGAGATTACGACACTTCCGCCAGTTCTTCTTCCAGCAGTTGCTTGTTATACAGGTCGGCGTAGTAGCCGTTCAAGGCGAGCAGTTCGTCGTGGGTTCCGGTTTCGACGACACGCCCCTCGTGCAGCACGGCGATGCGGTCGGCATTGCGAACCGTCGAGACTCGATGCGAGATGAAAATAGTAGTGCGGCCCTGCATGACTTCGCGCAGATGGTTGAGGATTTTATCTTCCGTATGCGTATCAACACTTGAGAGCGCGTCATCGAGAATCAGGATGCGCGGATTGCGAATCAAAGCGCGGGCGATCGCGGTACGCTGCTTCTGTCCGCCGGAAAGGGTAATGCCGCGCTCGCCAACCATGGTCTGGTAGCTCTCCGGAAAGCTTTCAATATCGGCGGCGATGTTGGCCGCTCCGGCGGCGTTGTGGATTTGCTCGTCGCTGGCAGATTCCACGCCCAGCGCAATATTTTCGCGGATGCGGTCGCTGAAGAGAAATGTCTCCTGCGGCACGAAGCCGATATTGCTGCGTAGTGACGCGAGCGAAAAATCGCGGAGCGGGCGGCCATCGATCAAGATGGTTCCCGACGCGGCATCGTAAATTCGTGGAATCAGGCTGACGAGAGTGGTTTTGCCGGAACCGGTCGGTCCGACAATCGCCATGCTGGTGCCAGAGGGGATGAGAAGATTCACGTCGTGCAGAACCGGCTTGCCGTCGTAAGCAAAATTCAGGCCCCGAAATTCGATTTCACCTTGCACTGGAAGTTCCCGCGCCTTTGGAGAGTCGTTGATCTCCGGCTGCTCTTCCATGATTTCGTTCAAGCGAACCAGCGATGCGGTGCCGCGCTGGAAGATATTCACGACCCAGCCCAGCGCGATGATGGGGAAGGTCAACTGCATCATGTAAATGTTGAAAGCGGCGAAGCCGCCAATTTCCATGCGCCCAGCTAATACCTCCCGGCCGCCGATCCACAGCACGAGCACCATCGCCAGGCCGAGCATGAATTCCAACGTGGGCCATAGCATGCCCATAAGGCGAACCAGTTTCAAGCTGCGCGAGACGTACTCCTGATTGGCGGCTTCGAAGGATTTGATCTCCGCTTCTTCCTGCACGTAAGCGCGAATGACGCGCGCGCCCGAGAAATTCTCCTGCGCCCGCGCGGAGATCTCGGAAAACATTGCCTGAATTCTTTCGAAGCGCTCGTGAATCCGGCGGCCGAAATATTGAATAACCACGCTGACGACAGGCAGCGGAATGAAGGCATACAACGTCAGCGTAGGACTGATCTTCATCATGAACGACAGCGCGGCGGCGGTAAACACCAGCGTGTTTGCCGAATACATGATTGCCGGCCCGAGCAGCATGCGTACGGCGTTGAGGTCGTTGGTCATGCGAGCCATAATGTCGCCCGTGCGCACCCGCTGGTAATACGAGTAAGAGAGGGTTTCAAGGTGTTGAAAAAGATCGTTGCGCAGGTCAAATTCGATATCGCGGGAGATGCCGATGACCACCCAGCGCGTCAGGAAAAGAAAGATTGCCCGCACGGCCGCGAGCCCGAGCATTTCGAAGGCGAAGCGGAGCAGTTTCGCAGAGGTAACGCCGACCTTAAGATCATCGACCGCGTGGCCAATGACCTTGGGCATCAAGACCCAGGCGCCATTGCTGAATACAACGCAAAACGCGCCTAGGAGTAATCCCCAGCGGTAACGCTTGAGGTAGGGCAGCAGGAGTCGAAGGCGCTTCGGGAACATGCAGGTTGTGTAGATGAAATTTTAGCAGGCGGGGACGCAGGCTGCTTGCATCGTGAGGGTTCGGAGCTATTCGCCGGCGACTGGATGGAGATTCTAAAGATGCTTCGTTTCGCCTGTCTGCCCTTCGAAGAGTCGAAAGAGGTCGCGACCGAATGCCTTAATCGCTAGAACCGCGAGCGCCGTGCTCCAGGCAAGAAAGAAAATCCATCCGAGATCGAAAATAATCAACTGCGAATCCATAGCATCGCTCCTGGGGGCGGGGAAGATGCGACGTTAAAAGTGAAGCGGAGTTGACCTGAAATACTACGCTCAACCCCGCGCAGCGGAGTTACTGTTGCGAGTCGCCTGGCGTGGCGTTCTCCTGCATGCGTTGCTGCATGCGCGCCTGCCGGTTCGCCTCGAATTCTTTCAGTTTGGCTTGCTGGTCGGGTGTGAGCATCTGGTAAAGCTCGCTATGAATGCGAGTCTCCTCGACCTTCAACTGCACCAGAGTTTGCGATTGCTGAGAGACGAGCGCGGGTACTTTGACCGGATCGTATGTGCCTTCCGCGTACTGTTTCAGCTGCGTATCCAATTGGCGGATCTGCTGCATCAGCGGCTGCATGGTCGCGTGCTCTTTTTGCAGCGTCGCCTTCATCTGTGCTTTCTGCGTGTCTGTGATATCGAGCATCTTGGAATAGAACTCGATCATGTGATGGTCCATGCCGAATCCCGGACCGTGCATCGGCGGCGGTGGCGGAGTCGACTCCGCAGTTTGAGATTTGGCGATGGCTGCGCCCAACATTACTGCCAGCGTTGCCACGAGGAACCGAAAACGAATCGAGTGCATAAGCTGTGATCTCCTATTTCGCTCTAAGACCGGTTCCTTTCCGGAACCTCGGCTATTCCGTACACTTATAGAAACACCGCATCCGAAGAATAGTGGTAAAAAGACCGTCAAGCCGAGTAAAGTTTTGTCAAATGGGAAAACACTTGGTACGCCTGCAGAGTTCAAGTGTTTGACAATTCTTTACCGCGCGCGGCGCGCGCTGTGAGGCACAATGAAAGCTAAGATGGAGCGCATTTTAATTATCGATGACGATGTCGAACTCTGCACACTGGTCGGCGAGTATC
This sequence comes from uncultured Acidobacteriaceae bacterium, assembly GCA_964530145.1. Classification (GTDB taxonomy): domain Bacteria; phylum Acidobacteriota; class Terriglobia; order Terriglobales; family Acidobacteriaceae; genus Sulfotelmatobacter. The sequence goes on along the minus strand of CAZGXY010000049.1, from coordinate 109,172 downwards.
TGCAGGCCGAAGGCTTTACGGTTGAGTCTGTGCACGACGGCGAGAGCGGCTTGCAGCGCGCGACTAACAGTGGCTACCTGCTGGTTGTACTGGATGTAATGCTTCCCGGCATCAACGGCTTTGAGGTTTTGCGGAGAATTCGGGCGACCTCGCGTCTACCGGTTTTGTTGCTGACTGCCCGCGGCGAAGATGTGGATCGTATTGTCGGTCTTGAGATCGGCGCCGACGACTACCTGCCCAAGCCTTTCAACCCGCGGGAGCTGGTCGCCCGGATTCGCGCGATCCTGCGCCGGACGCGCGGCGACAAATCCGCGCAGGCTGCACCTGAAATCGTGCGGGTCGGGGAGATTGAACTCGATCCGGCGGCGCGAACCGTTCGCCGCGATGGGCAGGCTGTCGATCTCACTTCAGTCGAATTCAATCTGCTCGAGGTGCTGCTCCGTGAGGCAGGCCGCGTGGTTCCGCGCGAGCGCCTGGTGAATGCCGTGCTCAGCCGCAAGTTTTCGCCATTTGACCGCAGCATCGATATGCACGTCAGCAAAGTGCGCAAGAAGCTGGGCGACACCGACGCCGATGAGCACATCAAGACCATTCGGGGCGTGGGATATATTTTTGCCCGCCCGCGCGAAAGAGCTCCCGAAAAAATTGTCGAAAAGGTGAAGGCGACATCGTAAAGCAGCTGTAACATGAATCGCAGGGCTTGATCAGCTCGCAAAATTAGCGCCACCATAATAAGCGCCACCATGAAGAGTCTCTTCCTCAAAATATTTCTTTCGTTCTGGGTCGCGCAGGCGCTGTTCATCGTCCTCGCGATGGCCGTCACTTTAGCGCTGCGTCCTCGTAGTTCAACATGGGAGGCCTTGCGCATAACGGCGCTGAACGATGCCGTCAACGCCTATGAGGAAGGCGGCAGCTCCCAGTTGAGGCAGTACCTGGAAAATCTGGAATCGACACAGCACGTTCGCGCCTTTCTTTTCGACGAGCAAGGCGAGGAGGTTTCTCACCGCGGCGCTCCGGATTGGGCGGTACGCATGGCCATGGGCGGTCCTCGCATGCCTCGGGATGGAGTTGTTTTTCCGCCGCCTCCCGTGCTGCGGGATTCGCGCGCTTCTTTCGACGGAAAGCATCGCTACACTTTGATCATGGGCACACCTCCCGGCCCGCGCGTGTTCTTCGGCCCGCGCGGTTTGCCGTTGCCGGGTTTGATCATTGCAGTACTCACTTCAGGGCTGGTTTGCTATTTCCTCGCGTGGTACATGACCAAGCCAGTGACGAGGTTGCGCGCAGCAACCCAGCAACTTGCCGGCGGCGACCTGACCGCCCGAGCCGGCGTTCCCGACAACAAGAGGCACGATGAGATTGGCGGATTGGTTCGCGACTTCGACACTATGGCCGCTCGCCTGGAAAATCTGGTCAAAGCGCAATCCCGCCTGCTCAACGATATTTCGCACGAATTGCGATCGCCGCTGGCTCGATTGAATGTCGCATTAGGACTGGCGCGCCAGCGCTCCGGCTCCGAGAGCGCCACTATGCTGGAGCGCATCGAACTCGAGGCCGCGCGCTTGAACGAGCTTATCGGGCGGCTTCTCACCCTCGCGCGCATGGAGGATGGAGAGCAACGCGTTCCCTCAACTCCAGTTCCCCTCAACGACGTGGTTGAGGCGGTGACCGAAGATGCAGAGTTTGAAGCGCAAGCGCGGCATTGCCACGTGCATAGCGAAATTCCCGAAGGGAGCTGGGCTGTCAGGGGAGACGCTTCGCTGCTGCACAGCGCGATCGAGAATGTAGTGCGGAATGCAATTCGCTACACCCGCGAGGGATCGACGGTTGAGGTTCGCCTGGAGAGGCGGGAAATTGCAGGTTCGGCCGAGGCTGTGGTTCAGGTCTCAGATTGCGGCGATGGCGTTCCTCCCGACGAACTGGAAAAGTTATTCCAGCCGTTCTATCGCCTGGACGATGCCCGCGGACGGAACACCGGGGGAGTCGGCCTTGGCCTTGCGATCACCGAGCGGGCGGTGCGCTTCCACGGAGGACGCGTCGCTGCCATGAACCGGCCGCAAGGCGGATTGATGGTCGAGATTCACCTGCCGTTGACGGCCGGTGCAGTGACAAAACAGAAAGCCATCGAAGAAGCGGTACCCGCCGGCCGCGACGCCTGAGTCCGCGCCGCAGTTGAGGGAAGTCGATTATTGACTGCTTCCTCCTCCTCAGGCAACTCAGCGGCACTTCCGCGGTTCCAATCTGTGCTGTGGGAGTTTGCTCTTCCCGCGTATTCCTGATACACAATTGGATGGCAATTCTCGCCTAAAATTTAATGTTCCTGTCCGTTCAGCGGACGCAGCAGTACGTTCACAGGAGAAAAAAGGAAGAATGAGGAAAAGGTTTACCTGGGTGTTGGGAACTCTGGCTGTGGTCGGATTGGGACTCTTGTTGGCTTGCAGCGCCAAGTACTCTACCAACAATAACGGTTTGGTGGTTGTCCCCAGCCAGGGCTCGGCCGTGGTGCAGAGTTTCAGCCTGGATTTGGGCAATGGACATATCGCGGTTATCAATAATGTGAACGGCCCGCCGACGCCCGGAATTCCAACCAGCGTGGTTCTCGATCCTACAGGTAACTATGCTTATGTCATCGTCCAGGAGAATGCGGTGTTGAACCCAAGCAGCACGGGCGTTGCCGCTTACACCATTGGGTCGGATGGGAAGTTGTCGAACATCAGCATCACGCCGGTCGCCAATCCTGTGGGCATGGTCATGGATTCGAAGGGCAAATTCCTGTTCGTGGCGAATGGCAGTGATGGGACTATCACCGTCCTTTCGATCGGCAGCAACGGAGGACTTACGCAGGTCGGGAAGCCCGTGCCTCTCCCGGCCGAGCCGGGCGGATTGCCTCCGAGTGCGGCCGCCGTTGGCATCAGCGCAACTGTTTACCCGATTCAATTTGCCTTCTGCTCTGGAGGCGCGCCGCCGACTACCGAGAACCTTTATGTCGCGGACAACGTGAATTATTTTCTGCTGAATTATTCAGTTTCTTCGTCGGGTAATCTGACGCTGGTGCCTTTTAACTCGACCCAGGCGGGAATTCCGACCGGCACCAACCCAGCGGGTGTGGCGGTCGACTCCTGCAACCGCTTCGTTTATGTCTCGAATGCGCAGCCCAACACGGTCAGCGCCTATACCATCTGCCATGCAGTTTCGATACAAAACAGTTGCCCGACTGCGAACTACAGCCTCCAGGCAGTAACTGGCTCTCCATTTCCGACGGGTGACGTGCCCGGGCCGCTTATCGTTGATCCGTACGGGAAGTTTTTGTATGTTCTCGATACCGGATCGAATCAGATTTCCGGTTTTCAAATCAGTAGCGCTACCGGATCTCTAACAGCGTTCACCGGGGCTCCGGCGTCTACCAATTTGAGCCCAACGGCGATCGCGATTCGGAGTGACGACACCTGGATGTTCGTCTCGAACCTCAACTCCGCCAACATTTCACAGTACGCTATCTCGCCGGCAACTGGTGCGCTGATTCCGGAGGCACCGACTTCTACTTTTAACTATCCTTCCGGCGTAGCAGTGAAGTAGTTCGAGCGATTTTTTCGGACCTCAACTCGCCAGACGGCAGGTTTCGCCAGCGACTCTAGGTTGGAATTTTCAAGATCAGGTAGGAACCGAGCAGCGCAAAGATCAGGTCAGGGGACCACGCCGCCAGCGCCGGCGGCAACTGGCTGATGTCTCCCATGGCCTCGAACAGGCGCGAAACCACCGTATAGACGACAGCAATCGTCACCGCGACAGCAACTCCCGTGATCGCCCCCTTCTTCGACGCCGAGATCGAAAACGGTACGGCCAGCACGGCCATAATCAGCGTGATCAGCGGATAAGAGAGTTTCTTGTTCAGCTGCACGCGCAACCGGACCACATCGAAGCCGCTTTGCTGAAGATCGCGAATATAGCGCCGCAGCTCCTCATAATTCATCTCGGAATATTGCTTCACTTCCTTCTTGAAATAAGAAGGCGCCTCGGTGAGTTGCGGGAAGGTTGAGACATCGAAGGTGCGATAGTTGGCGATAGCAGCGCCGTTCAGCGACCGCTCCCATCCCTCTTCATAAATCCATCGGCTCATGCTATCGGCCCAATGAATGCGATCGGCATGAATGCGCTGCACTATTGTGAAAGTCGCCGGATCGATCTGGAAGATGGTGAGATTGGCAAACTGGTTTCTGTCGGCATCGAAAAACTGGTAGTAGTAAATGTCATTATGCTGGCCGAAAATCCAGCGCCGGTCGGGTCGCAAATAGGTTTGGGGCGGCTTGCCCTTGATCTGATTATGCAGCGCTTCCTGTCTCTTGTTTGTGTGCGGCAGGTAAAACTGGTCGGCGAGAAAGAGTCCGCCGGCAACGACAGCCGCCGCAGTGAGCACCGGCGTAAAGACGCGGTAGATGCTGGTTCCAGTCGCCTTGATCGCGGTAATCTCGTTTGCCCGGTTCATCAGGCCGAACGTGATCAGAACGGCCAGCAACATCATCAGCGGCGCCACGTTGTAGAGCAAATACGGCGCGACGTTCAGCAGGTACTCGGCAACAACAAAGGCAGGTGTCTGATTCCGCAGGATGTCGCCGAGCAGTTCGAACAAAGTAAAGACCAGAAGCAGCACGAGGAACGTGGCGACGATCATTCCCAGGTAGACGAAGAAATCGCGCAGCACGTAGTCGTCGATAAGCGTTGGGAAGCTGGCGCTGAAGACCCGCTTCCGCCGCGAAGCCCGCTCGAAGGCGCCGGAACTGTCACGAAGGCGGAGCCTGCGCTCGTGCAAGGGTGCGTTCGCAACAGGCTTTTCCCGCTTCCACGGCAGCCTGATGGCCGAGAGCGCAATCGGCCGCCTTTCGGCCTGCCACAAAAGAAACAGAGCAGCTGCGAAAAAAACAAGATTGGCCAGCCACGCTCCAAATGCGGGGCCGATCTTGCCTTGCTTGGCCAGCGAAACTCCGATCAGCGAAACAAAATAATAGACAAAGACCAGCAGAATCGTAAGCACGAAACCGCCGGATTTGCCGCTCTTCTTCGAGGACAATCCCAGAGGAATGCCCACCATCGCCAGCACCAGGGACGCTGTCGGCAAAGCGAAACGGTTGTGATATTCGATCAGGTACCAGCGCGCGGTGACCGGATCGACGCTGGCGGCTCGCGCGCGAAGTTCCCATGTGCCCATGGCTTTGACCGGAATCTGTTCTTCCGCTTTATTTTCGGTAGAAGGCAGCTCGATGGGAATGTCCGTCTGCTGAAAGGTCGAGATCTGATATTTCGCGGTCTCTTTCGGGTCGGTCTCGTGTGTCGAGCCCTCTTTCAAGTGCAAGTGCAGGCGGTCCTGACCTTCCGGGACGAGAATGCCTTCGCGGGCCAGCGTGATACGCGGATTGGCAGGGTCTGTAATATCGGCAAGAAACACTCCGTTCCAAACCGCCCCGCCTTGTGCGCTGTGAACGTCTTGCACGTAGAGAACTAACTTAGGGAATCCTTCATAGAAAACACGCGGCTGCACTTCGTAAGAAACCTGCGAGCCTTTGAGTTGATCCTCGAGATGCCCCAGCGAAGCCAGCGACCAGGGTGCGAGATAAATGCCGTTGAGCAGCGCGGCTCCCCATGCAACGGCCACGAAAATGGCAATGACGCGGCCAAAGTCCCAAACGCCCATGCCGCTGGCGCGCATCGCGGTGATTTCGCTGTCGGCAGCGAGGCGGCTAAGGCCGATCAAGATTCCGACCAGAACCGCCATCGGAATCGTGTAGGTGAGCGCGACCGGAACCGTGTAGAAGAAAATCTCGGCTACGCTCGGCAGCGGAGCGCTGGCGCGCACGACCAGTTCAAGAATGCGCCCCAGGTCACGCGTGAAAAGGACAAACGTGAAGATAGCCGCGCCAACCAGGGCGTGCGAGGTGATTTCACGCAGAATGTAGCGGGTAAGAATCCGCATGGGAGCGCGTTAAGCCGAGCATACCATGAGGAGAGCGAGCCGACTGTTTGCTTCGGCTCGACTTTTTAGCCTTAGTGTTCGTCTTCCGGCCGCGATGCCTCGAGCCTTGCACTGCCGATCGCCAGAGTACCCAGCGTAGAGTTCGGGCGGCCCTCGCTGCTGGCGTTGGTGTTGTCTGAGGTTGCTCCCGTCAGGATCGGTTTGCCGGCAACGGTCTCGTAGGCGTAGCCGGTCAAAATCGCTCCAATTTTACATGGCTTTTTGTTGAGCGAGACGCTTAGGCGGGCCCAACCGTAGTGCGTCTGTCCATCAATGGAGATTTCCAGGCCCAGATAGCGGTCCTTTTTAAAGCGCCACGGACCGGCGCTGTAAGGGCCTCTGCCCAGGCTTGTGTTGCAGCTTTCCATTGCAGCCGAAAGGCCGTTGAATTTGCCCTCCGGTCCCACTTTCTGGTTGGGGGGCAGCGGAGGAGTCCAGTGGGAGGCTGCGGCAACGCCGTTCTCCGCAGTCGGTTGCACCCTGAGGACTTGGTTGATGAAACTGCTGCATTCCTTTCGTTCGCTGGTCTCGATGCAAACCGCATATACGTTCTGGATAACGAAATCGGTGACCCCATCATTGTTCAAGTCGAGGTCAAGCGTTGCAAACGGCTTAATAAGCTGGTTTGTCGGCGTGTAAACCACCTCCGCCTGGCTTGGTTTTGCAAGCGCCACTAGCCCGACTCCGGCGGCGCTGGCGGCCGCTACATAGCCCAGCAGTTTTTGGTCGAGTATGTGGCTTAGCGAAACTGGAAGGCGATTCCTGCCCGAAGTGCGCTTGGGTGACTGTGGCAGAGACATAAGTCTGCTCCTTGAAATGTCTGGACTGGAATTTGATCTGAGACCTGGGCCCAAATGGATTGGTTCTTTGCTGCGGGGAGATCGCAGGGGGTGAGTATCTGCCGGAAGCTAGCCCAAGTCAAGAGTGAAAACATTTTCCTATCGGACTTGGCCTCGCTACCCCGAAGCTTTGAGAAACAGCGCCCCTAGCGGCGGCAGCGTAAGCTCGAGCGACCACGGACGCCCGTGCTCCGGTTTTTCTTCGGCATTCACTCCGCCGAGATTCCCCAATCCCGTTCCGCCGTATTCCAGAGCGTCGCTATTCAGCAACTCGCGCCAGTAGCCCCCGGTTGGTACGCCGACCCGATATTCCAGCCGTGGTACAGGTGTGAAGTTGCATACGACGAGAACTGTGTCTTTGGGGTTCTTTGTTTTGCGTAACAGAGAGATCGTGCTGGTGAGCGCGTCATTGCAATCGACCCACTCGAAACCTTCTAAATTTGTGTCCAGCTCGTGCAAGCCCGGTTCGTTGCGATAGAGCCGGTTCAGTTCCCCCACCCAGTTCTGCAAACCGCTGTGAACCGGATATTGCAGCACGTGCCATTCAAGGCTGGTGTCGTGCGCCCACTCGCGTACCTGGCCGAACTCGTCGCCCATGAACAGCAGCTTTTTTCCCGGCTGCGCGTACATATATCCGAAGAGAAGGCGCAGGTTGGCGAAGCGGTTCTTCTCGCTACCGGGCATCTTGCCGATCAGCGACCCTTTGCCGTGCACAACTTCATCATGGGAGAGTGGCAGCACAAAATTTTCCTGGAACGAGTACAGCATCCGAAACGTGAGCTTGTTGTGGTGATATTTGCGGTGAATGGGATCCTGCCTGAAGTATTCGAGCGTGTCGTGCATCCATCCCATATCCCACTTCATGCCAAAGCCGAGGCCACCGAGATAAACCGGCCGTGAAACCATCGGCCATGAGGTCGATTCTTCCGCCGTGGTTTGAATGTCGGGATGTTCTTTATAGACTTCCTGGTTGAAGCGCCGCAGGAAGTCGATGGCTTCGAGATTCTCGCGCCCGCCGAATTTGTTGGGAATCCACTCGCCCTGCTTGCGCGAGTAGTCGAGATACAACATGGAGGCGACGGCATCCACCCGCAAGCCGTCGACATGGTATTTGTCGAGCCAGAACATCGCGCTCGACATCAGAAAACTGCGGACTTCAGTGCGTCCGTAATTAAAAATGTGTGTCTTCCAGTCGGGATGAAATCCTTGCCGCGAGTCGGCGTGTTCGTATAGATGCGTGCCATCGAAATACGCCAAGCCGTGCGCGTCGGAAGGGAAGTGTGAAGGCACCCAGTCAAGAATCACCCCAATGCCGTGCTGGTGCAGGTAATCGACCAGATACATGAAATCCTGCGGGGTGCCGTACCGTGAAGTCGGGGCGAAGTAGCCTGTGGTCTGGTAACCCCAAGAACCGTAGAAGGGATGCTCCATTACCGGTAGAAACTCCACATGAGTGAAGCCCATGCGGCCAACGTATTCTGCGAGACGAGGCGCAGTCTCACGATAAGTGAGCGGACGATTGTGTTCTTCCGGCACCCGCATCCACGAACCCAGATGCACTTCGTAAATCGCCTGTGGCGCGCGCAGCGAGTTGCGCTCGACGCGCTTCGCCATCCAATCCTGATCGCCCCATTGATAGTCAAGATCCCACACCACCGAGGCGGTACGCGGAGGCTTTTCATGCCACAAACCCAGCGGGTCGGCTTTGTCGACGCTGTATCCGTGGCCGCGAGACTCGATATGAAATTTGTAGAGCGCGCCTTTGGTAACGCCCGGAATGAAACCCTCCCAAATGCCGGAGTTTCCCCGGGGCTCAAGCGGATTTGACCGGAGTTGCCAGTCGTTGAAGCCGCCGATCACCGAAAGCTGACGCGCATTCGGAGCCCATACGCTGAATACCGCGCCGGCTTTGCCCTCACGCGAGACCAGATGCGCCCCCATCGTCTCGTAAAGCCGGTAGTTGCTACCTTCGTTGAACAAGTACAGATCCTGGTCGGAGAGCAGTGTAATGCGATCGGAAGCGAGAGTGGAGGTATCGGGCATGGCCTGCTCTTAGTTTACCGGAAGAGCCATGAAATGACCCTCAGTGCGAGGCTGTGGGCCAAACTCTCATGCTATTCTGACTTTTCCAGCCATGCCCGCACTGCGTCTGATTTTTCTCTGGCATCAGCACCAGCCTTTTTACAAAGACCTGGTTACCGGAGAATACCGCCTTCCCTGGGTTCGCTTGCACGCGCTTAAAGACTATTACGGCATGGTGAAACTGCTGGACGAGTTTCCCAATGTCCACCAGAACTTCAACCTCGTGCCGTCGCTGATTACGCAAATTCAGGATTATGTTGCGGGCACGGCGATTGATCCTTTCTTCACCGTCGCCGCAAAACCGGCGAAAGAGTTGACGCAGAAAGAGCGGCAATTCGCTCTGCAATATCTTTTTCAGGCGAATCCGACCAACGTGATCGGACGCTATCCCCGCTACTGGGAGCTGCGGGAAAAATTCCGCGAGCATGGCTGGAATGCCGAAAAAGCTGAGAAATATTTCGAGCCTCAGCAATTTACGGACTTGCAGATACTTTCTCAAATCGCCTGGTTCGACGAGTTTTTTCTGGAAGACAAGAATGTCGTTGCGCTTGTCGAGAAAGGCCGCAACTATTCCCTCGAGGACCAACAATTTGTGATTGGCTGTGAACGGAAATTGCTGGCAAGGGTCTTGCCCGCCTACGCGGACGCGGCGACAAAAGGTTTAATCGAGATTTCCGCCACGCCTTTTTATCATCCGATTCTTCCGTTGGTTTGCGACACGAATGCCGGTGCGGCTTCGTCTCCGGGCTTGCCCCTGCCGCAGAATCGCTTTCGGCACCCGGAAGACGCGCGCGAGCAATTAGTGCGCGCACTCGACTTGCATGAACAAGTCTTCGGCATGAGGCCGCAGGGCGTGTGGCCGTCGGAGGGCAGCGTTTCGGAGGAAGTGCTAGCCATTGCCCACGGCCTCGGCGTCAAGTGGATGGCCACGGACGAAGGCGTGCTCGGCCGCAGCACGGGCGTTTTCTTTGCGCGCGACGGCAACGGCCGCCTGCCGGCTCACTTGGCGGAGCGGCTCTACGACGTTCACCGCTACGAAAACGGCAACACATCCATGCACATGGTTTTTAGGGACCACACGATTTCCGATCTGATCGGATTTGTTTATTCGGGCATGGATCCGCACGAAGCCGCCAGGCATTTGCTGCAGAACATTAAAGATGCCGCGCAGCCAGTGCTCGCGCAGGGGCGCGACGCGGTTGTGTCTGTGATTCTCGATGGCGAAAACGCATGGGAATATTATCCGAAGTCGGGGCGGGAATTTCTGCGGCGCTTTTACGACGCGCTCCAGCGTGAAAGCGGCCTCGACGCCGTAACGGTTTCCGAGGCGATTGCGCGCCATCCCCATCCGTCCCATCTGCCATCGCTTGTGCCGGGATCGTGGATCAACGCGAATTTTAATGTCTGGATCGGCGCTCCCGAAGACAATCGTGCCTGGGATTATCTATACCACGCCCGCGAGTTCTATTCGCAGAACGCGCCGCATGCCAGCGCAGCGCAGCGCAACCTGGCGCGCGAAGAACTCCTGATCGCGGAAGGCAGCGACTGGAACTGGTGGTACGGACCGGAGCATCACTCGGCTAATGATCGCGATTTTGACGAGCTTTACCGCAAACATCTTTCCAATATTTACCAGGCGCTCGGTGCGACGCCTCCCGATTATCTGGCCCAACCAATTACAGGAGTGGAGGCGCGTCCTGCGTTCACGCCGCAAACCGCCTATATCCATCCGCACATAACCGGCAACAAGATTCGGTATTTTGAGTGGATGGGCGCCGCCGTCTTTACTGCGGATCAGCGCCCAGGCGCGATGCATGGAAAACAGTTTCTTATCGACTCGGTTTATGCCGGAATCGATGGCACGTTCGTTTACGGCCGCCTGGATTTCGCAGAGGCGGTGCCCGAGATGGAGTTTGACCTGGTGGTCAACCTCGAATCGTGGGCGAATGCGGAGGCGCGTCCACGGCGTTCGCTGCGCCTGGATGTGAAGGTAGGGGATAAGAAATTGGTGGATTGGCAGGTCGATGGCGGCGACGAGTCATCGATCTCTTCCGAAAAGACCGATGCCAGCTCGAAAGTTGCTTTGGGACGCAATTTTGAATTCCGCTTGCCATTGACCTGGCTGCTGGCAACGCCGCATTCCGGTGTGGCTCCCGGGCAAGATACTATAACGATTCCTTCCACCAGCAAGCTGCGGCTGCGTTTCAGCCTGTGGCTTAACCGTCTTCCGGTGGATGCATTGCCCGTTGAGGGATGGATCGAACTCGATCTGGTGAGTGAAGCGGAGCTGGTTTCGGGAATGTAAACGTGCGCACTCAAAAGCTAAGTCTTCAACATAAGTATCCCGTCAATCGATCTTGACGTTCCCTCCTGCGCGGTAGATACTTAGCGGCGGTAAATCAGCCACTCGGGTCAAGGCAGCGACTTGAGTCTGCCCTTCCGCTCACGAGAAAAATTATTTCTGCGTCGAATTCGCCGGCCTATTGACCGGCGCTGGCAACCGCCGGCGCCAAGGTCAAGGGACGGTTCAATTCCAACGTCAACTGCGTACCCGCGGGTAGTACCGCCGACCGATGTCGGCTCAACCAGTGCGCTCCGGCGGCTCCTGCGCCAATCGCTCCGCCCACTGCCACGCCAACCGGACCGCCAGCCAGCCCGCCAATCAGCATGCCGCCGGCCGCGCCTCCGCCGACTTCCAGTTGGTCGCGGCGCTCGTGACCCGATCCCTTGAATTCGCCCTCGTTATTCACATCGGTTCCCGGAACATTAGTGTCGACTAACGTCGCATCCAGATAAAGGCGTTCGCCTCCGGGGAGAATCAGAGTCTCGGGCAGAATTCCAATGGTGGGCTTTCCCGAGATGCGCCGAGGCTCGGCAACTTTCGTTACACGCCCCTCAATTGTCGCCCCCGCGGGAATTATGGTGCTGCCGTTGAGCACGACATCTTTCGTTAACGCTCCCCGAAAGGGATCTCCGGCCTTATTGCTGAAGGTGGCCAGCGTTGTTTCGAGCTTGACCATGAGCGCCGTTCCCGCAGGTACGGGCAAGCTTGTTTGCGCGGCCGCGAGAACTCCCAATAGAAGAGTGCCAGGCAGAATCATCCACATCTTCATCATTCCTCCTCCACCGTCCAAACGCGCTTGACCTAATGTTTGAATCCTGAGATCAAGCGATTGTTGCATTGACTCTAGAACAGCCCGCTATCGGGAACAACCGGCGATCGAGCTACGGAACCAACGAAGATAACGACCGAATCCACCTTAACCAGGAACTATGCCGCCAAGGCTGCATTCTCCCATCCGATATAATCGAGGGTTTTGAAGCTTGGGTGTTGGACCTCTGCATGGGCAAAGACTATCGAGGTGTCGGATACTTGACCGGGCGTCGCCTAAGTTTTAATTCGGATGCTCCGCACCATGCCGTTCGTGTTGATGACGATCCTCAAATCATTTCCCCAGAAATCTCAGAGAAGGGCGGTAAGCGAGGTATGACAAATATTGGTGCGATTATCGGCCGCGAGGTGCTTGATTCGCGCGGAAATCCCACAGTAGAAGCGGAAGTGCAACTCGTCGACGGCACGGTCGGGCGCGCCATTGTTCCCAGCGGCGCCTCGACCGGCGAACACGAAGCCGTTGAATTGCGCGACGGGGACGATACGCGTTTTCTGGGCAAAGGAGTTCTCAAAGCCGTTGAAAACATCAATGGAGAAATCGCAGATGCGCTGGGAAATCTCGACGCCTCCGACCAGCGCGCCATCGATCAGAAAATGATCGAACTCGACGGCACGGAAAACAAAGGCAGGCTGGGAGCGAACGCGATTCTGGCCGTGTCCATGGCCGCGGCGCGAGCGGCGGCAAATGAATACGGATTGCCGCTCTACCGCTATCTCGGTGGCGCGGGAGCGAATACGCTGCCCGTACCGATGATGAACATTCTGAACGGCGGAGCCCACGCCGACAACAACGTCGATTTCCAGGAATTCATGGTGATGCCCGTAGGCGCGCCGTCGTTTTCTGAGGCGCTGCGCTGGGGCGTGGAAGTTTTTCATACGTTGAAAGGAGTTTTGAAGAAGCGCGGCTATAACACGGCCGTTGGCGACGAAGGCGGCTTCGCTCCTTCGGTGAAGTCGAACGTCGAGGCCATCGAGGTGGTGCTGGAAGCGATCATTCAGGCCGGTTACAAGCCGGGTGAGGAAATCGCCATTGCGCTCGATCCGGCGGCCAGCGAATTTTTTCAGGACGGCAAATACGTCTTCAAAAAATCGGACAAATCCTCGAAGAGTTCCGATGACATGGTGAGATTCTGGGCGAAGTGGGCGAACGATTATCCCATCGTATCTCTTGAGGACGGTCTCTCGGAAGAAGACTGGGAAGGCTGGCAAAATCTGACCAAAGAACTCGGCGGCAAGATTCAACTGGTGGGCGATGACATTTTTGTGACCAACATTCAATTTCTGCAGGAAGGAATCGACAAGGGAGTGGCCAATTCGATTCTGATCAAAGTAAATCAGATCGGGACCGTCAGCGAAACGCTCGACGCCATCGATTTGGCGCGCCGCAACGGATACACGTCGGTAATCTCGCATCGCTCCGGCGAAACGGAGGATACTTTCATTGCCGATCTCGCCGTCGCGACCGGAGCAGGGCAGATCAAGACCGGTTCTGCATCACGCACCGATCGAATCGCCAAATACAACCAGCTTCTTCGCATTGAAGAGGAGTTGGGACATTCGGCAAGATTCCTGGGATTGAAGGCGCTAAACTACAAACCCTGAAAAAAGACGGTGAATCATGGGATGGAAGAGATTATTGGTAGCGCTGCTGCTTACGTCATCGTTCTCTGTTGCGGCACAGACGACGACAGTTTCGATTGCCCCTGACGCCGCGTCCAAAGAAGACGTCAAAAAGCTTTTCGACGTGATGGCGAGCCGGGAGCAAATGCAGCAGATGTTGCAGCAGGTATTTTCGCAAATGCGAAGTCTGAGTCACGAGCAGATCAAGCAGCGTCACCCCGACATCTCGCAGGAGGAAATCGCCCGCATGGATCGCCTCTCGACAGATTTCATCAAAAAATTTCCAGTCGATGACATGCTGAACGACATGATGCCGATTTACCAGAAGCACTTCACGAAATCCGAGATCGACGCGCTCATCGCTTTCTATTCCTCCCCAACCGGACAAAAGTTTCTCCACGAAATGCCGGCCGTCACCGCAGAGGCGATGCAGGTGGAGTATCCACGAATACAGGCGCAGATCGAAGCTGCGATCAAGCAAGCTGAGGAAAGCTCCGAGCCAGCGAAAAAATGAAGCTGGCCGAAACATGTCCGGCCAGCTTCTCGAAACTTTTCGCAACTGAATAGGCGGCAAATCGCCCGCCTAGAATCCCATTGTGTCATCCGCCGAAGGTCCGTAAGTTGCCGGGAGTGGTTTGCCGTTGAGGCGAAGATAAACACCGAGCTGAGCGCGGTGATGCACCAGATGATTCAGAAACATCTGCCGGTATGCCAGGAAGCGCTGCCCGCTGAAGATGGTCTTGCCTTGAAAACTCAGCTTCCACGTGTCCGTCCAGGCCTTGTCCGGAATGTCTTTTAGTGCCGCTCGCGTCTTTGCAGATCCTTCATCAAAAAACTTCAACAGGCCCGCCTGTTCAAACGGAGGCCGCGAACGTCCGCCACCGCCAGCTCCGAAGTCCAGCTCAGGAGTCGTAAGTATCGTCAGTCCAAAGCCAGGCAATTCCGCGACATGCGGCGCAAGTTTTTCTAAAGGCATCGATTTCGGGTGTGGCGCGAAGCCAGTCTTGTCAAAAGGAACGCGCTCCAGCGTAATGCGGGTGGTTTTCATTTCTGCATCGAATTCCGGTAGTAAGAGCTCGGTGATTGACATAAAATTCCTCCGCCACGCAATATACCCCAGCGAAGATCGGTTTGGCTACAATATTTTCGCTATTTCTTCGCTAAAGCGAAAGTCTGATCATAGAGGCAGGCCCCTTGAATTTGACCTGGGGATGGTGCAGACGTATAGTTTCGTGGCTGTGCTCCGCGCTGTTCTCCCTCCAATGGAGCATCACCGTTCGAAGGAGGTTCCCATGAGATTTGCCTTGGGTGTGTTTTTCCTTTGTGCCGCAGCGGCAGTCGCGTCGCCAGCACAAACCTTCACGACGCTGGCGAATTTCGATCTAACGAATGGCTCATGGCCCGAATCCTCACCGGTGCAGGGAGCGGACGGGAACCTATACGGGACCGCCTCACAGGGGGGCGAATTCGCAAGCGGCATAGTATTTAAAATGGCTCCCGATGGGACACTGACGACTCTGTACAGTTTTTGTTCCCAAACAAACTGCACCGACGGCTTCGAACCTCAAGCCGGACTGATCCTAGCGACGGATGGAAATTTCTACGGATCGGTTTTTGCGGGTGGTGCTCAGTTTGAGGGAGCTGTATACAAGATAACCCCGCAAGGCTCGCTGACTGTACTTTATAGCTTCTGTTCGCAAACTGCCTGCGCCGACGGCTACGCGCCTCTGGCGGCACCCATCCAGGCTACAGACGGAAATTTCTACGGAACGACCCTCTACGGCGGAGCATACGGCGATAACTTCGAGAATAACTATGGAACGGTGTTCAAAATGACTCCCCGAGGGGCACTTACCACGCTGCACAGCTTCGCTGGAACCGACGGCGCTAATCCTACCCGGCTAGTGCAGGCCACGGATGGCAATTTCTACGGGACAACCCAGGTCGGAGGCGCTTACAACTACGGGACCGTATTCAAGATCACCCCTCAGGGGACCTTCACTACTCTTTACAACTTCTGCGCGCAAACCGCTTGCGCAGATGGCCGGATACCCACGAGCGGACTGGTGCAAGCAAACAATGGTGACTTCTACGGAACCACCACCGAGGGCGGGACGGATAGCTCCGGTACGGTATTCAGGATCACGCCTGGGGGTTCACTGACTACGTTGAAAAGCTTCGACTCCAATGACGGAGGCTCCCCTACCGGACTTACACAGGCAACGGACGGGAATTTTTATGGAACTGCGTCCAGCGGCGGGGCCAATGCTGACGGTACGGTGTTTGAAATCACGGCCAAGGGTGCGCTGACGATATTACACAGCTTTGATAAGACAGATGGCTCCCAACCTGACGGCGGAATCTCGCAGGCCACCAGCGGACTGCTGTATGGGACGACGCTCTTCGGAGGAGCAAGCAACGATGGCACGGTTTTCAGCCTGTCGGTGGGGCTCGGCCGCTTCATTGAAACGATACCGACTGTTGGCAGAGTCGGCGAGAGCGTTACAATTTTGGGAAACAATCTGATGGGCTCGACTGCCGTCAGTTTTAACGGCATCCCTGCCACGACGTTTACTGCGGCGAATACCTCGATCAAAGTCAGGGTTCCAACCGGCGCGACAACAGGCACGGTCGAGGTGACGACCGCAACTGGCGAGATCCTCAAGAGCAACGTTGCATTTCGGGTTATACCGTGATGCGCTGGTAGTTTAGTTTGAAACTGTTCTTTGTCGTTTGAGGGTTCATGTCGAACGCCTGCGCCTTTACCGGCGGTCGTAGGGATCGACATGCCAGAACGCCGAAGCGGTTCATTTTCGACTGCCTCGAGAGCCGATTAGTAGATCCCTTGACTTAGTCCGTGACTTAGCTAATATAGAACTATGGAAGTCAATATTCACGAGGCTAAAACCCATCTTTCCAGGCTATTGGAGCGCGTGCTTTCAGGTGAAGAAGTCGTTATCGCTAAAGCTGGAACGCCGGTGGCTAAGCTTGTCCCCGTGAAAAATGCGCCCACCAAGCGGATCTTCGGCAGCGCGAAAGGCGATTTCACGGTTCCGGAGGATTTCAACGATCCCGATCCCGACCTTGAGAACCTCTTCTACAACGGACCGCTTTTCCCGAAGTGAAGGCCATCCTCGACACGCATGCATTCTTGTGGGCGCTCGCCGGAGATTCGAGGATGTCGCCCGATGCGCGTGACGTTTTTGTGGGACACACCGATCTTTTGCTGAGCACCGTAAGCATATGGGAGATTCTTATCAAGGTGCAGTCGGGCAAATTGAATCTCCCTCGGCCTTCCGGCCCATACGTGCTGAGCAGACTGGCAGAGAACAGGATCAGGCGGCTGCCCATCACCTTTGACCATCTGCTGGCGTTCGAAGGGCTCCCTATGCACCATCGGGATCCGTTTGACCGCATGTTGATCGCACAGGGCATAGAGGAAGACTGCCCCATCATCACAGCGGACCCGGTATTTAAGAAGTATCCAATCCGGGTAATCTGGTAAGTTCATTCTTGAGCCTTAAAGGGAGCGCTACTTCAAGAATGCCTCGTCCCAAGCCTCTCATCCTCGTCATCCTCGATGGCTGGGGGTACCGCGCCGAATCGAACGCCAACGCCATCGCTCTCGCCCGCAAGCCTACCTACGACCGCCTGCTGCGCGAATATCCCAACACGCTGATTCATACCAGCGGGCCGTTCGTCGGCTTGCCCGAAGGTCAGATGGGCAATAGCGAAGTTGGACATCTGAATATCGGCGCCGGCCGCATCGTTCACATGGACATTACTCGCATCGACCTGATGATCCAGAACGGCGAATTCTTCTCGCATCCCGTGCTGCTGGCGGCGATGAAACACGCGCGGGAGGGTGACCGCCGACTGCATCTGTTTGGCCTGGTTTCCGATGGGGGCGTCCATTCGCAGCAAGCGCACCTTTATGCACTGCTCAAAATGGCGAAGCAGAATGGCGTCGAGCGCGTTTTTGTCCACGCCTTCATGGATGGACGCGACACTCTGCCAACAAACGGCGCCGGCTATCTGGAACAATTGCAGCAGAAAATGCGCGAATATAACTGCGGCAAAATCGCCACCGTCAACGGCCGCTACTACGCCATGGATCGCGACCGCCGCTGGGAGCGCATCGCCAAAGCTTACAACGCTATGGTCTTCGCCGATGCGGAGGGCGGAAAGAAATCCGATCCGGTGCAGGGGATGAAGGATTCCTACAACAAAGGCGTCACCGATGAATTCGTCGTGCCGTTCGTCTGTACCGAAAAAGACGGCCAACCGATTGCCACCATTCGCGACGACGACGCCTGCATCTGCTTTAACTTTCGTGCCGACCGCGTTCGCCAGATCACGCGAGCGCTGGCGCGAAACAGCGGACTCAATGCGCAGGGTGGAAGCGATCTTCCCGGAGCAGCCGATCTCGACGCAACCATCCCGCGCGACCGCGTTCCGAAAAATCTTCGCTATGTCTGCATGACCCAGTACGACAAAAACTTCAGCCTGCCGGTGGTGATTCCCTCCGAGTCGATGGCGAATATTCTTGCAAACGTCATGGGCGGACTGAACATGCGCAACCTGCGCGTGGCCGAAACCGAAAAGTACGCCCACGTCACTTACTTCTTTAACGGCGGCATCGAGCAGCCATTCCCCGGCGAAGACCGCGTGATGGTGCAGTCGCCCAAGGTCGCGACTTACGATCTGAAGCCGGAGATGAGCGCTGCCGGAATCGCTGACGCAGTCGTGAAAGCCACTGAAGATGGCACCTTCGACGTGATCATCGTCAATTTTGCGAATGCCGACATGGTCGGCCACTCCGGCAAGATCGAGCCCACCATAAGAGCCGTCGAAACCGTCGACGCCTGCCTCGCACGTATCGAAACTGCGGTTCGCGCCAAAGGCGGGGCGATGTTGATCACCGCCGACCACGGCAACGCCGAGATGATGATCGACCCCGCGACCGGCGGACCGCACACAGCCCACACCACGAATCCCGTGCCGTTCATCGTAGTAGCTGACAACGCGAAACAACTTACGCTCAAGCCCAACGGCTCATTGCGCGATATTTCGCCGACCATGCTGGGCATCCTTGGAGTCGACGAACCAAAAGAAATGACAGGATCGGATCTGCGCACATTTGCCCATAAAAAATAACAACGGGGCTGAAACTTTCGTTGAATCGGGGACTTTGGGTGTGTTGGCCGCGGGACGCAGGGACTAAGACGAAACAATCCGGGAGCACCGCGCGACCCTGGCGCCAGATCATCTGATTACTCAATCGCCCAAACTCTCTCGTGCTACAGTTTCCTCAGCGGGCGATAGTTTTCCCATTCCATGGAATCACGACTGATCCTCATCAACCTGTTGATCAAGTTGGGCGTTGCTGCTGCCGTTTCCAGTAGCCTCGTGCGTTCCAAGGAATTCAAGTCCCTGCTTTTTCGCGAAGAACGGACGTTTCGGCAGAAAATCTACCTTGTGCTGTGGATGGCTCTGCCCATTATGTTCGGCGTGTGGATCCGTTTTTCGGCCCAAAGCTTTCTGGCCGGCGATCTCAGTTTTGAGACCGCGCTATTGCTTGGCGTAATTGGCGGCCGCTTCACGGGATCGCTCGGCGGCGCACTCCTTGGCATCCCAGCCATGCTGCATGGCGAGTGGGCGGCCTTGCCTTTCGATGTGCTTTCCGGCTTTGTCGCCGGCCAGCTCCGCGCGATGGCCGCTGACAAGGACGATATCTGGTCATTTTCTCCGTTCATCGATCAAAGTATTTTTCGGCTGATCAAACGAAATCTTCCCCGGCCGCGCCTGTTCGACTGGCAGGTCATGTTTTTCACCACAGTGGTCGGCCTGCGCTTCGTGGAAACCGAACTGTCGCGTTATCTGCCGCACTCGATTTTCAGCCTCGAGAGTCCCGACAGCTGGTGGGTGTTCGCCGCGATTTACGCCGCGTCGGTGACGGCCATCGGCATCGAACTCAAAGTTTTTAACAGCGTTCGCATTCAGATCAAACTGGAAGAACAGGAACGATTGTTGCTGCACGCGCGCATGGAAGCGTTGCAGAGCCAGATGAATCCTCACTTTCTGTTCAACACGCTCAACTCCATTTCGTCTTTGGTCCGATTCGATCCCGATACAGCCCGTGAGCTGATTTCGAAGCTTGCAACAATTCTGCGGCGCCTGCTCAGTAGTGCCGATTCTTTCGTTCCGCTTCGTGAGGAAGTCGAGTTCATCGACACCTATCTGGATATCGAGGTCGTCCGATTTGGGCACGACAAGCTGCGAGTGGTAAAGGAACTGGATCCGGCATCGCTCGATGTGATGGTGCCAAGCATGCTATTGCAGCCGTTGGTCGAAAATTCGATAAAGCATGGGCTTGCATCGATGGTGGAGGGCGGAAGCATTTACCTGCGCAGCCGTTTGTCGGATTCGCGGCTGGTCATCGAGGTGGAAGATAACGGGGTGGGCATGGCCGCGGGGCAGTTGACCGACCCGCGGAATACGCGTGGAACCGGCATTGGAATGGCAAACATTTCCGAACGCCTTGAGATGCTCTACGGAAACACCGCGCGAATGAGTGTGGATAGCGATCCAGGGAAGGGAACCCTCGTTCGCATCCGGCTGCCGTTGCTGCAGGCCATGGGAGCGGTGCCCGAGGCATTCTACGAAGAACGTTCCAGCACGCGGCGGTAAAATTCCTCGTATTGCGGAACGATTTTGCTGGAACAGAATCGCGCCTTCGCCACTGCCCGAGCCTGTTTTCCCATGGCGCGCAACTGGCTTTCGTTATTCAGCAGGTCGAGAGCGTAACGCGCCATTGTATCGACATCGCCGACATCGGCGAGAAAGCCGCTGGTACCGTGTTCGATCACTTCCGGCACACCGCCGGTCCGGGTCGCGATCGGAACGACTTCACACGCCATCCCCTCCAGCGCGGCCAGGCCAAACGACTCGAGTTCGCTGGGCATCAGCAGAATATCCGAAATTCCCAGCTTCTCTTCGACCTGATCCTGCTTGCCGAGGAAAAGCACATCCTCGTGAATACCTTTCTGCACCGACATCCACTCCGCCACCGAGCGATCCGGGCCATCGCCGATCAGCAGTAGCTTCGCTTGCATTTGTTTGCGAACGCGATCGAAAATCTCAATCACATCGGAAAGTCTTTTCACCGGACGGAAATTGGAAAGGTGCACCAGCAATGGCTCGCCATTCGGCGCGTATTCCGCGCGCAGCTCCGCAGCGTTCTGTTTTCGTGTGTAAACATCGCAATTCACCGAGTTGTAAATGACCTGAATTTCCTGCTTAACGTCGAAAACACGCATAGTGCGGTCGCGAAGATAGTTGGAGATCGCTGTCACTCCGTCGCTCTGGTCGATCGAGTAGCGAGTGATCGGCAAGTAAGAACGGTCTAATCCAACAAGTGTGATATCAGTGCCATGCAGTGTGGTGACGAACGGCAAGCGCCGGCCGCGTGGGCCATCGGCCAGCATCTGGCGGGCGAGCAGCGCGCTGACCGAGTGCGGAATCGCGTAATGCACGTGCAAAAGATCGAGATCGTAGAGTTGCGCCACTTCCGCCATCCGCGTCGCCAACGCCAAATCGTACGGGGGGTAATCAAACAGCGGGTATCGCGAAACTTCGACCTCATGGTAATGAATATTCGGTTCTTCGCCTCGCAGGCGGATCGGTTGGGCGTAAGAAATGAAGTGGATTTCATGTCCGCGCTGTGCGAGTTCGAGGCCCAATTCCGTGGCGACAACTCCGCTGCCGCCGTAGGTCGGATAACACGTGATCCCGATCTTCATGCCAACGGGTTTAACCTTTCCTGTGGCTCTCGATCTTCGTTCGGTAACATGGTTCCGTAATTCGATGGCGGGAAACGCCGGAGGATGCACATTGTACAGGCAGAGGGACACAAACAGAGAAACACGAAGGGAGAAACGCAAAACGGAAGATGATTGCGTGATCAGTCTTCGGAATTCTCTGTTTTCGGGGCAGGCTTCGGCAAGCCTGGATCCAACTTATCCAAATGCGCTTGAAAGCGTTTCTTGGTGTCGTCCGGCAGGCCGGTGAATTCGATCCCCATGCCGACGCCGGGATCGCGCGTGCGTACCGTCGCAGTGGTAGAGATGTGCTCCTGATCGATCCAGAAATCGACGCGGAGCGAGGTGGAGACGGCGAGCGGCATGACGGTCTCAACATAACAGCCGTTGCCGCTGATGTCAGTGGCATTCACCCGCATCGGAGTGTTGACACGTTCGTCGCGGAATTCCAGCGGAAAAGAAATCTTGTGGCGCTGATATCTTCTGCGATTGTCCGGGGAGATGGCCGGCTGGTTTGACCTCATTTCCTCGGGCAGCTGAGAAGCCCAGGGACATTCCTGATCGGCAACCAACTGCACGCCGACTTGTACCTTTTTTAGCGATCCCGCTTCCATTACCCAAACGACCCTGCAGCGGGCTTTTCTGGTCTCGTATTGGACGCCGATAACGTCGCCGACCTTCAATTGATGCTCAAGGCCAACGATACAGGCGCCCGTAAGGCTCACATTCTGAGCATTCGCATTCTGATGGAACGGCTGGTTGTCCGCGCCCATGCCCCACACACGTAGGCGCAGGTCCAAAGTCGCACGCGGCGCCGCCCCAGCAGCAGGCATGATCGAATCCTCCAGCCCGTTAAGTTTCAGTAGAATCTTACCGAATATACGCCCGAAACAGGGTTCCCTTAAGGTTACTGAAGTTTGTCGAATTTTACATTGCTACCGAATCCAGGGTAGTGGGTCAGTTCAAACTGACCCACTACCGAATCCAGCGGCGACTACCGATCACGCGTGATCAAGTCCCGGTAAGAAATCAAAGAGATGCCATGGTTCGACAGCAATTCGCGTGCATCCGGCATGGTCAGAACCCGTAATTCTGCCTCGCGCGATTCGCGCAGGCGGGTATTGGACGATTTCAGATCGTCATCGTTATATCCAGGATGGCAGACGAATTCCCAGGTGCCGTCGGGAATAACTTCTGCGATCGCGCGAAAAAGCTTTTCGTCGAGCGCGCCGGTAACCTCGATGCCCAAAGTGCCATCGGTAGTTTGCAATCCAGCGCGTTGGGCGGAATCGCGAAAGCGAGCCGCCAACGTGCGCAGAACCTGCACCCCGGCGTAACGTGTCCAAAGTTTAGGCCGGGCCAGCAGTTCGCCGGACCGAAGCGGTCTGCGCGGCCCGAAGGGATTTCTGATCGCGCGGACTCCACAAGCCTTCGCCGCACGCAGCAGCGGCCGCAGAACCGCCGGAAATAGGTGCGTGTGTTTGTGCGTATCGACATGCGAGACATCGATGCCAGCCGACTGCAGCTTGCGAATTTGCGCAGTGACCTCAGCTTCGATTTCGCCTGAATCCAGCAGGCCGGTAAGGGCGCGAGCGATGAAGAGTTTGAGGTTGTCCCGGAAACCAGCCGTTCCAGAGCGAAGTGAAGCGAGAAAACGTGCATTTCGGGCATCGAGCACCGGCTGGCCGTCGATCAGCACGACGTGACATCCGATACTGAGATTCGGAGCGGTTTGGGCGAGGCGAACCGCGTCATCAAAAGCCGTCCCGTTCGCCATCAGAGTTGACGACGTCACGATCCCGTGCCTGTGGGCCTCGACGATGGCTCGATTCACACCCGCGGTGAATCCAAAATCATCGGCATTGACAATCAGACGGCGCACGCGCCAGTCTAGCAGGCACGCCCAGCGCATTTCTGCAACGTTTGTCGGCGGTTTGCGGCGGCGTGCTCAACCGCCATTGTTTGACCGGTTTTTCGCCGCTCGCGTACACTCACTGAAGCGATTCACTGAACGTCCGCGATTCGTTCTCTCTAATAAGGCGGAGAGCGCGCTAAACGGACGATCCGAAGGGCGGTTAGCTCAGCTGGTTAGAGCGCCTGCCTTACAAGCAGGAGGTCGCAGGTTCGAGTCCTGCACTGCCCACCATTCCCAACTCTCCGCCTCGGCGTTCGTGGGAACCCAGGGCCTTTGGATCGGAATATCTCGTCGGATTTATCATTGACCGCAGAGCGGAAGCTTCCGGCCGACGCCATTTACCGCATAGCACTCACGCGAAAATCCGAATCGGCTCGTTGCGTCAAATCTCTTACGCAAGCTTCTTCTCCCGCCTGTACTCATCAAACTTCTCGAGAAAGCGATCGATATCTTTCCTCTGCAGGTAGTAGGGGGTCGACAGTCGCAGCTTGCTTGGATCTCCCCCGCGGATTCGGATCTTGTATTTCGTCCACAACGAGTTCTCCAAGTCCATGCGCTGAACCGGAGGCACATTCACCGTGACGATTGCGCAGCGAAGCGCCGCGTCTGGCGAAGTCCAGGACTGCGCTCCGCGTTTCATCATTTCGGCTAGCGTGTAATCCGCCAGCGCTCGATGCCTTTGCTCGATCCGCTCCATTCCGATATCGTTCGCGAGGTTGATCGAAGCGCGTAATCCCCAGAGCGCGGGCACGTTCGAGCTGCCGATGCGCTGGAAACGCTCGGCCCGAATCTTCGTATCATCCCAACCTTCGGTGACAATGGTATTCCACAGCCGATCGATGACCTCATCGCGCACGTAAAGGAAGCCCGTTCCTTTGGGCGCCTGGAGCCACTTGTGCGGGCTCGCCGAATACATGTCACAGCCGAGTTCATGCACATTCAAACGCATCATGCCGGGAACGTGCGCACCATCCACGGCGGACAAAATTCCCCTCGACCGCGCCAGCGCGCATAGTTCCTTCGCCGGCAGTACCACGCCCGAAAACGTGGTGATGTGGCTGAAGAAGATAATCCGCGTGCGCGGTGTGATTGCATCACTAAACAGGTTCAGAACCTGTGCGCCGTCTTTCACGGGGCGCGGCAATGTCACTTTCTTGATTACTATGCCGTAGCGCTTCGCCTTCAAGTCCCACGGATGCTGTCCCCCGGGATGTTCCTGATCGGTCATCAGCACTTCTTCGCCCGACTGCATGTCGATGCCGTTGGCAATGTAGCTGTTTGCTTCTGTCGCGTTGCGCAGGAGGGCAATTTCATCCCGCGTGCAGCCCACAAATTCGGCCAAGGGATCGCGAAACTCGTTCCAGGCCGCATAACCCCAGATCGGATAGTCTTCCGGATCCTGCTGGTCCATCTTTTCGGTCTCGGTGTATCCATCGAAAACCGCGCGCAGCACCGGCGCCGGACTCGATCCCACCGTGCCGTTGTTCAGGTAGATCTCGTCCTCGGGGATGAGGAATTGCCTTCGCAGCTCGGCCCAGTAAGCGTCTTCATTTTTTTCCAAGAGAGAGTGTCCGGGCAGGGGTGGGACTTTCTCAAGCTGCGCCAGCAGGTCTCCGCGCAGAGCGATCGATGCAGCCAGCCCGGTGCTGGCAGCGGTCAGGAACTGACGGCGGTTGACCATAGGGCCTCCGATAGAGAGTTCAAACGAACGCGATATGGTACGACGGCGCGCATCCGGGAGCAAGAACCATCCATAGAGCGTAGTCGGGGTCCGGGCACCGACGCCTGCTTTCTCTGCATTGCGCAGAATTTCCACCTGCAAATATGGCTACCCACGCTTCTCCCCACATCGTTGACCCGGTTTGAGCAACCCTGTGCATAAACGCTGCTTGACACGCCAGCCTAACGGTGACAATATTTTGCGAACGTGGCAGTAGCCTGACTCATCCCCCGCTCGGCTACAAGCCCGGTCATCGAGCAGCGTTGGGCTCGATGCTCCCCCTGGAACCCAATTCACGGAGATCCGGCAATGAAGCGCCCATTCGCTGCGATACACTCACTGCTATTCCTCCCGCTAATATTCTGTTCGATGAAATCCGGGGCCTCAACCGTAGCGGTGGGGAATTGCATCCCGCAGGTCACGAGCTACAACACCATCTCGGAAGCAGTCGCCGCCGTGCCGGCAAACTCGACGGTGCTGGTGTGTCCGGGAACTTACCCGGAGCAGATCACTTTCAGTACGGCACTGACATTGCGCGGCGCCTACCCGAATATTCGGCCTGTAATCACCGTACCGCCTGAGGGGCTGACGGGGCCACAGCTCACCATTCAACTCGGCACGGACCTGTCGCAGGTCACGGTGAATTTAGTCAATCTCATTGTCGACGGAACCGGTAGTACCGGAGCAACTGGCATTTCCTATGATGGTGATTCGGGCGAGTTGTCGAATTTGGAGGTACGAAACCAAACTACTGGTATCGAATTATTCGCCAACGATTCGGAGGCGACCACCATCGATCTCCATAGTAGTTACGTCCACGGATTTTCGGAGACTGGAGTCCTCACCCATTCGCCCGGTGCGACCGCCTATTTTGTGAATATTCGGAGGAACTTGATTGCGTCCGCATACACCGCGGTTGAAGCCGGCATTTCAAGTGGTGCTACGTCAGGTTCAATTTCGGATAACGACATCATGCTCGACTCCGGGATCGGGATATCGCTGCTTTTGCTTTCTCCGCCAACAGTGGATATCGAGCGGAATTATATAGAGGGCTGCAATATCGGAATCAGCTCACAAATTGGAGGAGAGGTGTACGCCCAGGTAATTAAGGACAACGCATTAGTTAACAATGGCATTGGCATCGACCTTTCAGCCGATCATGGTGGAGACGAAATCACTGGAAATTTGATCTCACAAAGTGGTTCCGAGGCTATCAATTTAAACTGCTCGAGCGGAAACAGTCTCATCGAAAGTAACGCGATCTTCGGAACTCCGCTGGGGGTTGCAAATACATTGTCTGGCGATACAGTCGTGGGGAATAAATTCGTCAATGTCTCGAAGAAGCAGACGACCTGCCAGAATTAACCAGTGTTTAGCTCGCCGAGGTGACTGACGAATCCCGCCCTTCTCGAGCGGTGCTGCGTTCTTCCTCGGCTACCGAATAGCCCGATCTATCGAGCCGCATTTGGGCTCGACGCCCCCTGGCGCCCATTTTCACGGTGATCGACCCCAGGTCTTCAAACCCAAGTCTTCAAAAATCTGCGGTGTGGGATAACCCCGGCCGTGTAGCCAGCGTCCAAATATATGCCACAAAGTTGGGGTAGGAGTGTCGGTGTCGAGCGTATAATCTACAGAGGTATCAGGCCGCAAAGGGGTATTTATGAAATTGCGATGGTTCGCTATCGCTCTCGCATTGGCGGCGTTCAGCGCAGTACCATTCACGCAGGCGCAAACGCAGAATCCCGGTCAATCTCCAACTCAAACACCCACATCTCAGGCGCCCACTCACGATCCCGATCAGGGCCAGCCCAAAGCGAGCGATGTGCAAAACGCTCCGGCGCAGGCTCCGGCCGCTTTGCCCACGCAGGATGACAGCCAGATCAAGCATGACGGCGGCAAGACCGACGTCGATGCCGTCGGCAACCGCAACGTCGGTTGCGGACGCGGCGTCGGCAACTGGTACACCGTCGAAGGCCAGGTGGCTCGCGGACGCGTTTATGCACAGCAGATCGAGTCGCAGGTCAAGCTGGTCAACGATCCCGTTATCACTGAATACGTAAACCGCGTCGGCCAGAACATCGTGCGCAACTCCGATGCTCAGGTTCCTTTCACAATTAAAGTGATTGATTCCGACGTTGTGAACGCAATGGCTTTGCCTGGCGGATTCTTTTATGTGAATTCGGGATTGATTCTCGCCGCGGACGAAGAAGCCGAAATGGCCGGCGTTATGGCGCACGAGATCGCGCACGTCGCCGCCTGCCACTACGGCCGGGAAATGACGCGCGCGAATCTGTTGCAGATGGCCTCGATCCCGTTCATCTTTATGGGGGGCGCCATCGGCTACGCCGGATACGAAGCTGCCGGATTAGCGATTCCGATGACGTTCCTCCGGTTCTCTCGCGGCTTCGAAGCGGAAGCCGACTACCTTGGCGTCGAATATATGTACCGCGCCGGATACGATCCCTCAGCCTTCGTCTCTTTCTTTGAGAAGATTCAGGCTATGGAGAAGAAGAAGCCCGGTACTCTGTCCAAGGCCTTCGACACGCACCCGCAGACTCCGGATCGGATCGAAAAGACGCAGGACGAAATTCGCAAGATTCTGCCCTCGAAGCAGCAATACGTCGTGACCACGTCCGAGTTTGACGACGTAAAGGCCCGTTTGGCATCGATTGAGAATCGCCACAAGGTTCTCGATCAGAAGGATGCCAATAAACCCAGCCTGCGGCGAACGTCCACCAGCAGTACCGATAGCAATAACCCCAACGCTCAGCCCGATGACGACCGTCCGACGCTGAAACGCCGGGACGATTCATCCAACTAAGTCATGTGCGTTCAAAGATCTCCGAACCGGCGGCCACGGCCGCCGGTTTCGTTTTGCCCCGATCCAAATAAGGAAAAACTTGTGTGACCTCGTCACAGAACCGTGTTGTGCAGCCCAAGGAGTGTGCGCTACGCTAGCTGTGAAGTGAATGAGGAGTGATTTCTTGCATGCCCGATAACACGCTGACGATCACCGATAATCGCACCGGTCAGGTCTACACCGTTCCCATCGAAAACGGCACCATCCGCGCCATGAACCTTCGCCAGATCAAAGCCGATCCCGAAGATTTCGGGCTGATGACCTATGACCCGGCCTTCATGAATACGGCCTCGTGCCGCAGCGCGATTACCTACATCGATGGCGACCGCGGCATTCTTCGCTATCGCGGTTACCCGATCGAGGTACTGGCGGAGCGCTGCACATTCTTAGAGGTCGCCTATCTTTTATTGTTCGGTGAACTGCCAACCGCCTCCGAGTTGAAGACATGGGTGCATGACATCACCCATCACACCATGCTGCACGAAACCACCAAGAAATTCATGGAAGGCTTTCGCTACGACGCGCACCCCATGGCGATGTGGGTGAGCACGGTGGCTGCGATGTCGAGTTCCTATCCGGATGCACGCAACGTCAAGAATGCCGAGAATCGCTTGCTGCAGATCAAGCGCCTCATCGGCAAAGTGCCGTCGATCGCCGCGATGTCTTACCGCTATAACGTAGGATTTCCCTACGTGTACCCGGACAACGACCTCAGCTACACCGAAAACTTCATGAACATGCTGTGGAGAATGGTCGAGCCGAAATATGTGGCCAATCCCGTGCTATCGCGCGCTCTCGATATCCTCTTCGTGCTGCACGCTGACCATGAACAGAACTGCGGCACTGCGACCATGCGGACCGTCGCCAGCGCCGAAACCGATCCCTATCTAGCCACGGCCTCTGCGGCTGCCGCCCTTGCTGGCCCCCTGCACGGTGGCGCGAACGAAGAAGTTTTGAAAATGCTCGATGAGATCGGCAGCAAAGACAACGTCTATCCTTACATCAAGCGCGTCAAAGAAGGTCACGGCAAGTTGATGGGCTTCGGCCATCGCGTCTACAAGAATTACGATCCCCGCGCGAAAATCATCAAGTGGACCGCCGAGCAGGTTTTCGAGGTCACTGGCCGCAACGCCAAGCTCGACATCGCTCTCGAATTGGAGCGTATCGCTCTGGAAGACGATTATTTCGTCAAGCGCAAGCTGTATCCAAATGTCGATTTCTACTCAGGGATTATGTATCAGGCAATGGGTTTCCCGCCGGAAATGTTCACAGTTCTGTTCGCGATCCCGCGCACGGCCGGATGGCTCGCTCAGTGGCAGGAATTGATCACCGATCCCGAACAAAAAATTACCCGCCCACGCCAGATCTATGTTGGGCACGATCAGCGGGAATTTGTGCCGATGGAAAAAAGAAATGCCGCTGCAGCTCAGGCACGATAGACGGGCTGGCAGCAAGCAAGCCACGAGCGAAGGAGCCGACGCGAATTTGTTGCCCTCCAGTTCGCTTAAGTTGCGACTTTTGTAGCAACGGCGGCTATGTACTCGCGCCTCTCGGCCGGCGAGGTAATTACCTTCATCTCGTGCCAGTCGTAGGGAAATTCTCTTCCGCAATCGAGACAAGCGACGTAGGTTCCGGTCAAGGCCGCTGCCGCAGGACGCCGCGCCGCTCCGCGAATCGTGACTGGAAAGCTATAGCGCGAATGCTTGCAGCCAAAAACCAAATCGATCAGTTTCGCCACCATGGAGCACCTTCCACGCCTGGACTTCTTTTCGCCTGGGATTATCAGTGTGCCGCTGGGAAAATCGGTCTAGGGCTACACACATTACCTTAGATTCAGGCTCAGGGAAAATGGTTTCGACTTCTCGATTCAAGTAATAGCGCGGAAGATTCCCAACCTGGGAACCCGCTGTCATTCTGTAGGTTAGGGATAGGTAGGAAAGAAATTGCACAGTGGGACCAGGGAACGTCTGAATGGTCTCAGGAGAGGTTTAGAGCCTTCCGAATCGTCCCGCGCTCGTTCTGAATTTTGTCCTGGAGGAGGGTAATGGCGTAAATAAGCTGCTCGGGCCGGGGCGGACATCCTGGAACATAGATATCCACGGGGATGACCTGATTCACGCTCTGCACCAGCGCGTAGTTGTTGAAGACACCGCCCGAGGTCGCGCAAGCCCCCATTGAAATCACCCACTTCGGCTCAGGCATCTGCTCCCACAGCAGGCGGATTACCGGCGCCATCTTGTTCGAAACGCGGCCAGCGATAATCATCAAATCGCTCTGCCGGGGCGATGGACGAAACACCTCCGCCCCAAACCGCGCAATGTCAAAGCGCGAAGCCCCCATCGACATCATCTCGATAGCGCAGCAAGCCAGGCCGAAAGTCATCGGCCAAATCGAGCCTTTCCGCATCCAGTTCACGGCGGAATCGAGCGTAGTCAGCACCACGCCTTCAGGCGTGGGATTGCCGAAAGTCAGTTCTTTAACGACCTTCTTGCCGTTCTCGATGTCGACATACGGACCAAAGTCTAATTCGCGGGGCATAGAGCCATTCTAAACTACGGAGAACAAGAAGGCCCAGATCATCGTTACTCGCTTACTCGCACGCTGTCGGCAGCGAAAACCCTACGGGTTCACCACAATCTTCCCGAACATCTGGCTCTTTTCCATATACTCATGCGCCGCACGAATTTCACTCAATGGAAACGCGCGATCCAACACCGGTTTCAGCCGCCCGGCGAATACATGTTTCAAAACCTCATGCAACTCGCCCATCGTTCCCATGTACGAACCGAGAAGGCTCAACTGCCGCGCAAACAGATGCCGCAAATCAATCCCCACGTTCGGGCCGGTCGTCGCGCCGCAGGTCACCAGCGTGCCGCCACTCTTTATCGACTTCAAACTTTCATCCCAGGTTGCTGCACCCACGTGCTCGACCACAATATCGACGCCTTCTTTGTTCGTGATCTTCCGCACCTCATCGGAAATTTTCTGCTTGTAGTGATTGATCGCAAAATCGGCTCCCAGCTCCCGTCCCTTTGCCATCTTCGCTTCGTCGCCCGCGGTCGTAATTACCCGGCAATGAAACAGCTTGGCAATCTGGATCGCCGCAATCCCCACGCCAGAACCAGCACCTAGAACCAACACAGTTTGCCCCGGACGCACTCCGGCCCGCCCCACCAGCATGTGCCAAGCAGTAACAAACACGAGCGGAACACTTGCAGCCTGATTGAAATCGAGCGAATCGGGAATCGGAATCACATTCTCGGCCGTCGTGGCGAACAACTCGCAGTTGCCTCCGTCCACGGCATTCCCGAGCACGGTAAATTCCCGGCACTGATTCTGCTGCCCGGCCATACACTTCTCGCAATGCCGGCAATAGTGCATGGGCGAAACCACTACCCGCTGCCCAACCCTGAATCCGCTGACGTATTCGCCGACTTCCGCAATCTCGCCGGCAATGTCGCTGCCAAGAATGTGCGGCAGTTTCACTCCCGGCAGTCCCTTGCGCACCCATATGTCGAGGTGGTTGACCGAGCACGCGCGCACCCGCACCAGCACCTGATCCTTGCGCGGCTGCGGATCGGGAACATCCTCATAAATCAAAACTTCCGGACAACCGAATTGATGAATGCGAACCGATTTCATAAAATCGTTCTCCCTTGTGCCCCTGGTTCACACATCGTTTCGAGCGTCTACCAGCATACTTCGCCGCGCCCGTAATTCCCATTACCCGCGGCCCGTTTTGGACTACGATAATCCTGCATGGCCACGCGCACTATCGCCGAGCCGCTCCTCGACGCCGAGGCGCGCCTCGAAGGCTTCGACAACCTGATGCCTTTCAAGGTCCAGAATATTCTTCTGGTTTCGAGCCTCTACGACTCCTTTATCCTCCGCGAAGACGGGCGCCTCAACGAGCTTCTCATTGACGAATCGCTCGAACTCAACCTCCAGCAGATTCCCGGCATCACCCACGTCTCCAGCTGCGGCGAAGCGCTTGAACTAGCCCGCTCCCAGCCGCGCTTCAATCTGATCGTCACCAACCTTGCCGTCGCCGACATGAGCGCGGCCGATCTAGCTCGCGAAGTCAAGCGCGCCGGCCTCGACGTTCCCGTTGTCGTGCTCGCCTACGATTATCGCGAAGTAAAAAACTTTGTCAGCCGTAATCCGGTCACCGATATCGAGCGCATTTTTCTCTGGCAGGGAAACGCCCGTATTTTAATTGCGATCGTGAAATACATCGAAGACAAACGCAACGTCCTCCACGATACGCGGATTATGGGCGTGCCCGTGATGCTTGTGGTTGAAGACAATATCCGTTACTACTCGTCGTTTCTCCCCGTCATCTACACCGAGCTGATCAAGCAATCGCGCCGAGTAATTCAGGAAGGCATCAACGTCGCGCACAAGCTTGTGCGCATGCAGGCGCGCCCGAAAATTCTTCTCAGTTCTAATTTCGAAGAAGCTGCCGAGCTGGTCCAGCAATATCGCGACTATATTTTCGGCCTCGTTTCCGATGTCGAATTTCCCTGGGAGGGCAAACTCAATCCCGAAGCTGGATTCGAACTCGCCCGCCAGATGAGGTCTCTCGTTTCCGATGTGCCGGTAGTGCTGCAAACCAGCCGCACCGAATTCCGCCCGCGGGCTCTAGCCGCCGGATATTCGTTCCTGCGCAAGCGTTCTCCCACTCTACTGAAAGATCTCCGCCGCATTCTTACCGAGCACTTCGGATTCGGCGATTTCGTCTTCCGCCTGCCCGATCTGAAAGAGGTGGCCCGCGCCAAGGATCTCAGCCAGTTAGAAGAACAACTGCGGACCGTCCCTGCCGAGAGCCTCACCTACCACGCCCAGAGCAACCACTTCTCCCACTGGCTCATGGCGCGCACTGAATTTGCTCTCGCCGCCAAACTGCGCCCTCGGAAAGTATCCGATTTCTCCGGCCCCGAGCACCTGCGCAGCGACCTGATCGACTCCATCAACGACTACCGCCGCGAACAAAGCGAACTCGTCATCGGGGACTTCAACGGGAAGACTTTCAAGGCGTCCGACTCGCACTTTCTCCGCATCGGCGCCGGATCGCTTGGAGGCAAGGCCCGCGGGCTGGCTTTCGTTCGTCATCTGCTCCGCAAGAGCCGTATCATTCGCCGATTTCCGGGCATTCGAATTTCCGTCCCGCCGGCGCTGGTGCTCGCCACCGATGCCTTCGACCAATTCATGGCCGAGAACAACCTCCTCGACTTCGCCCTGCAATGTGAAGACGACGCCGAAATCCTGCAAAGATTTCTCGCCGCTTCGCTGCCGGAAAAATTGCAGGAAGACTTGAGGGCGTTCCTCGCTGAGGTTGCTTATCCCTTAGCCGTGCGCTCTTCGAGCCTTCTTGAGGATTCCCAATACCAGCCTTTCACCGGAGTCTACGAAACGTTCATGCTCGGTAATCAGTCGCCCGACCCGGCCATCCGCCTTGCGGAACTCATCGATGCCATCAAGCGGGTCTACGCTTCAACGTTCAGCCGCCACGCCAAAGCCTACGTCCGCGCCACGCCGTATCGTCTGGAAGAAGAAAAAATGGCCGTGATAGTTCAGGAACTTGTCGGCACCGCGCACGGCCAGCGCTTCTACCCAGATTTCTCAGGAGTCGTGCGCTCGCACAACTTCTACCCTGTTGCACCGATGACATTTTCCGACGGAATCGCAGCAGTGGCGCTCGGACTTGGCCGCGCTGTCGTCGATGGCGGCAAGTGTCTGACGTTTTGCCCGCGCTATCCGCAAAATCTACTGCAGTTTTCTTCTGTGGAAGACATACTCAATAACACGCAAACCGAATTCTGGGCGCTCTCGCTCGACGGCAGCTCCGAAGGTCGCCCCGGCCATCTTCACGAAGGCCGGTTTTCGCTCGATGCCGCCGAAGCCGACGGTACGCTCTCGCCAGTCGGTTCAACTTATTCGGGCGATAATGAAGCGGTCTACGACGGCATTAGCCGGCCGGGCGTGCGCATCGTGAGTTTTGCTCCGATGCTTAAGCACGGCCTGTTCCCACTTTCGTCGATTCTCGAAACGCTGGTCAAGGCCGGCGAAGATGCTCTCGGCATTCCAGTCGAAATTGAATTTGCCGTCCGTCTGCCGCGCCATCCGGGCGCTGTCGCTGAGTTCGGCTTCCTGCAGATTCGTCCGCTCACTCTTTCACGCGATCACCAGGATCTCTCCATCAGCAACATCGATGGCGCCCAGCTTCTCTGCCAGTCCAACAAAGTTCTCGGCAACGGCCGTATCGAAAATCTCTACGATGTGATCGTCGTAGACTCGCAACGCTTCGAGCGCAGTCGCAGCCAGGAAGTTGCCAAAGCCGTCGCTCACTTCAACGCCACACTCAACTCAGAAAACCGTCCTTATCTTTTAATCGGCGTCGGCCGTTGGGGATCGAACGACCCATGGCTGGGAATTCCTGTCGAATGGGACGAAATCTCTGCCGCCCGCATCATCGTGGAAGCCGGTTTTCGCGACTTTCGCGTCACACCCTCGCAGGGCAGCCACTTTTTCCAGAATCTAACCGCGTTTCAGGTCGGTTATTTTACCGTGAATCCCGATGCCGGCGAAGGCTTCATCGATTGGAAGTGGTTGAACGAGCAGGTTTCTTCGGAAGAAAGCGGGTGCGTCCGTCATTTGCGCTTCGATGCTCCGATGCGCGTTGTCATGAACAGCCGCAGCAGCCGGGGAGTAATTCTCAAACCCGAAAAGATGGTGCAGTAGAAGGCGCGTGCTGGATCTGATTAGTCGAAAGAAAAGCCAGTTACAGGAACTTCCACCGCGTAGTCTTGGTGGCAAAATATTTCTCCCACAATCCGAATGCAAGCCTTGGCCTCACCGCGAACACCGGCTCCTCCATCGAAAGGATGCTGTCTTTCATACCCTTCATATCGAACTTGTACTTGCGTTCACAGGCCGAAAGAAATTTTCGACGTGCCGCAAGATCGGCGATCTCCGCGGTTCCCTCGACAATCACGGCTTCATTCGCATGCTCGGTACAAACGACGCAGTTTCGATTCTGCCCAAGATTCCGGGCCTTCCGCGACTTGCTTCCAGTACTGAAAAGCAGTCGCCCATCTTGCCACAGACCCCAAACGACCATCGTGTGAGGCGAGCAATCCGGCTTTACCGTTGTAATCCAGTAATTGTGCGATTTCTTCAGCCGCTGTTCCGCCCAGCTCCACGGCAAAAGGCCCTTCGTTCCTTCAGGCAAGCCATATCCCGGCGCGTGCGGACGGCTCGCCTGGGGCGCCTTCGCATGTTTCTTCACAATTTTATTGCTCACAGGTCGACCCGTTCATGGAAAGCACGCCGCCAGTTTAGCCGCAAGGCTAGAAAAAGCAACCCCGTCCAGGCCAACCGGCCCGAACGGGTTTTGGGGGAAGGCGGCAATTCAACCGTCTACGTTCGCTTACTCGGAGTCTTTTACTCCGAGTCCCAACACGTTTTTCCGTAGCACAGATACTTCCTTTCCTGGCGGGACTTGGATCGCTTCTGTCCAGGAATTTCCGCCATTCTACGCAAAAAGCCGGAGTATCAATAGGCAGCCTGTGAATTATTCGCGAATCGTAAATGAGGCCGGGGAAGGCTTAAGACCACCATCGACGTGCGTGGGGGGGTGAAGGATATTTCTTCCGAACTTCAGACCGCTTCACGCAGAAAATTCTTTAGCGGCACGGTGGCGCGGATGGTGGTTCCGTCCTGGGTGGGAATAATTTCGCAGTTGCCCCCGAATTGACGCATTCGTTCCTGCATGCCCATGATACCCACTCCAGGGATGAATTTCCCTTCGTAAAGGCCGGTGGACAGGCCGTTTCCGTTATCGACCACCTCGACGCGGATGTTTTCACCCTCTTGGATGAGCTGAATGTTTGCAGTGCTGCTGCCGGAGTGGCGGTGCACGTTGGTCAGCGACTCCTGCACTACACGAAAAAGCGCGATTTCCAGATCGTGCTGCAGGCGGCAGAAACCGGGGCTGATCTCAAGATTCACTTCGATCCCGCTGCGCTGGGAAAAGCCCTCGGTGTACCAGCGCAGAGCCGATTGCAGGCCGGTTTCATCGAGCAGCGGAGGGTGAAGAAGATAAGAAACGGTCCGGAGTTGGCGATTCATTTCATCGACGATCGCGATGCTCTCGACGACAAGCTTTTTCGTCTCATCGTCCCTGGCGTCAATCTTCTCATTCAACACATCAAGATTGATCTTCATTGCGGCCACCATTTGCCCGGTGCTGTCATGGAGTTCGCGGGCGAGGCGGCGGCGTTCATCGTCCTGTGATCGCAACAGGCGGCCGGTGAGCTGGCGGATTTCCTCATTTTTTTGCTCAAGCTGCGCGGTGCGCTCGTGGACGCGCATCTCGAGTTCGTCGTGAGCTTTCTTCAATTCCTGTTTGGCTTTTTCGGCTTCCGCTGTTTGATGGCGGGCTTCGCGCTCGGCCTGCTTCATGCGCAGTAATGCGCCTACCGTCGCCAAAAGTTCCTCGCCCGAAATGGGTTCGGCGAGATAGCCGTCGGCGCCGGCTTCCAGGCCGCGGACCCGGTGCTCGGGTTCTACGAATGTAGCCGAGATATGCAGGATGGGAATGTGCGCCGTCTTCGGATCGGACTTCAGCCGGCGGCACACTTCGAATCCGTCGACATCGGGCAGGTTGAGGTCGAGCGTGATCAAGTCTGGAGAGTTCTCGGCCAGCTTCAACGCATCGGAACCGGTGCGGGCTTCGACCACAGTGTAGCCTCCGCCGCGGAGGGTGCGCGTGATGGTATAGCGAAGCGCGTCGTTGTCGTCGACGGTGAGTATCGTCGAGGTGGATGACACCGGAATTTTCAGCAGCATGATAAGGATCCTGTTGTGCCAGTCACTCGTACATCTTAAATTTGCACTTCGGTGGAAACACCCCGGCCAAACGGCAATCCTGCCCGGGACAGAGCTTGCGCAATCCTGGCTTCGGCCACGTCGCGTGAGCCGGTTTCTTTCGGAATAATATCGACCGCCGCCTGCAGCTGCGCCCGCTCGGTGCTATCGAGTTGTTGTGAAGTGTGGATAATCACGGGAATATTGCGGGTCTCGGGATCGAGCTTCAACTTTTCGAGAACCTCAAAGCCAGTCAAGCCGGGCATCTTCAAATCCAGAATAATTGCCCTGGGCTTCCCCTCATGCGCGATTCGGATGCCTTCCTGGCCGCCATTGGCTTCGAGCAAACGGTACCCGCTATTGGCAAGAGCGCCCTTCAGAAGATAACGCGAAACCTCATCGTCGTCGATGACCAAAATGCGATCGTGGGGAAGGTTCTGCGTGGCCTCCAATTGCTCGAGCAGCCACGCACGATCGATGGGTTTCGAGTGAAACGCGTTCGCCCGCAACGCGAGAGCTTTTTCCCGGTTTTCAACAACAGTTACCACAAACACGGGAATGTCTCTGGTTGAAGGACTTTGTTTTAACTCCTGCAGCAAATTCCAGGAGTGTTCGCCATGGAGCAAAACGTCCAGGACAATGGCCACAGGGCGGAATCCTTGCAGAGCCTGACGCGCCTCTTTGAGGTCCTGGGCGGGGATGACCTGGAATTCGGTACCTTTCAGGTATTTTTCGTAAATGAACAGAGCTTCGCGATTGTCCTCTACCACGAGAACGGGCAGCTTGGAACCATCCAGTTCGCGCTTGACGTCCGGTACATACACCGCTTCAGTAGCACCGGCGAAGCGGACGGGCACTGAGGCGGAGAAAGTGGAACCGATGCCGACCTGGCTTCTCAGGTAAACATTTCCGCCCAGGAGTTGCGTCAATTTGCGGGAAAGTGGAAGCCCCAACCCGGTGCCCTTGGCGACTTTGTGCAATTTACCTTCGACCTGCGTCCACTCCTCGAAGATCCGCTCCTGGTTCTCTGGAGCGATTCCGATCCCGGTATCGGAGACCGAAAAAATCACCGTGTTGTCATGCCCGCGCTCGACTGAGACCCTGACTTCACCCCGCTCAGTGAATTTCAGAGCGTTGGAGATGAAGTTTCTGAGGATTTGCGAGACTTTGGCTTCGTCGGTATACAAATCGGGAATTTCGGCGGGATCGTCGAACACGAGAGATACGGATGAGTTCTGTGCCAGCAGCGGGCGCAACATGCCGCGCAGAGCCGAGAACAATGATTCGACCGTGAAATCCGTAGGACGAATCGTTACTTTACCGGCCTCTACCTTCGCCAGGTCGAGCAGATCGTTGACCAGGTCGGTGAGATCTTGAGCGGAGCGGCGGATGAAGACGACCTGTTTTTCCTGCTCGGCGGTTAAATCCCCATCCAATCGGTCGAGAAGTATCTGACTGAGAGCCAAAACTGAATTCAGGGGAGTTCGAAACTCGTGGCTCATGTTCGAGAGGAAATGGCTTTTGAGTTCCGACGCGCGCTGCAGAAAATCCGCCTTGTCATTCAATTCGGCATAAAGCGCGACTACGCCACGATTGGTTTCGTCGAGTTCTTTGTTGAGTTGAGCCAGTTCGTTCTGGCGCTCGCGAAGTTCCTCCAGCGTGCGCATCAACTCTTTGTTTTGCTGCTCCAACTCGGCGTAGGGATTCTCCGGCTTGCGCTCCATGTTGCTGAGAAGCCCATTCAAATCTGCTTCGTTCAGGCGCGTGAACCTCGCGGGAACCGATTTTCCGAGAGTTACCACCGTTCCCTTGCCAGCTTCACTCTGCACGTGAAAATGATCCATGAGGCGCTTGGCGCCGATCATTCCCAGGCCCATGCCGGTGGATGAAACATATTTGCCGTCGAGAATCTCGTCTAGATTGCGTATGCCGCGGCCTTTGTCCTGCACCGTGATCAGGAACATCCGGCTGAGGCCATTGTCAACTTGAAATCCGACCGACCCGCCGCCTGCGTATTCAAAGCAATTCCTTGCGATCTCAGAAACTGCTGTCGCGATTCTGGTTTGATCCTGCACATCGAACTTGAGCGAGGCTGCGATGGTCCGGGCGCGCTGCCGCGCCAACACGACATCGTGTTCATAACGGACGTCCATGGTGAGCAGCGTCAGCTTCATGCGATATCCGGCTCCTGACGACTCTTCGCAACCAATACGGTGACATCATCCCGTTCGCGAGAGAAATCGCGATACAGGAGTCCGGCAATCAGGGCTGGGTGCTTGCTCCAGATACCCGGATACAGCGCCAGATCCCAGCGGGTGTTAAGGCCGTCCGAATGCATCACTAAGATGCTTTGTGCGTTCCAGGGAAGCGAGAATTCCTGAATATTGCGTACTTCATGCCCGACGGTGCCGTTGTGAGACGCGAGACCGCGCGAGCCTTGCGGCGCGACGAGAGAAGCGGAGATGTTCCCCACGCCGGCGTACGAGAGCAGCCCGCGCTCGAAGTTGAGCGATGCCACCGCCATGGCCGCGCCACGGGTTTTCTTCAGCGAGAGGTGACTATCCTGCAGGATAGGTGTTGGCGACATGCTTCGGGCTTCGCCAAAAATGCGTTCAGCTTCGCGCGCGGCCTCCGCCGCGAGAACGCCGTGCCCGAGTCCGTCGACGACCATCAATAGAATAGAGGCCGGCATTTCCTTGAAACCCCAGCCATCTCCGCAAACTTCTTCTCCATTGATCGGAAGCGAAACCACGCCAACTTCTACAGCGCCATCCTTTTCCTTTTCTATCTTTTGCGACCACACTTCGGCCATGACAGCGGTTCCATTTCCCGGTGATGAGTGAATGTCGAACACATTGGATAATCTCTTGATTGCCCCAAGGCCGTTTCCTGGAGTTCCGGTGGTAGAGTGACCATCGCGTAGAGCGGTGCTGAGATCCTTTATGCCGGGACCTTTATCCAGAGCCAGGACTCTCATGCCACGGTTGCCGTTGTAGGCAATCGGATCCAGCAGCAGTGTGCCGCTTCCAGCGTGCTTCACCATGTTCGTAGCAATCTCAGTGACCACGATGGCGAGAGATGAAGAGGCGCATTCGCCCAGAGAGAGTCGTTCTGCGAACGAAGCGGCCGTCCGCCGAGCTTCTCCAGAATGGGTCGCGTCGCTGACCTGGATTACCGCCGACTCCCTTGAGATTGTTATTTCCACCGTGTAATGACCACTTTCGTCCCCTCGCCCACTCTGGATTCAATCTGGAACTCGTTTACCAGACGCTTGGTACCACCCAGTCCCAGACCCAGTCCGGAGCCGGTAGTAAAGCCGTCGCGAAGAGCCAGTTCGATGTCAGCGATTCCAGGGCCCTTATCCTGAAACGTAAGACGGATCCCTAGCCGGGGTCCGTTCAAGCTCTCCAGTTGCATGGTCCCGCCGCCACCATAAATCAGCGTATTGCGAGCCAGTTCGCTAGCCGCGGTTACGACCTTGGTTTGATCCACGAGCGACAGGCCGATAGTAGAGGCGGTTTCACGCACCCGACGCCGGACCACCACGACATCTGGCTCGGAAGCCACCGGTATCGA
Organism: uncultured Acidobacteriaceae bacterium; assembly: GCA_964530145.1. Classification (GTDB taxonomy): domain Bacteria; phylum Acidobacteriota; class Terriglobia; order Terriglobales; family Acidobacteriaceae; genus Sulfotelmatobacter. Next base: position 68,696 of record CAZGXY010000049.1, on the reverse strand, counting down.
CTCGCTAGAAACGACTGCCATAATGGTTTCCCTTGCGACCGTTCACCGACTGGCGCAGCAATTCCATTCCAGCATCAACGTTCAAGGCAGTGCGAACGCCGGGAAGAGACATGCCAAGTTCCACTAGCGTGATCGCGACCGCAGGCTGCATGCCGACCACTACCGTTTCGGCACCGAGCACACGCGAAATTGCGGCGATATTGCCGAGCATGCGGCCGATGAAGGAGTCGACGATCTCGAGCGTGGAAATATCGATCAACACTCCGCGAGCGCTGGTCTGGCTGATGCGCTGGGTGAGATCGTCCTGGAGTGTCATGGCAAGCCGGTCGTGCATGTCGACCTGAATGGTGACCAGGAGAAGGTCTCCCATTTGGAGAATAGGTATTTTTTCCACGATTCCCCTATGCGCCGCGAGGCTGAGACTGCCCCATGGACAAGCCGGTTCTCTGCAACGCCAGCGCGAATGCGTCGGAGAGCGTGGATTTGGTGGTCACATCGAGCAGGTTAATGCCGAGATGAACAATGGTCTGCGCGATCTGGGGGCGAACCCCGCTGATAATGCAGTCGGCGCCCATCAGGCGCGCCGCCGTCACGGTCTTCAGCAGATGTTGGGCTACGACCGTGTCGACAGTAGGAACACCCGTGATATCGATGATGGCTACTTTCGAGTTCGTCGCTACAATGCTCTCCAGCAAAGTTTCCATCACGACCTGAGTGCGGGCGCTGTCGAGCGTGCCAATGATCGGGAGCGCCAAGATTCCTTCCCACAGCTTGACCACGGGAGTAGATAACTCCAGCATCTCTTCCTGCTGGCGGCGTATGACTTGTTCCCGCGACTTGAGGAATGCTTCAACTGTGTAGAGTCCGATGGAATCGACCAATTCGGTCGCTGACCAAAGCTCCGCAGCGAGCGCCTCGGCATCGCCCTGGTATCGAGCACGCACACGATCAAACAGCGGCTTCTTGAACGAGAAGACAAAGGAAGCGGTTTCGGACGGGGTGAAACCCTGCTGGGCACGGCTTCTCGTAATCTCGGCCATCATTTCCCGCATGGGACCCCACGCCGCAGCTTCCAGATCCGTACCGCCGGATTCGCATCCTTGACGCAGGAGCTTCAAGAAAAGTGCGCATTGGGAACGCAGTTCCGATTCCTTGATCAGGTCGAACCGGCGGACACCGCTGCTCATCTGCTTGAGCCAATCCTCTACCAGTGAGGACTCATTCGTTGAAAGAATCTCAGCCAAAGCAGCGCTGCGATTTTGCAGGCTCTTGCTCATCTGTTTCTCCTTAAGTTCTTATCCATCCGGGGACTCTGGCGGGACGGTTGGGTCAGCAATGGGCTATTTGAAGCTACGCCATTATAGCGTCTAGCCCAATCCCGGGGCATTTTTCGCGCCTGTGTTCGCTGCCGAACAGTCTGTTTGGAACACTTTCAGGTCGGGCAAAAAGCAATCCCTTGTTCCCGAGCCGACTTGAGATGCCGACAAACGGAAAAGAGCTGCCGGATAATTTGCAGACTTCCACGGGGGGGAAGCTAAAAAGTAGGGGGTGCTCGGAACCGCGCCTTGTATATAATAGGGTGACCTTCATCAAATAGCCCCTTAAAGCGCTTCGGCTTTCCCCGCATTGGTTACAATGCGCGGAACTTCGGCCCAAAAGTTACGGTAGACCTGAATGCTCGAATGCTCCATTTCAATTTTGACCAAAAACGAAGAAGCCAACATAGGCAGCTGCCTGGAAGCGGTTTGTTCGCAGCAGGGAGTCGGTGATTTCGAAGTTAACCTTGTCGATTCCGGCTCGACCGACGCAACTTTGCAGATCGCCCGGGGTTACCCCATACATATTGAGCAAATTCCCGCGGATCAGTTTCACCACGCGCGGACACGTAACTTCGCCGCAAGCTTGGGAAAGGGGCCGATTCTGATCAATCTTTCGGGAGACGCGATTCCCGCTTCCAACGTTTGGCTGTGTAATATGCTGGCGAACTTCAGCGATCCGGGTGTAGGGGCCGTTTACGGGCGGCAGCTTCCGAAGCCAGGCTCAACCATGGAGCGATCCGACACTTTCGATGCGGTTTATGGCGGCAACAGGGTCGTGAAGGATCCCGCTCACCGCAACGGCCTCGGATATCGCTTCTATCACTTTTCCGATGTGAACAGCGCGATCCGTCGGAGCGTTTGGGAGGCCAATCCCTATCCAGAGAACCTCAAGATGTTCGAAGATTTGGCGATTGCGAAGACCATCCTGGATGCGGGGTGGAAAATTGTTTATGAGCCAGAGGCGCCCGTCTATCATTCGCATCGTTACAGTGCCGGCCAACTTTTCAAGCGTTATTTCGACATCGGATACACACTCAAAGAACTGGAAATCTGGGATGCTCCAGGGACTCGTTCATCACTATTGCAGGACTTTGGAAGATTACTGGGGCGACAGTTTGCGCGAGCTTCCAAGGGCAGGTCACGTGATCGCGAGCCCATTGGAGTTGGCCAAAGCCTGGCCAAATCTGCCGGGATGCTGCTTGGCCTGAATCAGCGGTTTCTCCCTTTGGCCCTGAAACGGCACCTGAGTTCGTACCGAGCCTTTGAATAAACTAGACAAACGTGTATGGAAGGATTACTAATTTCTGTTCCGCAGGAGAAATAGTCATTCCGTATGATCCGCAGTCGCCTTAGCTACGTACGTTTCTATTTACGAATTCTAACGTTGCTGCTGCCGGCCTGCGCTTATTTCATCGCCGTCAAAATACGTTTCGGCTTCAATTTTCTCGTTTCGCGTACGACTCCAGCCGGCTTGCCTTCCTATTGGGGAATTCTTTTGCTCACCACAATTGTGTGGGCGATTGCGGCGGAGGAGTCCGGCCTGTGGAACGTGGAACAACTTTACTCGCCCGGCGGGAAAAGTCGGCGACTGCTTGAAGCTCTGGCGTTTACTTATGCGGTGGTGATGGCTGCCGGCTTTTTGTACAGGGCGGCCAGCTATTCGCGAGTCGTCATCGGGATCAGCGCAGTGGCCTTGTTTGTGCTGGCAACCATCGCCCGCATCATCTTCCGTGTGATCCTTGAATTTCTCCGCGAGAACGGGCGGAACGAAGTCAAGATTCTGGTGGTGGGAACGGATCGTTTTGCGCGGCGCGTGGGCACGTCTTTGCTGCACGGAGAAGTGCTGCCCTGCAAAGTTGTCGGCTTCGTACGGCTCCCCGATCAGGAGGTAGCAGTTGATGGGCCGGTTTACGAACTGGATCAAATTCCGGCTTTTACGAACGGGCACTCGATCAACGACGTTATCATCGCACTGCCCGCCGCCCGTTTGAGCGATGTGCAAAAGATCGCACCGCAGCTGGAGAAGCTATGCGTTCCAACGCGCGTGGTGATCGATCTGGGAGAAGGCGTCATTCTGCGCGATCGCTTGATCGATCTCGGCGGTATTCACATGCTGGACCTGCGGCCGACGCTCGCTGAAACCGGGCCATATCTTTTTCAGAAACGCATCTTCGACATGGCGTTCTCGATCGTGGTCCTGCTGCTGACGCTGCCATTGACGCTGCTGATCTCATTCGCGATCAAACTCAGCAGCCGAGGGCCGATCTTCTTCGCCCAGGACCGCGTCGGCCTCAACGGGCGGGTGTTTCGCATGATCAAGTTCCGCACGATGAAAGTCGGAAGCCGCGAAGAAGGCGATACGCGATGGACCTCCGATAACGATCCGCGGCGCACCGCCGTCGGCACCTTCTTGCGCAAGACGAACCTGGATGAACTGCCTCAGTTCCTCAACGTGATCAAGGGAGATATGAGCATCGTGGGGCCCCGTCCCGAGCGGCCCTATTTTGTGGAACGCTTCCTCGACGAGTTTGACCGTTACAACGCCCGACACATGTTCAAAGCCGGCATCACCGGCTGGGCGCAGGTGAACGGTTGGCGTGGCGACACGTCGATCGCGAAGCGCGTGGAGTACGATCTCTACTATCTTCGCAACTGGAGCCTGACCTTCGATCTGCAGATCATTACGATGACCGTGGTACGACTCTTCACTAGCAAGAACGCTTACTAGCGGCAATCGCTTCCCAGTTAAGCGTTCACCTTTGTCAGGCGAGCCCAACTTGGCGGTAGATTGCGCTCAATCTCAATTCCCTGGAACGTGGAACTTTCGCGCGCGCCGTGCTTTGCCACCCACTCCGCCATCATCTGAACGCCATTTTCCAGCGAGATTTTCTCCCGCTTTCCGAAGATCGATTCCGCTTTCGAGTGATCTGAAAAGGCGACTTTCACTTCGTTGCGCGCGTCCAGATGCTCGATCTTGCAAGGTTTATCCATTGACTTTGCGACCACGGTTGCCAGTTCATTGACCGAATGTGGAACGTCCGCGCCAATATTGAAAACCTGGTTTCTAGCTGCAGGACGCTCAACGCAGCTGGCGATGACCGGCGCCACATCGCCGATGTGGGTGAAGGCCCGCTGCTGGTTACCGTCGCCGAAAATCGTCATTGGCTTGCCTTGCAGCAACTGGTTCATGAAAATGCCAACCACATTGCGGTAACGATCTCCGATGTTCTGCCGCTCCCCGTAAACGTTGTGAGGACGGAAAATCACATAGTTGAGCCCAAACATCTCATGTGTGACCCGCAATTCCTGTTCGACCGCCAGCTTGGAAATACCATAGGGGTCCTCGGGAATCGGCAGAGTATCCTCTGTCATCGGAACCTGGCCTGCTCCATAAACCGCGATCGACGAAGCGAACACAAAAGTCTTGACGTTGTGATTCACGGCAGCGTTGATCAGGTTCACCGAGCCGATCAGATTGTTTTGGTAGTTGAAGCGCTTGATGAAGTGGCTCAGCCCCTCAGCGGCATAGGCCGCCAGATGATAGACGTAGGTAAAGGAATGTTTGCGAAAGAGACGCCCTAGAAGCTGTTCATCGAGGATCGATCCTTGAACAAACACCGCATCTTGCGGCACATTATCGGCGAAGCCGCCGCTCAGATCATCCAAAACGACGACATCATGCCCTGCGCGCAGCAGGTGTTCGGCGACATGCGAGCCGATAAACCCGGCTCCGCCGGTGACAAGCGAAACTGGCATGTTGATTGGCTCCTTTGCGAGTGCGTGGAAGCCACAATTATACATTCTGGTTTTTGGGCCTATGCGGCTGCCCGGCATCTTGCGCTGCGGTAATATCCGGTGTCTGGGCGCAGGTGATTCGCATCTGATCTGGTTTAGCCTTCAACCTGCGCTCAATTTCTAATCAGAGCATCCGTATCAGGGCAGGTCGATTATTCGGGAGGACATGTGACGGCGATTCGCGCTTTATTCTGGGATGTGGGAGGGGTTCTGCTCAGCAATGCCTGGGACCACAACGAACGCAAAGCCGCGCTCGAGCATTTCGGTCTCGATGAGAAAGAGTTTCACGCGCGGCATGAGACGGTGGTCTCGGCGTTCGAGCGAGGCATGATTTCGCTCGACGAATATCTGGAGCGTACGGTGTTTTATCGCAGCCGGCCGTTCAGCCGCGATGAGTTCCGCAACTACATTCTGTCGTTATCGAAGCCCAATAACGAAGCTCTCGCGTTCGCCAGGTCGTTGGCCGATTCCGGCAAGTACTTGATGGGAACGATCAACAATGAATCTCGCGAGCTGAACATATACCGCATTGACACGTTCGGTCTGCGAGACATTTTTCAGCTCTTCGTCAGCTCGTGTTTTGTGGGATTGCGCAAGCCTGAGAGCGGCATCTATCGCCTCGCCATCGATATCACGCAAAAAGACCCGCAGCAGTGCTGCTTCATCGACGATCGCGCACTCAATCTGGAATGTGCCGCCGCGCTGGGCATGCACACGATTCAGATGCAGAGTGTGGAGCAAGTGCGCAGTGAACTGTTGAAGCTCGGGGTGACCGAGTAGCGCCTACAGTTCTTTTCCCGGCGCTAGCTTTTTCGCGTGGAAACTTTCGAAGCCAGTGGTGTCGCTAATTTCGGAACATCGGACTCAGCCCCTGCCAGGGTGAGATCGCTGCACCAGCATTCCGCCGTCAGCTTCCAGTCGCCGCTCGATTGTTTGGCGAAGATCCACAAATATTTGCCGCGCTCCTCACGGCGTTTCCCGGTGGTTCCTGGAACGAGAGCGCTGTAGCGGCCTACTTCATGGGCCAGATCGCCAATCACATCCACGCGCATCGGGTCGAGAGCTGCTTCTCCCAGCCCGGCTTCGAGGGATGAAAAGAAAAACTCGCGCACCGCCATGGCGCCGCGAATGGCGGGAAGGTTGGAACGCAGCACTACTGCGTCGGCGGCATAGAGTTCGATAAGTTCGTCGAGTTGCCGGGTATTGCAGGCCAACATCCACTCTTGTGTGAGGCGGCGAACCGCGGCCTCGCTGCGGCTCATCGGCTCGCCTTTTGCGGCCGCAGCCACCCGGAGGCGGTCAGCCTCTCGCGCACTCTCTGGAGCGTTGGGACGCGCTCCAGCAACTACTTCGTTCGCGCCCTGGAAATAGTGATGATGGTAGTGATGGTGGTAGTAATGCGTGCCCGGCGCAACTCTCGCGGTGGGATGAACTTCTTCAGCCGCTTCCGGTACAAGCTGCCCACTCTCCTCCACCATCTCACCGCCGGCCACCGAAAAGCTGGATTGGTTTGCCACCGAAATTTCCGACGATCCCGGCGTTGAAGCCGAAGATGCAGAAGAAGCCTCAGCTTGCAAAGTTACGCCGCATACACCGCAGAATTTATTCCCTTCACGATTCCGGTGCCCACAGGCGTGACATGCGATGGATGCTGGCAGATTCGTTTCGACGATGGCATTCTCCGCTACACCTTCGGAATCCGCCTCCATCGTGAGACGCTGCATCGCGTGCAGAGCTGCGGCGATGGCCTCCTGATTGGGCTTGGGCCGCCGTATCTCAGGATAAAGGCGCTGATAGATTTCGCCCAGTGCCCGGTTGTAAGGGCCGACTGAAGGGGTTCCGCTTTCAAACTCCTGCGATGCAGGTGGATTCGGTGGTTTGGTCAGATTTTTTTCCTTGTTCACGATTGTGCCGCCGCCATGCGGTCATTTTAGCCCAAGCGCGGCGAAACTCAACGGCGGGAAAACTCAATGTCGCCTTCAGCCTCGGTGGGTATGCCGTTGCAGGTTGCGGGGCGATACCGCCAGGCGCGAACGGTGCGCAGAACGTTGCGGTCGCCGACAGCCCCGGCGCTCTGCAAAATAAGAGGGCTGTGCACGCGGCCGTCAGTGCCGATAATGAATGTGACCTTGACGTTATTTCCATCGACGGGGGAGCCAAGTAACGGATCAGGGGTCGTCAGCGCCTGGGGAGGACGAGTATCTTCACACCGCCATCGTGCAATCACGCGGGAAAGATCACTGAATTCCGACTGATGGGGAATCGTCCAGGCGCGGCGCTCCCGTGCACTCAAGTTGGGGAGACTTTTCGCCTTATCTGATGACTGCGACAGGGCAAAGCCGCTGGCGCAAAACACCGGTATCAACAGGAACAACCAGAATGTGCGGAGCATAGGCGGCTAAACGCGAGATGTTCGAGCGGCAACTCGTTAGATGCCGGCTACGCGACGGCAACTTTGAAGCCAGTCGCGTTCTTTGCTAACTAGATTGTTATGAGTAAATTCGCCAGAGGTTCTTGAGCGGCGCGGTAGCCGATGTGAATGTGATTGCACATTTCGTGCAGCCGCTCTCGCTGCGGTTGATATCTTTCTGCATAGACCATCAGTGCCTGGAGTGCAAAGTCAGAAGCGCGATCTCCGGCGGACAATTCAAGCGCATCGGAACCAGCACGGTGCCAAGGCCGGCATTGGTGTGGAGCGTCATCGGGCCAACCTGATAAGTCCCGAGAACGTATTTCTTCGCGAGGGAAGGGAGATAAAGTGGAGGCAGCAGAGGAATGCGTATCTGACCACCATGCGAGTGCCCGGATAATTGCAGGTCGACGGGATAGCGGCACGCTACGTCGGCAAAGTCGGGTTCGTGCACCATCAGAATAACGGCTTCGTCCGCCGGAACGCCGCGCAGCGTCTGCGGCACGTCGGCGGTGCGGGTGAATACGTCGTTGACCCCCGCCAGCCAGATTCGTGCGCCGTCACGCTCGATGGCGTGTGCCTGGTTGGCCAGAACGTGAATGTTCTCCGCTTCCAGCGCGGCGGTGATGTGTGCGGGATCGGTATCTTCGTCGTGATTTCCAAGTACCGCCCAAAGTCCGTGAGGAGCGGTCATCTCGCGTAAGAGGCGCACGCACGGTTCGGCTGCGAGGGCAGCTTTTTTCGCATCCCCAATTGTCGGAACAGAAACGAAATCACCAGTCAACACGATCAGGTCGGGACGAAGGTGGTTGACCAGCGGGATTGCGGCCCGCAGAGGATGCACGGAAAAATATGGGTCGTAGTGAAAATCGCTGAGCAGCGCGACGGTGAAGCCATCCATTCGTCCGGGCCATCGCGCGAGAGAAAAATTCTGGCGCACGACGCGTGGACGGTTCGGTTCGTATAGAAGTCCATCGCCGGCGAGCGCGATCGCGCCTGCACCCGTAACCGCGGCAAGGAATTGGCGTCTTGTAAGTGAGAAACGTGACAAATCGATTCGGCAACTTTAGGGTTCGCGGCACACCGCGAAGCAGGTTTCTTATTCAGAATAACCTAAGAGTTCCCGCCGAACTCAAAGCCACGTCCATATGTGAACCGATCTTCTTCCGGCCTGCCGGGAAAGAGCCGGAATCCACCGCGCTGAAAGCGGTCTTGCTCGACCTGCTCAAAAAGTGAATAGGGCCTGCAGGTCGATGCGACGGCTGGCGTTGCCGGAGAAACTGAACGGCCCGCCCGCCAAGGAGTTGTACCTTCCCACCAGGGTCGAATCGACGTCGGCGACAGGTGTCCCGAGATTCACGCGGTTGATCGCATTGCGGGCTGAGACGGTCAGAGTGAGATTGTAGCGATGCTTTGTATTGACCGCACCAAACGGATTGTTGCCGCCGCCTCCGGCGCCCGAGAGCCCGCGCCCACCCAGTCCTCCGCCGCGCCCGCCTCCTCCGCCACGGGGCCCGCCGCCGGTTGCGCCTGCCGTGCCGGTCTCGGGGCCGAAACCGAATGTTTTCGAAAGCCGCAAATTCAACGTGAATTCCGTTGGGCCAGTGCCGTGGTTGATGGGGAGAGCGCGTTCGCCGAGAACGGGCGCATCATTGAACGTGCCCAACGGAGTGCACACAATATTCGAAGCCTGAACGGTTCGGTTGGAGCAAGTACCCGAGGAGACGAAAGCTGGGCGATCGTTGAAGGTATCGAAGCCGTAGAGATCGTCTCCAACAGTAAAGTTATACGGAGTGCCGGAATTGACGACCATGAACGGACTCAATCGAACTGTGTAAGGCAGGGCAAACGAACCGCCAATCAACCCGCGATTGTGGGTGTCGAATGCGGCGCGCCCGTAGTCGGCCATCGGGTCGTAAGGATTCGACACGAACTCTGGAGTGCTCAGTGCTCCGCCGGATGTAAATCCCCCCGTGACACTGGTGTTGCTGTTGATTGGGCTGCCGGTTCCCAAATCGCTGTTCGCGTAATTCAACATATAGAAACCGAAAAGCGAAGCTTTCGATCCTGCGCTCAGGCGGAAGTTAGCAATCACCTCGTTTTGCCGGTAGACGCCTTCCGAGTCGTACTGAAATAAATTGTCGGTACCGTAGATGCTCGCCAGCGGCCGCACACCGGAAGTGGGCACGGCAGGATTGAAAGTTCCCGGCAGTGGCCCGTTAACATTACGAATAAAGAACTCATGGTCGCCAATCGAGTTGAGGTAAGTTACGGCCAGCGTTGCATTCTTGGTGACCTGACGTTCCACGCTCGCGGCCGATTGCACGGTGTATGGCGCGCGCAGATTCGGCGCAATCTGATAATAGGTCGGTGAGGTGACTCCCGCGAACTGGCTCAAGGAAGGAACGCCGGGATAAAACTTGGGATTGGGATCGTTCACCACGTATTGCGTTTGTCCATCGCCGTCCGGATCCAGGCGTTCGGTCTGCAATACGAGATCGTAGGTGAATCGGTTGTAGAAAATTCCAGAGCCCGCGCGAATTACAGTTTTCGGAGTGTTTTTTTTCGAGGCACCCAGAGCCCAGGAAAATGTCACGCGGGGCGCGAAATCGGCGTGATTGCTGATTTGATTCTGCGTCTCGAAGCGCAGGCCGTAGCTGAGAGTTATGTTAGGCCGAATTTTCCAGTCATCCTCTGCGTAAAGGCCCGCATCCACCAGGTTGACGTTGAAGTGGGAGGGACCGGTTGCAACGGAAAATTGCGACGGTCCGCACGGGTTTTGAGGCGTGGGCGTGCACGGAGCGCCGCTAATCGTGTTCTTGTAAGCGGCCAGCGAAGCGAAGGTGTACATGCCGTTGAAATCGGTCTGCGACTGGTTGGCGTCGGTGGTGGCGCGCAGGCGTCCGCCGAACTTTATGAAGTGATTGCCGTGCGCAATCGAGGTGTAATTTTGCAGCTCGTAGTGATTCTCGTAGTCGAGCACCGCTCCAACGTTGTTGCCTCCGCTGGTAAATGCGCCGAGCACCGAGGTGGTGACGCCTGGAGTAATCAGCGGCGACTGGTTGTTGCTGTCACGAATGTATTGAAATCTGGTCTCATTGATGATGTTCGCGTTCACCACCTGGGTGTCGCTGATCTGTAGGGTTTGTTCGGTGTCTTTCAGGTTGTACGCCTGCGAAGGGTACAGCGAGAATTCGCCGATGCCCTGGTTGTTTTCGGTATTGCGAGTGAACTGGTAGCGCATCATCAAAGTATTGTTGGGAGTGATCTGGAAATCGACTCGGGGGCTGACGTTGGTGCGCGTCTCCGGGCTGGATACCGCCTGGCTGAATGGAGTTTCCAGCAGGCTTGAGTTGAGCACCGTCGCATCGACAATACTCACGTTCGAAATATCGCGGCGCTCGGCGTCCAGAAAAAACGATGCGCCTTTCTTAAGCGGGCCGCTCAGGTTCCCATTGAACAATTCTGAGTGATAACCGGGCTGCTCGACCTCGACCGGGCTCCATATCGAGTTGAATGCAGAATCGTTGCCGTCGGCAAGAACCTGGCCGTGGAATTTGTTGCTGCCCGGTTTGGTGAAGATTTCGATGCGCCCATAGCCGAGCGTGTCGTATTGCGCGGAAAACGGATTCTGGTTGATGCGAATCTCGCGAATCGACGCCTTGGGCGGAATCTGGCCGCCGGTAAAGCCGTCGATATAAATCTGTCCACCGTTCGGTCCCGCCGAGGGCCCGGCGAGGGCCTGGAGTTCGGATTGCAGTTCGTCGGGATCGTCGGATAAAGCCTCCAGGTCTTCGCCCTTGATGATGATTGAACTTGCATTCTGCGAAGGATTTACGCCCACAGTCGCGCCCTCCGCTTCGACCTCGACTTTTTCTTCCTGCGCGGCGACAGAGAGCGCGAAATCGAAAGGCTGTGCCTGACCCGCAGCAACGGCCACATTAGGCTCGGCGTCGGGAGCGAAGCCCGGCGCGGTTGCCGTTACGGTATAGTTTCCCGGCGTGAGATTCTTTATCTCGTAGACTCCCTGATCGTTGGTGAATGCTGTCGCTTGTTTCCCACTGGCGGAGACGGCGGTGACGGTGGCGCGAGTAATGACCGCTCCCGAAGGATCGGTAACCTTACCTCTTAGCGAACCTGCGGTCGGGGTTGCGGTGGTTTGCGCGACGAGCGCAGGCAGCACTTGCAACGAACAGACAACTAACACGTAAAGCAAACACTTCCGGAATTTCATCCAATCTTCCATTTCTTAAGAATCTTTGATCAGAGTCTGATTAAGGCGCTGGGCAGCGTGATCATCACGGGCCACCGGCATCTCCAGAGGGTCCACCCAAACTCCAGGGTGTGAGGATCGATGCGCCGCTGGCATTGGGAGCGGCCTGCAGAATCGGTTCAACGCCGGTAAGCAGGGTGATCGCGGTTCCTGTTCCCGCACTACCTTCCGTCGCAAGTAGTATGACTGCGTCGCCTTTGTGCAGATCATTTAGCGAAACGGCTGGCGTGCGGCTCAGAATCTGCTGCAAATCGGGCGCGCCGCCGGGGCGTCGAGAACCGCCGGCATCACCCGGATTCGCTCCGGGGGGAGCACTCGTGGGACGGCCAGGCTGGCTCGCCGCAGAGGAATCTGAATCCGGTGCGGCCCCAGACCCTCCCTGAGTTCGTTTCAGGCGTGCGGCAAGCCGCTGAGCCATCTCCGCCGGGAGTTGATGGAGCTGCGAATCCTGCGCGATCTTCACGGTCACATTCTTGTTCGACAACAAATCGTGAACGTTCACGGTCGACAAACTTGCATCGACGGAGTTAACCGTGCCTGCTATGTTCCTGAAAGTTCCAGAGACAATTTCGTCGGCTGCGATCCGAGCGCCATCGGCGCTGCGTTCGCCGCGTGCCCGCAGTTGATCTCCAGTATGAACCGCAGCCAGAGTGCTCGGCCTGGCGTCGTCGAACTTCACGGAGTCGGGCGCGTAGCGGCCAATGACCGTGCTCTTGGAAGTTTGAATGACGACGTTCTTCCCACGCACCGAGATCGTGAGGGTTCCCGCGGTAGCGTCTACTGCCGTCACGAGCCCGTCGACGCCGCGCTTCTGCCAGTCCTCAAGCTCCTGCTTATGGAGCATTTGAATGTCGGTGTGCGTCATTACCACGATGGTTGTGGCCATTACCGCGGAATTTTCGTCCGCGGCTTTGCCACCTACGAGAATGCGGTCTCCAACCTGAAGATCCTGCAACTGGATCGGTGTAGCGGTCTTGAGATCTTTTTCGCCGGGGGCGATGCGCAGAAGCCGCGTGGTCGGCTGGACTGTGACATGGACCTCGGGACCGGAATCTGGAGTGATGGTGATCGCAGTTCCGTTGATGGATTTGATTGCCCCCAGATGGCGATTGGCGGCGGGTTGTCCTACCCCTGGCTGGCCTTGTTGGGCGAGCATTGCGGCGCAGCAGAGCGCCGTTAGAATGGCCCCCGCGATTGCCGTGTAAAACTTAGCGACGGGGAAACGCAGTCGCGATCTGCACATCTTGGTTTTCTTCGGCCAGGTGTTGTGCATTCCTCTTTAATTTACATGCCCGAACCGCTCGGAAGGCCGTGATTTACAAAGTTTTACCTCGACGAAGATGAACGGATTGTTAAACCGGCAGGCAGAACTGTTGAGCCGGAAAGAAGCCCCAACTAACAAGGGGAGGCGCAAGGCCAACCAAAATGCGATAGAAAAGGCCGTGGCACGCGGTGCCCCTGGAGTTTGGACTGATGAGTCTTTCTTACTCTGCGATGAGCAAGTTCTCAGCAAACGGCCATTGCTCGTCGATCCATTGCGCTTCGCAGCGAAAGCCGGCATTGCTGGCCATGCGAAAAACCTCCTGCGATGAATATTTGTGGCTGCTTTCAGTCCAAATGGTTTCGCCGCGTCGAAACTCAACGATAAGATCGGCAGCAGGAATATTTACGACCTGCGAGCGAGTGGCGCGCAGATGCATCTCGACCGCGCGCATTTCATGATTCATTCTCGATAAGTGCTCGAAGGCTGCGAGATCGAAATCGGCATCCAGTTCGCGATTAATGCGTGCCAACAGGTTCAGGTCGAAAGCCGCAGTTACGCCCAACTCGTCGTCGTAGGCAGCCAGCAACTGCGCCTCGGATTTCACCAGATCGGTTCCCAGCAAGAGGGCGTCTCCGGGTTGCAGCACGCGGCGCACCTGGTTAAGAAACTTCAGGCCCGCCATGCGATCGAAGTTTCCGATGGTGCTGCCGAGAAACAAAACCAGCAGGCACTGGCCCGGGCGGCGATGCGCAGCTACTTCGTGCAAGCCGTCGAGATATTCGCGCTCGAAACCGAGAATGCTGATGCAATCGATATCGCTGAGTTCGCGCTCGCACATGGCGAGTGCCGTGGGAGAGATTTCAATCGGGTAGTAACGTGTGGGCTGGCGCCGGCAAAAGGCTTCGAGGATTCGCCGGGTCTTTTTGCCGCTCCCGCTGCCGAGTTCGGCAACCGCGATCGAAGAGGGAAGTAGATCGACGATATCGCCGGCGTGGCGCGTAAGGACGCGTTCATCGGCGCGGGTAAGGCCGTATTCCGGAAGCCGGCTGATTACTTCGAATAATGCCGAGCCGACTTCGTCATAGAGATACTTCGAGAGGAGTTCCTTCTGCCCCGGCTTGGTGAGCCCCGCGCGAACATCGGTCGCGAATTCGTAGTGGATGTTGGTGGTGACGGCACGAACCAGCATGAGAAGCTCCTTGATGAGAATTAGCGGATCACGCAGCGGAATCCTGCGTACATGAAGTGATAGTGCGCCTGAAACCAGTTGCGAAAGCTGCTCCGCAGCATGCACGCGGCTGTGCGCGCTGACGCGCCCTTCATAACGAAATGCTTGCCATCGAAGAAGTCGGCGGAGTATCCGCGGTAAAAGGGAAATGGCTTGAATCCGGCGAACGGAGCGAACTCGGTCGCAGTCCACTCCCAACCGTTGCCGACCATACCTTCGACGCCGAAAGCGCTCTTGCCATCAGGAAAAGCATTTACTGGAGCGGGACTCCAGCGCCCGAAATCGAAATTGCCAAATTTCCCAGAGGGAGATTCTTCACCCCAGGGATAGTCTTTCTGATCTCCATTCGGAGTCGCATAACCGGCGCGCTGCCATTCTGCTTCCGTTGGCAGCGACTTGCCGGCCCACTTTGCGAATGCCTTTGCTTCCGCCTGGCTCACATAAACCGGCCAGTCTGCCGGAAGAGGTATGTCCTCGAATATCGTGCGATACATCCATTCGCTGCCTTCCCGCTTCCAGAATGCGGGATGAGAGATCTGTTCGCGTTCTTTCCACTCCCAGTCTGAATTGTCTGCGTGACGTTGCCAAAACTCGGGCCTGTCATAGCCGCCGTCGGCGATGAAGTCCAGATACTGGCTGTTCGTGACTTTGTATTGATCGATCGCAAACCGGGGCACGTCAGCTGTGTGTGATTCGAATTCGTTATCCCAGCCAAACTGTCGGTTCGAACGCGCAAGCCCAAGCGTGACCGGACCGGCTGGAATCTCGACGCTGCGAGGAATGACTGTAGATGTGGTGAACTCGGGCAGTTCGCGCTGCAAAACCTTCTGGCCGAGCGGCATCTGGTGCAACATATAAGCCAAGGTCTCGGCATGCATCAGGCGGTGTTCAATCGCGACATTCAGCAGAGTGCTCAGATGAAAGCCGTCGAACTCGCGGTCCATCGGCTCGGCAAGGACGTCTGCGAGTTTGTCATCAAGAATATTGCGTGCCCGGTCAACGTAGTCTCGAACCGCCGACATTGCCGGCCAGTCTGAAGGCTGATCGGCGGGAAGACCTCCGCCGACGGGATCGATACCAAATGCAAACAAACGGTCAAGCTCGGGATTGAATTTCTGGAGATGAAGCACTCGCTCGCTCAACAAATTCCAATCGAAAGCTTCAAGGTGGCCGATGTAGAAGACGATGCGGTGCCGCTCAGCGATCGGGCGCCGATAAAGCGAATCGGGTTTTACCACCGCGAACAGTTCGTCGGTGCGCCGGCGAGCCGAAGCCAACTGTTCCAGCAGTTCGTCACGAACCAAAGTGTCGGTTTGAGTTTGCATGAATACCTCGGCAAAGTCCGTGGAGATGGGGCGGCTATCCTGCCATAGAATTCAAGTGGCCCCACAACCCTGTAATATACGGTGAATGCAGCTGCCCGTATTTCATGTCGACGCTTTTACCAGCCGCCGTTTTGCAGGTAACCCGGCTGCAGTCTGCCCCCTCAAGGCGTGGTTAGATGACGATACGCTGCGATTGGTCGCCGCAGAAAACAATCTTTCGGAGACCGCCTTTTTCGTTCCCTCCACTGATCTCTATGAATTGCGATGGTTTACGCCGAGCTGCGAGGTTAAGCTTTGCGGGCACGCAACGCTGGCCTCCGCGTTTGTGATCATGCAATTCATCGACAAAAGCCGTATTTCCGTGCGTTTTCAAACACGGTCTAGCGGGATGCTGACTGTGAGCCCGGATGGGAACCTGCTTGCCATGGACTTTCCGTCGCTACCGCCGTGGCCTTGCCCGAATCCGCCGAAGGCTTTGCTTGAGGGTTTGGGGAAACAACCGGCCTGCGTTGCGCAGGTCGAGGACAACTACTTCGCGGTCTACGCTTCGGCGAAAGATGTGGTTGAATTGCGGCCCGATCTTCGATTACTCGAAAAGCTTCACCCCGCAGGCGTGGCCGTCACGGCGCCCGGCGATGATTGCGATTTCGTTTCCCGGTATTTTGCTCCGAGTTATGGAATTCTCGAAGATCCAGTTACGGGTTCCACGCACTGTTCGCTGGCGCCCTATTGGGCGAAACGTTTCGGCAAGGTGCAATTGCATGCGCGCCAGCTTTCGGAACGCGGCGGCGAACTCTGGTGCGAAGTGAAGGAACAACGAATCGTCATCAAGGGGCAGGCCGTGCTTACGTTGCAAGGCGAAATGTCTCTTTGAACTATTTCTTCGAACAGAGACGCAGCGTCACGGGAGCAATCCCTTGCTGTGCAGAAATTCGTGCGCTACGTCTTTGGGGTCGCGGTGCTCGCCGTCGAGCGCATAGTTAAGTTTCTGCATTTCCCGATCGTTGATCTTTCCCCCTAAAGCCGCCAACGCAGCGGCTACTTCCGGATGCTGCTGCAAGGTTTGCTGCCGCACAACGGCAACCGCTTCGTACGGAGGAAAGTAGTGACGATCGTCTTCGAGAACGAACAGATCAAACGCCGCGATCAGCCCGTCGGTTGCGTTTCCGGCTGCGATGTCAATCTGACGGTCTTTTAACGCCGGCGCGAGTAACCCCAAATCCATGATGCGGGGTGGGGCAGAGAAGCGGAGACCGTAAGCCGCCGCCAATCCTTTGTAGCCATCGGGACGCTCCATAAACTCATAACCAAACCCCGCCCGCCATCGCGGAACATAGGCGGAGGCCTGGGACAAAGTTTGAAGATTTAGGCGCCGCGCATCGTCGCCGCGAACTTCCATTGCGAACGTATTGTTGAAACCGAACGGCGGCCCAAGAGTGAGACCGAGACGCGTTTCGTATTCGTGCTTCACGCGCTGGTAAACGTTGCTCTTATCGCTTCCGATGGGTTGCTTGAGAATCGCAGTCAATGCGGTCCCGGTATATTCGGGATAAAGATCGATGCGCCCCGAAAGTATTGCCTGCTGGCAAATGTAAGTGCCCGCCAGATAGAAACGCCGCTCTACTTTCAAGTGGGTTTGCGCTTCGATTTCCTGTGCCAGTATCTCGCCCAGCATCAGCGACTCGGTAAAGTTCTTCGATCCGATCACGATGCGGTCGGCGTGCGAAGGCGCGCAGGAGGAGAAGATGAGCGCGAAACAGGCAACGCAAACCGTCAGCGTTGCGTCGAGACGATGACGAGTTGGTTGATTTTCTCGCTTCATCGCGGGCGCATGCGTTTCTCCAGCCATCCCAGGCCGAAGTCTGCCGACAACGCGAGAATCGCGGCAGGAATCGCTCCAGCCAGAATGAGTTGATTGTTAACCATGGCCAGGCCGCGGAAGATGAACTCGCCCAAGCCGCCGGCGCCGATGGCAGCCGCTATTGTCGCCAATCCCACAGAGATCACGACCGCGACGCGTATCCCTGAAAGAATTACGCTCAACGCCAGCGGCAACTCCACTTGCAGCAAAAGCTGGCGCCCGGTGAGGCCCATGCCGCGGCCTGCCTCAATGACGGCAGGGTCGACGCCGCGAATGCCGGTGTACGTATTGCGAATGACCGGAAGCAGCGCGTACAAAGTGAGGGCGAGAATTGCCAGACGATCGGCCCGCTCGCCGATCCATGGAACCGGCAACAGGAAGCCGAAGAGCGCGAGACTGGGGATGGTCTGGATAATGTTCGCGGTCCCAAGCACTGGGCGGTTCCAGACCGGCCATCGCGCGCTGAGAATTCCCAAGGGGATGCCTATCAAAACGGCAATCAGTGTCGAGATGCCCACGAGCCACAAATGCTCGAGCGAGAGTTCCAGTATCTGCTCACGATTTTCCATGAAGAAGTGCAAAAGGTTCATACGCTGCCTCGATTGGCTACCAGCTCGCAGCCGTCGGCGAAAGCCTGAACGTACGCAGCCACCAAACCATCGCCGGATCGAACGAATTCTTCCGGGGGAAGCACCGCAACCAACCGTCCAGCCTCCATCAGTGCAATGCGAGAACCAAGCCGCAAGGCTTCCCTCAGGTCGTGAGTTACAAAGACGACAGTTTTATTCAGCCGCCGCTTCAGCGACAGAAACTCGCGCTGCAGTTCGTCGCGGGTAAGCGCGTCAAGAGCGCCGAAAGGCTCGTCCATCAGCAGGATCGCAGGATCGGCGGCAAGAGCGCGCGCAACCCCGACCCTCTGCCGCTGGCCTCCCGAAAGTTGATGCGGATACCGCTCCGCAATTTTCGGTTCCAGTCCGACCAGTTGTAACAATTCTTCAACACGACGGTGAATGCGTTCGGCAGACCAGCCCTCAATCCGCGGGACGAGTTCAATATTTCGTTCCACGGTGAAATGCGGGAACAAACCCACATCCTGGATGACATAGCCGATGCTGCGGCGCAGACGGATCACGTCGGTCTGAGCGCTTGCCGTCCCGTTTACGCGCACCTCCCCGGCGCTCGGTGCCAGAAGCCGGTTGATCAGCTTCAGCGTGGTCGTCTTTCCGGAGCCGCTGCGGCCGAGCAGCACCAGCGTCTCCCCGCTCTCTACCTGGAGATTCAGCTCTGCGAGCAACGGCTTGCCATTGGGAAGCGCGTAGGCCACATTGCGGAATTCGATCACTGGAGCGGCTTGGGGAATTCTTTCCATGGTTCTTCGAGTCACCTATAGCGCGTCGAGCATGTTGCCAAGCATACCGGAGTTCGAAGTTCCGGCGCATAAACGGTACATCTGCCGTGCAGATGAGGCGACCCAAACCAGCTAATAGACGCTCTGGCTACTGCTCGTTAACATTTCCAATGGATTCATAGTGATTCGTGCGCGAGGGTACTGGATACGCGTCATTTATTTTGTTGGGTGATGATCGTTTTGTTCCCGCTGCGGCTCGTTGCCGAAGACACGAATGCTGCCCTGGTGCACAGCAAGGGAGGGGTCTGGGTCAATGGCGCGGAAGCGACGGATTCCACGTCTATTTTTGCCGGCGATTTGGTCGAAACGAGGCCGGGCTTTGTTGCCAATCTCGATATCGAAGGCTCTTCGGTCCTGATCCAATCCGAATCGATTGTGAAGTTTCAGGGAAATTTTCTGGTTCTCGAGCACGGGAGCGTCTCAGTCGGTACCTCAACATCCTTCGGCGTTCACGTGAATTGCATCAAGGTTGATCCGGTCAACACCGGGCGAACCCAATACTCGGTCACTGACACTACGGGTACCGTTCAGGTCGACGCGCTAAAGAGCGATGTGAACATCACGCAGACTGGGGGAGTGCAAAAGGCGTCGAAGCAAAGTGCTATTCCGGCGTCGGCGACCGTGCGCGAGGGTGAAGAGGCGAAGCGCAATGAATCCGCGGCTTGCGGCGCTGCCGATCGACCTCCCGTCACTGGCCATCCATCCAGCGCCAAATGGATCGAGATCGGCGGAGGAGTGGCGGGAGCCGGAGCGCTGTGCCTGGTCTTCTGCAAGAGCACGACGAAGAACAGCGTCAGCCCGTCCGATCCATAGAATCCGAAAAAAATGGCAGCGGCCTTACGAGATTCGGGGTTTGCAAAATCGATGGAGGCCCCGGGCGGAGTCGAACCGCCGACCAACGGTTTAGGAAACCGCTGCTCTATCCAACTGAGCTACGGGGCCGGCAACTATTGATGCGCGGAGTCATTATCGCATGCGAGTACTCGCAGCTCAGGTAGCGATACATGGTTGACCTGTCGATAGCCGAAGGCAAGCTCACACTGCACGTCCGCGGTGCCGACAAACTTTGGGCGTTCAAGAGCAGCCTGGAAATCCCTTTGATCCACATCGCGGGAGTTCGCGCCGATCCGGAGATCGCGCGCGGCTGGTTGCATGGAATCCGCATGCCGGGAACCAGTATTCCGGGGGTCATCACGGCGGGTACTTTCTATCAGGATGGCAAGCGTGTGTTCTGGGATGTGCATCATCCCGCCAATACAATCGTCATCGCACTACATGACGAACGCTACGACGAGATTGTTGTTGAGGTCTCCGACGCTCGAGCTGCCGTGGAGCAAATTCAAAATGCCCTTTGAAGAAATCGGTGAAGGTTCCGGGGCGATGTCGATTGTTCAATACGATCTCGCCTGCCGTGCGTATCCCGTATTTCAAGATTCCGGTTGACAGTGGATTTCTCATTGTGCTACACCGTTGCGACTGGAATGGTCCGCTTATCAGACGAGTTCTAACTGAAAAGATGTTCTGTTTTGAGCCAGGCACTGATTGTGTCGGGCTGGTCCGGTTGGTGTGTGTCTGTCTGTCGCACGCGCCGCGAGCCGGACAGTGCTGCACGTACATGTCACTCCGAGAGGGGAAAAGCATGCGTTCGCTAACGATTTCCTTCGCCCTAGTTATCTTGATAGTGCAAGGTGCACTCGCGCAAAGCTCTCAATCCGATAATAACGGCGCCGCGCCAGCCAGCAAGCAGGAAGTGAAAGAGCTTCGCGACCAGGTTGCCGCTCAGCAGAAGACCATCGACGAGTTAAAAGCCCTGGTCCAGAAACTCGCGGATAGCAAAGAGCAAGCTGCGGCACCGAGCACGACGCAGGTTCGGCCGGTAGCGGGCACTCCGGCCGCGGCCGTGGTTGCAACGCAACCGGTCAGCGCCATCGGCGACGGCCCCAAATTGACGAACGCAATTCTGATGGAGCCCGATCCCGCTGCAGTCGCTGCCGCAGTGGCGCAACCGGTTGCTCCACAGAACGCTACTCAGAAAGACAATGCTCCTCTTACGGCCGGGTGGAATGGAGAACATTTTTTCATTCGAAGCGCAGGTGGGCAATTCAGTATCAGCCCGTATGGCTATGTGGATACCGACTATCGTGCTTACAAGGGTGATGGAGCTCCGGCTGATACTTTCCTTCTTCGCCGGGGACGGTTCGGCTTCCAGGGAAATTACGGTTCACACTTCGATTTTGCACTTCTTACGGACGCTGCCTCAGGCACGGGCTCAATTCTCCGCGATGTTTACCTCAACGTAAGAATTCGGCCTGAGCTGCAATTTCAGGCGGGTCAGTTTAAAGTGCCGTTCGGTCAGGAAGCCGGTATCGGCGCCACAAACCTGGATTTTGTAGAGCGCGGCTTCCAGGCGATGTTGTACCCCTCGGCAGCCTCGGCTTTTCGTAGCCCAGGCATCGCTCTTCACGGCGACATCGACGGCGGAGTCATGCAGTATTGGGCGGGAGCATTCAACGGCAAGGGATATGCGATCGTAAATACCACGAACCAACCGGAATTCATTGGACGACTGAGGTTCTACCCGTTTCGCAAAACCAACAACAGCTGGTTCCGGGAACTCGCCTTCGGCGGAGCCATCGATTACAGCCGGTCTCGCGGTGAATCGGGGGACTTGAGTTTCAACGGGACCTTGCCCGACGCCGCCTATACATTCTTTCCACAGTTCAACATCAACGGACCCATCCAGCGTTACAACGGCGAGTTCACCTACCTCAAATCAGCCTTCGCGCTGCGCGGCGAGTTCGACCAACTCAATATGTCGCGCAACAATGTCGGCTCGGAGCAGGCGGGAGGGCTTGGGTTCGTCAGCCTTCCATCGATTATCGCCAAATCGTGGGACATTCAAGCCACATATCTGCTGACCGGTGAAAAACGCCCCGAGAACGGGACGCCGCGAGTGAAGCATCCTCTGTTTGGGCCCGATACTCCCGGGGGCAAAGGACGCGGCCTGGGAGCGTGGGAACTTGCCGCCCGGTATATGGGCATTCACGCCAACGAGCCCGGCTCTGACTTTCTGGGCTACTACACACCTGGTTTCGTGCCGACATACGACTATCACACCGACGAAGTCACAGTCGGCCTTAACTGGTATCCCAATTATTGGGTGAAATACATGGTCAACTTGGGTATCAATCAATTGAGGGAGCCCAGCACGATTGGCGCAATTCCGCAAAATTATTACGTGATTTCGCAGGAACTACAGTTCAGGTTTTAACAGGCAGTTCACCCGAGTGCTCGCTTGAACAGAGGCTTCCACGAGTTACTAGTTAGCCGGGCCCGGCAGAAGGCCGGTTCCCCAGGGAAATTGCAGGAGGGAATTTCGATGAGGTCGAGAATCTTTCTTACGGTTCTTTTCGCGGTATTTTTCGTCATCACGAGCGGCTGCGGTACCTCGCCCACTTGCCCGACCTGCGGCACGACTAAATACGGCGCCTACGCCAACATCAACGTGATCCCTGTGCCGGAACACAACCCGACGGGCGAACCGGGCGGTCCCTTCAATTCGTTCGATATCAGCACTATCGCGCCGAATCCAGCCGTCGCGGGCCATTACCTGGACTATATTTCCGATCGTATCGGGCTGGATATGATCGTGATCGATACAGGACAGGATCTCGCAGTGAACGCGATTCAAGGTCAGAACGCCGTCGCTGGTGCAGGCAACGGCGCCAGCGCGTGCCCGACGATTCCCGAGCCTGGTGTTACGCCCGCTACAAGTGGGCCGATGATTCCACCAATCATTGACGTGTTCGGGAATTTCACGCGGTACGGCTGCCGCGACGATGTTTCCTGGGAGAGCACCGCGGCCGTGGTATCACCGAGGTTCCACCTGAACACGGGATTCGGCCCCAGCGGCCTTTTTGGAGGGTTTCCCGGTGCCCAATGCTGCGCTTCGCGCGCCAACGGAGTCAATCCGATGTCCGGACCCGATGGCAACACGACGACTGCGGATGGTAAAGTTCTGTTTGTTGGAAACGGCAGCTCCAGCGTGGTGGTTTTCGATATCACCACCATGAACCTGGCAACCACTCCTCCGACTCCACCGGCTATTCTCGCCACGATTCCAACCGGTGTTTCCGCCGATTACGACGGGCCGCTGGGTATTGCTCCATGCATCTCTTCCTGGAACGGCGAGGCCGGATCGGCCGCAGACTGCGGCGACGATCGTGGAGATGAGCAAGCGTACGACCCAACTCACAACGTGCTTGCAATTATCAACGGCGATCCCGGGTTGCCATTCATTACTTTTATTGATATGTCCCACGTGGTGGCAAAGAATCCAGCCGATAGCCAGCAACTGCAACACTGCCTGCCGGTAGTTCCGACCTTGGCATATGGGCCATATCCTGCGGGATACAATGCAGCGACTGGGATGTATCCTTACGCCGGTTCGGCTGCTATTTATTCTTACCCGCTTCAGGGAACTGGAACTGGAATTCCCGGAACAGGTGTCGATGGTGGAGGAAATCCGTTGCCCTCGCCTGACTTGGATCCCGGTGTCGGCGGCTCCTTCAATCCGCCAAGCTGCATTATCGGGCAAATCTATTACGATGGTGCCGGTGGCTCAGCCTCAGGAGGGGCCGGCCTGAATCCCGATACTCCGGTTGATACCGTTCTGAGCGCCGGTGTACCAACCTTCCCCTGCCCCGATCCGTCGAATCCACACGTGTTCAGCGGCGTGTCTGGATCGATTGCAGACGCCAATCCAGCGTTGGGACTGGTCGGGTTCGGCGTAACTCCCACTGGAACGAACTACACGATTCCTTGTCACCACGGGCCGATTCTGAACTATGCGAACGGCCAGTTCACCAAGGGTAACCAAACCACGCCATGCAGTACCTGTGCCGGCGCGATCGCGCCTGCCGGCTTGGGAGGGATGGTCTACGACCCAGGGGCCGACAAGTGGCTGCTCACCAACGAGAACTCCGTTGCCACCACGAACATCGGGAATGTCGATGTGATTGATCTTCAACTGGGAACCGCAAATGGCCCGATCGTAGTAGGTAGTATGGTCATGCCGAACTGCATGCCCACCGGTATCGTGCAAGGACCGGGAGAGTACTTCCTGGTGGGTTGCGCCGACCACGACGGCGAAGCTTTCCCCCCAAACGAATACATTATCAACCTGGCTGGAGGCTTTAGCACTGCCTCGGGCAGCTACAACGTGAACTGCACATCAACTCCGCTGGTGAACTGCATCCAGATCACCAACGTCGGCGGCGTGGATGAAACCTGGTACAACCCGGGCGACAACAGATACTACCTGGCCGCGCGCGACATGCCTACAGGCGCGGTTTTGGGCGTGATTGATGCGGGAACGAATCAATGGCTGGTGAATGTGGCGACCGGTTCCAACTCGCACAGCGTCGCGGTGGATCCCAGCAACAACCACGTCTTTGTGCCGATGCAAGCCGGTAATGGCTGTACGACGCAGAGCGCCAACGGTTGCGTAGCGGTATATGCGCAGCAGTGAGGCAGCCCTCCCCTGGGTGATATAGTGAACCGAGACGCGGGACGGAACAACGTTTCGTGTCTCGGTTTCAAAGAAGTGATTTATGAAGAATATTTGTAGTATCCGCCTGAGGTCGTTCGCTCTTTCGTCTTCGTTGTTCTTATTACCGGGGTTATTGGCGGCCGCGAGCGACCAACCCGCTCCGAAGCCTACTGACGTTCCTGCCACCGTCATCGCGCATCTGCCTCTGCCGCAGTCGACGGGAAGTGAAATGATGCTCCAAAAAGAGCGCGGCAAGCAGTATCTATACGTCCAGCAGGCGGCCAAGCCAGGCTATATGGTGGTCGATGTCAGCCATCCCGAGATGCCGAGCCTGGTGAAGCGAGTCCCCGGCTCGAATCAGGCAACCGAGGGAGACCTGAAGATGGTCACCCCCGATGTTGCAATCTCGGAAGCACCGGAGAAGAGTCCGGACACTCTTAGCAGCAGCAAGCATGCCACCGAAACGGTTCGTGTGCTTGACCTTACCGATCCCAAAGCCCCCAAGACCCTGGAAACTTTCAGCAAGGTGACCAGCACTCTAGCCGACGGCCGCCACGGCCTGCTTTACCTCACCAATGACGACGGATTGTGGATTCTCCGCTACCGTCACCCGTGGCTGTTTGAACCGGAAAAGAACAAGAGCCCATGCACCTCTGAATCGAACATTCAGGCGATGCCGCCGGATTGCCAGTAACGCGACATTCCTTTTCTCTTCACTGGGCGTAAGTAACAAGGCTAATCTAACGCGAAACTGTTTGCTCCGAGCATTCCTTGTCAATCGTCTTGATGGATTTGACAGCGATGGTAACCGGCGCCGCCGATCCCTGCCGTGCCATAGCATCGGAACTGGTACTCAACGTCGGTTCCTGATTGCCAGTTACTTCGACGTGCTGGCCGAGATAATTCTTTAGCCTCGTTTTTCCGGTGGCTTGAAGCTCAAAAGTATCGGATGGATTCTCTTTCATCAATACGTAGTCGCCATTAATCCGGCTGATGCAGCCTCGCACGGTTATGGGCCCGGCGGAATTGTTCGAGCGTTGCTGGTTGTCCGAGGGAGCAGCGTCTTGCGCCAGCAAGAGACTGCCGGAGAGCAACAAGGTAAAGAAAAGCAGTTTCTTCATGGAAATCCCCTTTTGCAAGATGGGATGGCGACTCCCTTGCAAAGGTTGATTACAATGTTCGGAGTCTTAACGTCGTGGGTTTAGAGATTCAACCGGACATATTTCGATGGTCGTGCGCTATTTGACGTGTGTCTCCTGATAGTGGACTTCCTCCCACTCGCCTGCACGCTTCATCCAGACTGCCCCAACGTAGATGCGAGAGAAGCGCACTTGAGATTTAGGTGGAAACTGCATGGTCACCTCATAGACGGTGAAGGCGGCATCAGTCCCTAGAGGAGTTAGCTTGAATCCCCATAAAACATAGCTGCTGAGATTGCCGTTGGCCAATTCGTTCATCGCCTGCGTTTTGCTTCGCTCGCCCTTGCTGTCAATCTCGACTCCTTCATAATCGTCCGCCAGGAAGTCGCCGTATGCTTTCTTGTCTTTGTTCTTGATAGCTTCCCACTCGGCTTCGATTTTCCGCTCGAACATCTGCCTCAACTTCGCCTCGGCTGAAACGGCGGGGGCTTTCAGATCCTCGGCAAACGAGGCCGGAGCGGATTGCGGAGCACCGCCAGACGGTTCTGCGCCCGGTTGTTGCCCCACCATCGCAATCGCCAAGCCGGCAAAGCCAAGAAAAACGAATCCCACGCGCATCAGGCCCCCTATTGAAACGCGAATCTTATCAGGGGAGTCGCCGCTTTCTCAAGGAACGATGCGGCCACGAGGCATTGATTCGACTCACCCGTTTGCTCCCGCGCGGCAAATGATTTACCCTCAGCCCCAGTCGAATATGACGACCAAGTTTGAGCCTAGAACGCCTGCCGAAGGCTTTTCCCGCGCGATGCGCCGCGAGATCTACGAACAGCCGGCGGCGATTGCCAAAACCGTACAACAGCATCTCAAGGACGACATAATTTTCCCCGGCGAACTTCAGGCGATCGAAAGCTCGCTGCTGACCTTTGAGAAACTGATCATCGCTGCCAGCGGGTCGAGCCGGCACGCCGGGCTGGCCGGAGAGATCATGATTGAAGATCTTTCCGGCGTTGCGGTTGACGTGGAGTATGCCAGCGAGTACAGCTATCGCTCCACGCACGCCGCGATCGAACCTTTGGTCATGGTGATCACGCAATCCGGCGAAACCGCTGACACTATCGCTGCGCAGCGCGAAGCCCTGACCCGAGGAGTTAAGACCGTCGCGGTCTCGAATGTGGCTGATGCTACGATTCCGCGCGAGGCCAGCGCGGCGCTGATTACGGGGGCTGGCCCGGAGCTTGCCATCCCGGCCACGAAAAGCTTTACGGCGCAGCTCACGATCGTTTATCTGATGGCGTTGTTCCTGGCCCGCAAGCGCGGAAGAATGACTTCCGAGGTCACGCGTTCTTACCTGCACAGGCTTTTGCAGTTGCCGGATGAAGTCGAATCCCAGCTCCGCACCTGGGACGAGCTTGCAGAGGACTTCGCGCAGAAGCATTTTCAAGCGGAAAAGTTTCTATACCTCGGCAGAGGCGTACATTACGCAATAGCGCGCGAAGGAGCCCTCAAGCTGAAGGAAACCTCTTATGCGCACGCGGAAGGCTATCCGGCGGGAGAGCTTAAGCACGGTCCGAATGCGCTGGTGGATGACAAGCTGCCCGTCGTGGTACTGGCAACGTGCGATCGATCCGATCCGGATTCGATGCTGCGTTACCGGCGGACATTGGATGTGATGAAAGAAGTGCGGTCACGCAACGGGCAAATCGTCGCCGTAGCGACCGAGGGCGACCGTGAAGCCGGTGATCTTGCAGATGTAATCTTTGTACCCGCGGCTCCCGAGCTGTTGCTGCCGATCGTCGAGGTGATACCTCTGCAGCTATTTGCTTATCATGTGGCCACGAAAAAAGGATACGACGTAGACCGGCCGCGAAACCTGGTGAAGGCGGTGGTCACGGAGTAGCGCTAAAATCGCAATCGTCCCTGCTGACTACTTTTTCATCCATGTCCCCGACCGGCTCATCGCACAACTCATCGCACATCGATCTGCAGGCTGCCGCCAAAGAAGTTGTGCTGGAGCGCGGTTTTCAACCGGATTTCGGACCGGCGGTGCAGCAGCAACTGGCACAATTACGGCAACATCCCCCTGAGATTGCGGCAAACGGCAAGATACGCGACCTGCGCGATCGCTTGTGGTCATCGATCGACAGTGACACCTCGCGCGACCTCGACCAAATCGAAGTCGCGGAGCGGCTGCCGAATCGAGATGCCAAAGTCATGATAGGAATCGCGGACGTCGATGCCTTCGTCCTAAGAGGAACTCCCATCGATCAGCATGCGGCCAGAGAAACGACAACGGTATATGCCGGCGTTCGCAATTTTCCCATGCTGCCCGAAGAGCTTTCAACGGGCAAAACCTCGCTCCTTGAAAATCAGGACTGCCTTGCCGTGGTTACCGAATTTGTGGTGGATGCAACGGGTCATGTAACTTCCAGCGATGTCTACCGTGCGATCGTTCGCAATAAAGCTCAACTCCAGTACAACTCCCTGGGGGCGTGGCTCGAAGGAGCAGCCGCGGCTCCGCCAAAGGTCGCCGCTTCCGGCGATTTGCAGGCGCAACTGCAATTGCAGAGTGATGTGGCACAAAAGCTGAAGAGCCAGCGTTACGATCACGGCGCGCTGAGTCTTGAGACAAACGAATTTCTTCCGTTGCTGGTCAATGGCGCGATAGTCGGTGTGACAAATCAGCAGAAAAATCATGCGACGGAGCTGATTGAAGACTTTATGATCGCCGCTAATGGCGTAGTTGCACGCATGTTGGAAAAGGTTTCATCGTTGCGCCGCATTGTGCGCGAGCCAAAAAGATGGGATCGCATCGTAGAATTGGCCGCGACTTACGGTGACAGGCTGCCCTCCGAGCCAGATTCCAAAGCGCTGAACGATTTCCTGATCAAACAGAAGGCGGCGAATACCGATCACTTTGCCGATCTCTCGCTCGCCGTCATCAAGCTGATTGGGCCGGGCGAATATGTGCTCGAGCGGCCGGGCGAGCCGGCCCCAGGGCACTTCGGGCTCGCGGTTCGCGACTATACCCATTCGACCGCTCCGAACCGCCGCTTCGCCGACATGGTTACTCAGCGCATCCTCAAGGCGATGCTCGATGGAAAGCCGGATCCTTACTCCGATAGCGAACTTTCGGCCATTGCCGCTGACTGCACGGAAAAAGAAGATGCAGCCCAAAAGGTGGAGCGCGACATGTCGAAACGATTGGCCGCAGTCGCCATGCAGAATCGCATCGGCGCAATCTTCGACGCGATTGTCACCGGCGTAACGCCGAATGGAACGTTCGTTCGCGCTCTGCAGCCCCATGTGGAAGGCTTGCTGGCTCAAGGCAACAAAGGGGCGGATGTTGGAGACAAGCTGCGCGTCAAACTCATTCGTACCGATGTACAGCACGGTTTTATCGATTTCGCCCGGGTGTAGTCGTGTGCTTCAGCCGAATGAGGCTTTCCGCGGTCGCCATGATGGCATCTTCCCTCGAACGTGGCAACCAGCCTAGCATGGTTCTGGCTTTGTCACTCGTAGCGTCCTTTTTGTTTCCCAGCTCCGGAATAATCTGCTTTACCGCCGGATCGCGCAGTGCGGCGAGGCGAACCAGAAAGTTTGGAACTTCCCATGTGGGTACCTTATTTGCTGCCGCTCCCATGCGCGATTTAAGCAGATGCGCGATATCGAGTATCGACATAAAACTTCCGGCAACAGCCAGAAACCGCTCGCCGCTGGCCGCGGGATGCGTCATCGCGCGAATATGCAGGGCCGCGACGTCGCGGACATCAACCGCGCCGAAATAAAGTTTCGGAAGTCCGGGCACAGCTCCATCGAGCAGGCGTTGCACGACCAGAATTGAGGTTGAATAGTCGGGCCCAAGAACCGGACCGAAGACGCCGACGGGATTCACAACCGAGAGCTGGAGTTTCCCACCATCTTTATTTTGTCCTTCACACGCGATGAAATCCCATGCGGCGCGTTCGGCAATGGTTTTTGACTTGATGTAGGGGGTCAGTCCGTCGCCGTGCAAGTCAGTCCAGTCGGTTTCGTTAAACGGCTCATCCTGCGGCTTGTGGCCATAACCGATTGCAGCAAAAGAAGACGTCAATACGACGCGCCTGACGCCGGCATCGCGCGAGGCCCGCAACACGCGCAATGCGCCCTCTCGCGCGGGCACAACGAGTTCGTTTTCGTCCATTGGGACGGTTTCAGGGAATGGCGAGGCCACGTGAAGCACGTATTCGCATCCACGGACGCTTTCTGCCCAACCCGCATCCATTTCAAGATCGGCTGCAAAGAATGATAAGCGCCCGTTCGGCTCGGCCCCTCCGTTCTTGATCATTGCTCGCACGTCAGCCTCGCGCTGCAGGTTGCGAACCGTTGTGCGGACAGTGTGTCCCTCAGAGAGAAGTTGCAGGATGCAATGGCTGGCGATGAAGCCCGATCCGCCAGTAACGAGAATTGTGCTCATCGTCATTCGATGCGCTTACCGGCGAAAAGCGGCACCGCAGCGACCTCTCCCACGGATATTAAGTGCGGAGGTTCGCCAGAGTGAACCCTGTCCTTGCAAAATTCGGTTGAGTACGGCACCCTCGATAAGATGCCAGCAAAGAATGCGCCTGCGATCTTTCTAAGTCTAACTTTAACCTTCCTGTTCGGATTCGTGTCCCTCACTTGGGCTCAGAGTGGGCCGGAGCAAGGCGGAAACGAAATCCAGGTTTGGGCTGGCGGCGGCCACTCTGTGGCGGGAGGAACGTCGAACACGGAGGTGTTCAATGCTGGCCTGCGATACGGATGGGTGATCAGCGCCGAGCATTTGCCCGGATTACTGCGCGGGCGCTTCGAATACACCGTGGATGTGGTGCCGGTCTATCTGATATTTCAGCCGGCGAACACCGCCTATGGTGCGGGATTTGATCCGCTGGGGCTGAAGTGGAATTTTGTGCGGCGCGGCCGGTTTTCTCCGTTCCTGCAGTTGACCGGGGGAACGGTCTTCAGCAATGTGAACGTCCCGACATACACGAACACGGTGAATTTCACGCCCAGCGCGGCGTTCGGAACTCACATCCTCGGCGAAAAATACAACTGGAGCGTGGAAGTGCGCTACCTGCACATCTCGAATGCCGGCTTGGGTGACTACAATCCGGGGCTCAACACGGTGCAGGTGCGGCTGGGGCTGGGAAAGTTTTGGAAAAAGTAAGCGGGTCCAAATGAATCTTCGCACCCGAGTGGGGCGAGGACAAACCATCCTGCGGATTGGACGATTTCTCCTTTGAAGACTGGGCGCCGCTAGATGACCGTCACGCAGATTGGTTTCGGACAGCAGCTGGCCACGAAATAATATTTACCAGGTTTCATGTCTTTCGCGACAGTGATCTTCCGCTGGGATGGCATCGGAAAAACGATTGGCTGGGGTAGGTTGAAGGGCCATGCGCTTGAACCGTCCTGAGAGATTGTGCAGCTGGCGGGAAGGTTTTGCCAGTTCACTTCCTCGCCCGGTCGGGCGCTGAAATTGTCGCAGATATTGATGGGGACTGGTGGCATCGGTTCTCCTACGATTCGTTGAAATTGCTGCCGGCTTGGCCGGGGGATTTTGCCCGCCCAAGCCGGAAATCGCAACGATACTTTCTCCGTCGTCTTACGCCGATTTCTTCAGCATTGCACCGGAGATGATAGTCACCGACTTTTGGATCGCGTTGGTGCAGGTTTGATTGGCGACCGTGTATGGGATGTTGTCGCCCACCGCGAAATTGCCAACGTATATTTTTGTGACGCCGGGCAGCGGAAACGGCCCAATCGGAGGGCCATACGGTGTCGTAAGGTTGGCCTCAAAAAATGGCCAAACGGTCCCGCTCTGCACTATCTCGGCACCCGCCTCGGCATTTGTGAAAGTCACTTCCGCTCCGGGTTCCGCTTCAAAACCATTGCAGATCTCCGTACTGACCGCTGGTGGTGGGTTGCCTTCAGCTCTTTTTTCGTGTGTCATAAGGGTTTCTCTCTCCATTCGAATTTTTGTGTCCGGGAAGCAATTGACTGGGAACGAAGCTTCCCGAATCTTAACCTGGGCCCATCCAGCGAAATCTGCTGGAGCTACTTCGACTTCATCAACTGCTGATAGCCCGGAGTACCGGCGAGATTATCGAATTCGTGCATGCTGCGGATTTTGTCTACGGCGTAACCGGCATGCACCGCCTTGGCCAGCCATTCTACAGCCAAACCGGTTTCCCCCAAATGGTTATATATTGAGGCGGCCTCCAGCAATACATCTTTGTCGTTATGGGTGTATTGCAGGGCCTGTTGGAGATAGGCAAGGGAGTTTTTCCGATCCCCCAGCTCAGAATCGTAACCTGCCAGATCGCTCAGCACATTCGGATCGCGGGGATTGACCTTCAGCTGGGCCGCGGCTAGATCGACCGCCTTACGAAGGGGCTGTGCGGCTTGATCCTTCTTGCCGGATTGATAGAGAGCGTCGCCCAGATTGCCCCAAATCACATACTGCTGCGGGTCCAGTTTGGCCGCCTCCTGGGACGCACTCGCCGCTTCGTCGAACTTCTGCAGGCCGAAATAAGCCGCCCCTAAATTGACATAGCCGGCATAAGTGGGCCGAATCGCGATCGATTTCTTCGACGCCTCGATCCCCTTCTCGTATTGCCCCATGTCGTTGTAGATAGACCCCATGTTCACGTAAGGGACGTACCACTCAGGAGCAATCTGCGTAACTTTGTTGTACATCTGCAGGGCTTTTTCATGATCATTCTGTTCTTGATAAAATGCTCCGAAGTCATTGTAACTAAAGCGGCTATTGGGGTGAGCCTGGATCGACTGCTGGAACGCTTTTTCCGCCTCTGAGACCTTGCCCGCGCTTTGATAGGCATGTGCAACACCGAGTGCTGCGCCCTCATTGGTAGGTTCCAAAGCGAGAGCCAGTTCAAATTCGGATTCCGCCTCAGGGTAGAGTCCGGTTCCGCTGTCTATGTGACCGAGGCACAGGTGCCCATCTGCGCCGGCGTTGCCAAGTTTAACCGCATCGTCGCAATTTGTTTCCGCCAGACCGATCCATTGCTGCTGTTTGGTATCGGAGTACTTGAACCAATAACTCTGCCCAAGAACAGCTTTAGCCATGCCGAAGTTAGGGTCGAGTTTGAGTGCTTCGCGGGCCATCAACATGGCGTTATCGAGATTTTCGGCCTTCGTATGATCGAGCAGATAGCCTTGCGCCTGCAGGTAGTACTGATATGCGGCGGCGTTCTCGGTGCCGTGATATTGCAGCGCTGCCTCTTCTTCCGGACGCAGCTGTAATTGCAGGTACTTGACTGCTCCCTGGGCAATTTTTTGTTCGAGGGAGAAAATGTCGGCCATCGGTACGCTAACTGAATCACTGCCCACAGTTGCGTCACTCTGCGCGTTCTGCACGGAATAAGCGACTTTAACCAGATCCCCGGGCTGCGGCTCGAAAGAGACCGCCAATCCCAGGTTGGCTCCGAAGTTATGGGCGGCGTCAGGCAGGGAAGCGATCTTGCGCTCCAGCAGATTGCCGGGGGAGACTACTTCAAAGGCTCGGTCGCCGGTGAGTTTGGCTAATTTACCGCCAATGCTCTCCACAACGCCTTCCCCAAGGGCGGTGAGCTTGGTATTGCCGGGTATGGCAGCAAAGGGTAGAACGGCAAGAATTTTTGTTTGCGGCAGAGCCGGAGCCGTGCCGGCGCTGGGTACAGGCATTCTCCCGAACAGGAGGCCAACTCGGTGGCGCACTTGCGGAATTGAAGCGAGTAGCGCAACGACAGCCACAGAAGCAAGGATTGCACCGATGATGCGAGGTTTGCGCTCTACCAATGCCGGGCTTGACGCCTTGAGCGGCGATCCGCCTCGCTGCACGCGACGCAGGTCTTCGAGAACGTCGGGGGCCTGCGCATAGCGCTGGTCCGGATTCTTCGCGATCATCCTCCAAATGATCGCTGCCAACTTGGCTGGAACATTCTTTAGCGGTGGAGGATCTTCGTGTACGATGCGGGCGACCGTGGTAGCCAGGCTGTCGCTATGGAAAGGCTGCTCGCCGCCGAGCATCTCGTAAAAAACCAGTCCCAGGGAAAATATGTCGGAGCGGCCGTCGTCGGGCTTTTGCAGCAGAACCTCGGGAGCCATGTAAGCCGGCGTTCCGCCCGAGGCGGTCATCGTCTCCATACTTCTGGTTGCCGTGTCGGGAGTGGTCGTCCAGGCGCGGCGGGCTACGCCGAAGTCGAGGATCTTCGCCCGGTTGCCGGACGTGATCATGATGTTCTCGGGCTTGATATCGCCGTGAATGATGGCTTGTTCGTGAGCGGCGTTCAGGCCCTCGCAGCACTGCATGGCGATGACGAAGAATTCGTCACGCGAAATCGGCCGCTTCAGGCGATGGCGCAGGGTTTCGCCCTCGACGTACTCCATCACCAGCCAGAGTTCGCCGGCATGTTCCACCACATCGTAGACTCCGCCAAGATTGGGATGATTCAGAGCCGAGGCTCGCTGTGCCTCTTTGAGAAAGCGCTTGCGGTCCTTGGGATCGGAGCGCGAACGTGGTGCGGCGCGCTTGATGGCGACCAACCGTTTCAGCGTAGGATCTTCGGCGACGTAGACTTGGCCCATGCCGCCCGCGCCCAGGCGTTTTCCCACAATGAAGCGGCCCACGAGCGTGCCCGTGAGTTGGTCAACGACGACAGGGGGCGTGTTGAACTCGTCTGGCATGAACAAACTTGCCCGCTCGCCATTCTAAACATAATGGTGGAGCAAACCAAAGTGAAAGTTCGATAAGGAACCAGAAAGCGCCTCACGGTGCGTAGCGGCTCAACCCCACATCGAAGATTTGCTTCCACGCTCCGTGCCAGATATTCTTCTGCGTTATGTCTACGCTAGTGGAATGTGTCCCAAACTTTTCTGAAGGCTGCGACAAAGCCAAAGTCGACGCCATTGTTTCCGCCATGAAGATCGACGGCGTCTACGTTCTTGACCGCGAGATGGATGCCGATCATAACCGCTCCGTGATCACACTTGTCGGCGAGCGCGAAGCGATCCAGGAAGCTGCGATTCGGGGAGTAGGGAAGGCTTCGGAGTTGATCGATTTATGCGTGCACAAGGGGGCGCATCCGCGCATGGGCGCCGCCGACGTGGTGCCGTTCATTCCGATCGAGGGCGTGACGATTGAGGATTGCGTTGCCATGGCGCGGCACGTTGGAGCCGAAATCTGGAAGCGCTGTCAGATTCCGGTTTATCTGTACGAGGCGGCCGCAACCACCGCCGAGCGACAGAATCTGGAGAATATTCGCCGTGGGCAGTTTGAAGGAATCCGCGCAGAGATAGCGACGAATCCGGCGCGAAAGCCGGATTTCGGCGAGTGCAGAGTCCACCCCACGGCCGGTGCGACCGTGGTTGGGGCGAGGAAATTTCTAATTGCCTACAACGTCTTTTTGAACACGACGGATGTTGAGATCGCAAAGAAAATTGCTAAAGCCGTGCGCTTTTCAAGCGGTGGCCTGCGCTTTGTGAAAGGAGCCGGGTTCCTGGTGCGCGGACTGGCTCAGGTTTCGATGAATCTTACAGATTTTGAGCAGACTCCCGTCCACCGCGTTTTTGAAACAGTGAAACGGGAGGCGGCGCGATATGGCGTAATGCCCGTGTCGAGCGAGATCGTCGGACTGATCCCAAAGAAAGCTCTGGAGCAGGCGGCAGAGTGGTTCTTGCAGGTGGAGAATTTCGATTCGTCGTTGATTTTGGAAAACCGGTTATCCGCGGTGATGAGCGGGAAGATGGCTGTTGGCGGATTGCGGGCAGGGGTCGAGCCATTTATCGAGCAGCTTGCCGCTCCAACTGCCACCCCCGGCGGCGGCAGCGCTTCCGCGGCGGCGGGAGCAATGGCTGCCGGGTTAGCGAGCATGGTGGCTTCGATGTCGCGCGGCAAGAAGGCTTACGTGCAATATGAGTCGGAACTGAGCGCTGCAATTGCGAGATTGGGCGCGCTGCGCGAGGAGTTGAAGGCAGCCATCGACGCCGATGCCGCGGCTTACGATTCCGTAATGAAGGCCTACAAGCAGGCGAAATCCGGAGGAAGTGAAGCCGAAGAATCGATAGATGCCGCACTGAAACAAGCGACCGGTGTTCCTCTAAGCGTGGCCGAGAAGTCGCGAGAAGTGGCAAGGATCGCCTCTAAGCTCGAAGGAATCACCAATCCAAACATGAAGTCCGATCTGACGACGGCGGAAGCGCTGGCCAGGGCGGCGATCAGCGGAGCACTGGCTAACGTGGAGATTAATCTTGGCTCCCTCAAGGACGCCGACTTTGCGGCAGGCATTCGTAAACGGGTTGAAAAAGTGAAAATATAAGTTCCCCGCATGAACTGACCCCATCTTGATCGAGGTTTCCCTTTAGTTACTGTACCTTTGGATGGCTCACGATACACTGCAAGTATTAAAATGGTCGTTCGTTCTGTCACGTGGGTCCGCTCGAACGCTGCAGCCTAAACCTGCATCTTAATTGGAGAGATCCCGCAACCTGGTCGACCAAACCGGGTTTATACACATCTGAGGATGCTATGAAACTTGGCATGAAGCTGGTAAGAACTGGATTGGCTTGTCTGTCTTCGTTTGCTCTCGCGTGCGCGGGAACAGCGTTCGCAATGCCGCTCAATGGGTCCGCCCGCGCCGTCGTTCCCGCTGATTGTCAACAGTTGATCTCTGTCGACTATCGGGCTCTCAAGGATTCTCCGACCGCAATGCAGCTTAAGGAGCAGGTGCTGCCCGACAACCTGAAGCAGTTTGAAGAGGCGTTGAAGGGCGTTGGAATCGACCCCAGCAAGGACGTGGATTCTCTGGCGTTCGCCGCGTTCCGCACCGAGAAGAGCGGGATCAAGTCTGTGGGCGTAGCGGCTGGGCCGTTCGCCATGAAGACCGTCATCAAAAAGATGACCGCAGCGAAGATCAAGCCGACAAAGTACCGCACAGCGAGTATTTATCCCATGGACGGCGGCATGGTCATGGTCTTTCTGGACGACAGCACGCTGCTGTTTGGCGAATCATCGGCTGTGAAGCTGGCGCTCGATACGCGGGACGGGCAGATTTTAAACCTGGATACGAACTCGACCATGTCCGACATGATGTCGGATGTGGATGCGGGGCCGGTGTGGAGCATTCTGGATCAACAGGGAACCCAGAACGTGATGCGCTCGGCTCTGGGTGACGCCGCCAAAGTCGCCGATTACGAGACCATTAAGAAGCGCCTACTCGGTTCACGCTACACCATGAGCTTCGCCAGCGGCGTGAACTTCGATCTCACCGTAGTCACTTCCGATTCGGTGAGCGCTGCAACATTATCGTCGCTGGTGAAAGCCGGCCTGCTCTACAAGAAAATGAGTGCCAGCGCGGCAGAAAAGGTCGCCATGGATAACACCTCGGTCGATTCCGACGGCAGCAATGTTGCCTTCCACTTCAAGGCCAGCGATCAGCAGTTCCAATCGCTGATGCATTCGCAGTTGTTTGCGGCAGTCGCCCACTAGACCGGAAGAAACGAACAAAAGGCGCCGATTCCGACCAGGGTCTCGGCGCTTTTCCATTTTTGGTCTAAAATTCTTCAATTCTTGCCGGCGGATCTATTTCGGTTTTCGTGAGGCGCGTTTCTCTTTCGCCCAACCCTCTTTGATCACCTGCTGGGCGCGTCCAATCGCCAGCGCATCTACCGGAACATCTCGCGTGATACACGACGCTGCGCCTACGTACGCTCCTTTACCGACGCGGACTGGCGCGACTAGCGTGCTGTCGCTGCCGATAAAGGCGCCGTCTTCGATTGTAGTTGTGTGCTTGTTCACTCCGTCGTAGTTGCAGGTGATGGTTCCCGCGCCGATGTTCACGCCCGCCCCGATTTCGGCGTCGCCGAGATAAGTGAGGTGGCTGGCTTTCGATCCCTTGCCGAGCTTGATTTTCTTGGTTTCGACGAAATTGCCGACGTGCGCGCCCTCCCCAATGTCGCTGCCGGGGCGGAGGTGGGAATAAGGGCCGAGCACGGCGTTCGAAGCGACCCTGGCATCTTCCAGAATGCAACCGTTGCGAACAAGGACATTCGCGCCGATCTGCGAGTCACGAATTACCGAATAAGATCGAATTCTGCAGCCCTCAGCGATGCGAGTTTTGCCGAGAATTTGAACGAAAGGTTCGATCACAGTATCGGCTGCAATTTCAACATCGTTGTCGATCACGCAAGTCGCCGGATAAAAAATTGTGACGCCATCGGCCATCAACTGCCGGCACTTGCGTATGCGCATCTGTTCATCGATCTGAGAAAGTTCGCCGCGCGTGTTAGCGCCTAAAACTTCACTGGAGTTTTCTGTTTTGTACACGACCACCCGCTCCCCGGCTTTGCGTAATACGGCGGCCATGTCAGTCAGGTAGTACTCGGTGTGAGGATTGGAGGTGGAAAGTCTGCCGATGTTGGCGAATAGCTCCGGGACTGCGAATACATAGAAGCCAGAGTTGATTTCTTTGATCCGTTTCTGCGCTGCGCTGGCTGATTTCTCCTCCACGATTTCCTTCACTTCCGCGCCGCTCGGATTTGTTCGAACGACCCGGCCGTAGCCGGTTGGTTCGGCGAAGTCGGCGGAAAGCAGAGTCATGCCGGCTTGCTCATCGAGGTGAAAGTTCAGCAGGCGGGCAATCGTTTGCGGAGTGATTTGCGGGGCATCGCCAGAGAGCACGACTACATAGTTGTATGGGGAAAGTGCGCCCTGCGCCACCATCAGTGCGTGTCCGGTGCCGCGTTGTTCGCTTTGCAGCACGAAATTGATGCCGGTACCGGCGACCGCGGATCGAACCTTCTCGGCTTCATGCCCGATAATCGCGAATATATCGCTCGGCGGCACTACGCGCGTCGCGGCGGCGATGACATGTGCCAGCAGCGGTTTCCCCCCGGCTTCATGAAGCACCTTTGGCATCTGAGACTTCAGCCGCGTGCCTTTTCCCGCTGCCATAATTACGATGGCCACCCTGGGCGGAACGTTGGACGGCGCAAGCGTGGTTTCAGGAGATTTTCTTTTCGCAGCTTTTCTCATTCGCCTCAATATACCTTGATCCCAACAAAAAGTTGAGGTCATCGCCGGCATACGCCTGCATTGGATATTTCACCGCCCGACGAATTAGAATTTCCGGCGGGAGAAACTAATGCCAAAGTTCGTGATAGAGCGTGAAATTCCGGATGCGGGGAATCTGAGCGACGACCAGGTTTTAGCGATTTCCCAAAAATCTTGCGGTGTCTTGAAGAACCTTGGGCCGCAGATTCAGTGGATCGAGAGCTACGTAACGCAAGATAAAATCTACTGCGTCTACATCGCCCCCAACGAGGCGCTTGTGCGGGAACATGCCAAGCAGGGGGGCTTTCCGGCGAACCGGGTTTCGGAAGTGAAACGCATTATCGATCCCACTTCGGCCGAGGCGTGATCTGCTTGTCGGCTAAAGACCGAGGCCGCCATCTACGGCGAGAATCTGGCCGGTAATGAACTGTGGCGCGGTCGCGAAGAAAAGGACTGCGGCGGCGATCTCCCCCGCAGTGCCGTTCCGCAGCATCGGCGTTTGCTTTGCCATTCGCGTCATGAATGATGCCGCGGATTTTTCTCCCAAATCGATCATCCCGGGAGCCACAGCATTGACCGCAATTTCTGGGGCCAGGGCCTTCGCCATAACTTTGGTCAGCATGTGCAGCGCGGCCTTCGACGAGCAGTAATGCGCATGCGTGGCCCACGGACGCAGGCCGCCGAGTGAGCCCATGTGAATGATCTTCGCCTCGATCTCAGTCCGCTTCGAGCGGTTCTTGCCTGGGCGTTTTCGGCGCAGCAACTTAAGAGCTTCGCGAGAGACAAGGAATGGTCCGCGGGTGTTCGACGCGAACATATCGTCCCATTGCCGCACCGTAAGGCGGTCGAACTCGGCCGTCGCGTAATTCGCCGCGTTGTTGACCAGAACGTCAATCCGGCCAAGTTCACGCCCAACTTCCTTGATCATCGACTTCACGCTGACCTCATCGGTTACGTCGCAGTGCAGAGCGAAGGCGCGCACGCCGAGGCCCGCCAGATCGACGACAGTGCGTTGCGCGTCGCGGGCGGAAGTGCGAAATGTGATGGCAACGTCGGCCCCGGCGGCAGCGAGAGCCAGGGCGGAAGCCCGTCCGAGGCGCTTCGCGGCGCCCGTAACCAGGCACGCTTTGCCGCGTAAGGGTTTGCAGTCAGAGTCAAACATCCGGCGATTTTACTCCTGTAGTTCCAGCCGAACCAGGATGAGGCTTCCGTGTAGCCCTCCCTCTTCTTTTTGCTTGCCAGCAGGAGTAGCGGCAACGTTACAATCTTGCCGTGCCGGAGCCCCGACAGGTCGTAGTGTATTCGCGCAAAGGGTGCCACCTCTGCGAGGTTGTGAAAGAGAGCCTTGGCAAGCTTTCACGCCGTGGCGGATTCACCTGGAAAGAAGTCGATGTCGATAGCGACGGCGAACTGCGCCGGCAGTTCAATGATGAGGTTCCAGTCGTTTTTATTGACGGCCGCAAAGCATTCAAGTACCGCATGGACGAGTCCGAATTCTTGCGCAAGTTAGCGAGCTAGTCTCGCAAAGCCCATCATTCCGTGATTTTCCTCTAAAATCATCCTCGCCATGTCGCGTCCTGAAAGCTTGCGCACGGAACTTTATGCAGACCCGGCCAACGTGTTATTGCACGACGCAATCCTGAATTCGTGCCGCTCGCATGCGGGACAGGTGGCCATTGTAGATGCATCTTGCGGCCGCCGCATTACCTACGCGGAATACGGCGAGATGGTGAACGCTCTGGCCCGCGGATTGGTTGCAGCCGGAGTGAAGCCGGGCGAAGTCGTCGGCATTTTCCTGCCCAACTCCTGGGAATTCTGCGTGGCCTACCATGCCTCAACTTTGGCCGGAGCCATTCCCACGCTACTGAATCCCACTTACCGCGAGCGTGAGATCAAATATCAGTTGTCGAATTCCGGTGCAGTAATTTTGATCACCGATGGCGCAAACATTCAGGGATGCGATCTCAGCGGATTACCGAATCTGCGAAAGGTCTATTGCACGCGGCAGCAGGGAAGTGGGAGTCTCGAGTTTTCCGAGTTGTTGAAACCAGCCGGTGCGAGCGTTCCCGAACATGGTCACGACGCAGAAAAGACGCTAGCAGCGCTGCCTTATTCGAGCGGC
This sequence comes from uncultured Acidobacteriaceae bacterium, assembly GCA_964530145.1. Lineage (GTDB taxonomy): Bacteria > Acidobacteriota > Terriglobia > Terriglobales > Acidobacteriaceae > Sulfotelmatobacter. The sequence continues at coordinate 27,935 of CAZGXY010000049.1, read as the reverse complement.
ACCACAGGATTGCCTAAGGGCGTCATGCTCTCGCATTCGAATCTGGTCTCGAATATCTACCAATTGTTGGGCCCGAACGCAGTTACGCTCACGGCTGCCGACAATATTCTGTGCTTCCTGCCCCTGTATCACATTTACGGATTGAATGTGATGCTAAACCCGGCCCTGATTGTGGGCGCGACACTGGTTTTGATCCCGCGCTTCAACGTGGGCCAGGTGGTGTCGCTGATCACGGAGGAATCGATCTCGATGATGCCGTTGGTCCCTCCCGCAATGAATGCATTGTGCCAGGCTGCCGAGGCAGGCCAGTTTCCGAAGGATCACGAGGTTCAGTGGGTAAAGTCCGGCGCGGCACCGCTGGCGCCGGAATTGCCGCGAAGGTTCACGGCTTTAACTGGCATACGCGTTCGTCAAGGCTACGGAATGACTGAGGCTTCGCCGGTCACTCACGTCGGCTTCCTGGAACCGGAACTGTACCGGCCAGACTCGATCGGACATCCTGTGGCGAAAACTTCTTGCCGGGTGGTTGCCGTGGACGGTGAGAGCCCTGCGGGAAGCAGTTCGCAGGAAGCCGCCGTCGGCGAGCCGGGAGAATTGGTGATGCGCGGTCCGCAAATCATGCTCGGCTACTGGAACGAGCCGCAGGCCACGGCCGCGGTCCTGCGCGACGGATGGTATTGGTCGGGCGACATCGTGACACGCGACGAGGACGGGTTCTACCGTGTCGTGGACCGCCGCAAGGAAATGATCAAGTACAAAGGATTCGCAGTCGCTCCCGCGGAAGTGGAAGCGGTTTTGCTGGAGCATCCTGCCGTACGGGAGTGTGGAGTGGTGGGGCGCCCCGACGCAGCGGCGGGCGAGATTCCAGTCGCTTTCATCGCCTTGCGCAATGGCTTCACAATATCTTCCAGAATCGAAAATGAACTATGCGCCTTTGTTGGCGAACGCCTCACGCATTATAAGCAGCCGCGGCAAGTGCATTTTGTAGATTCCATCCCCAAAACCGCCTCCGGAAAAATTCTGCGCCGCGAGTTGCGTGAGTTAATGCGATGAGCGCGTCAGCTCATCTTTCTGCGGGCTGAAAGTTGTTTGTGGCAGTCAAGAATTCGATGCCGCACATCTGTTTTTCCCGCTTACCAAGCGTACCCGTTTGGTTCATTCTCATTGTTGTAGTCCTGAACTTCCGGTAGTATCGCTGCCTCATGTTCCGGATTCTTCTTGTTTTTTTGCGCCGGCTTTGGCTGCCGCTCGTCGTATTCGTATTGTTCAGCGTGCTGTGTGTGCTCGTGTACCAGCGACTGGAGGGACTGACTTGGCAGGATGCCTTGTTCTGGATGATTCATCCGCACGCCATTGAAGCCAAACACGTGCGAAACGCGACCAAGCTGTTCGCCTTGTTTGTTTATTTGGGTGTTTTTGGATTTCAGATATGGGTCGCCGAGCGGGTTGCCGTGACCATCTTTAAGCGGCAGGGAGTCGAGGCTTGGAGAACAATGGTGAATGACGTCAATATCGAGAGGTTGCGGGACCACTTCATTATTTGCGGTTACGGGCAAGTCGGGCGGACGGTCGTCGATCAGCTCAACCGCCTGAAGATTCCGTTCGTCCTGATCGAAAGCAACGAAGGGCTCTGCCGCGAACTGCTAAAAGAACGTGTGCTCGCCATTCAGGGGGACGCCAAGCGTCAGGACATACTGCTGACCGCCGGCATCGACCGCGCGCGCGGTCTTTGCATCGTAATCGACAACGATGCCGACAATTTATACATCACGGTTACGGCGAAGGCGCTGAATCCGAAAGCCCGCATCATTACCCGTGCTGGGCAATCGCGCTATGCGCAAGCCATGCGCAATTCCGGCGCAGACGAGGTCATCATTCCGGAATATGAAGGCGGCCTGATGACCGGCCGGATGATTGCAAGGTTTTATCCCGGTGCTCATCCGAATCTGGAATAAGGAAAGCTACTTCTGACTGGCGCTGTCGGCTGCGATTCTCTTGGAACTTAGAAAACTCCAGATGACTTCATTGGCGTTGATGGCGTTGCTGGTTTTTCCGATTTCCTTTTCCGTCATATACTGCTCGCCGCCGGGCCACGTGTTGCCGCCATTCTTGACGCTGTAGAGCGCAACCTGAGAGTCGGCCTGACAGCCGTTATAGGTGTAAGTTTTGGTTTCCTTCGCACCTTTTTCCGGAGAGGGAATCTTGGCCTGGGCCGGTTTTTCCTCGCAATGGTCGAATTTGGCCCACGATTTTGCGCTGTCCTCGGCGGATAGCACGTGGAAGTGGCCGGGCTTGTAGGTGCCGCCGTCGTAGGGGACGATCGGGTCGTCGGTGCCATCGATGAAGATGGCGGCCACTGGGCGTGCGGGAAGACAAATCATGGTCTTGGGCAGCGCCGCACCAACGGCCGCGACGCCGGCCACGCGATCCGCCAGGTTGCAGCCAACTCGCAGGGCCATGAAGCCGCCATCCCCCAGGCCGGCTGCGTATATGCGGTGAGTGTCGACGGAATACTTCAGCGCGAGCTGGTCGAGCATTTGACCGAGAAATGCAATGTCATCCGAAGGTTCTGACCGGTTCCTCGACGCATTTGGATTTTCCCCGCCGCCCTGGCCTCCGCCGGGATATCCTCCTCCGCCTGGGTAGCCTCCGCCGCGCCGACCGAAGCCGCGCCGCGGCATATAGGCCGGTTGCTCTTCCTTGTGCACGCCGATGTTCCATTCGCCCCGCTGCGCGGCAGACGGATAGATCGCAATGATCCCATTTTTGTCGGCGAGGTGGTTGAAATGGGCGAGCCGCTCCATGTCGTCCGGATCCTGATTTTGAGCGTGCAGAAGAATCACGACCGGATAATGCTGCTGCTGGTTATAACCCGTCGGCAAATGCAGGATGAAGTTGCGCGTGGCGCCGTCAACGTCGACCGTCTCGTGCGTCTCCTGGGCGTCTAAGGCTACCCCCAGGAACAGGAACGAGAAACAAGCCGCGGCGAAAAGCGCCACTTTCGCCGACGGCGAAAACGCTGTCTCTTCTCTTGCTCTATCTTTCATCGATTTTGCGAGTCCTTGCCTAAAGATTCCGCGATACGGTCAGTTTGCCTAAGCCTGATATCCGCTTAAGAACTCCAGACTACAGGACTAGTTGCCAGCCTACGCCACGAGATTTTGCAAAGTTTTGTAAGCGTGTCGCATCAGCGAAGCAAAAAGCGGGAACTTTCCCTCAGCCCCTGCGTATTCACCGATAGCAAGGTGTTCACTTCGATTAGGCATTTTGCCTTCGATCTGAGGAGGATCTATGGATGGCAACTTTGTCGGCTTAGCGGCAGTCGTGATGATCTTTGGCATTCCGATGGCGCTGATGTATACCGTGTATCGGATTCGCAAGCTGCGGACCGATGAGCGGCTGGCAGCGCTGGCTCGCGGAGTCGAGGTGCCGATGCAGCCGGAACTTTCGGAAGCGGCGCGCTCGCGGCGGTCCGGCATTCTTTTGGTCTCCGGGGCGCTCGGCTATATTGCCACCTTTGTGCTCATTGGCAGGGTCGAGCCGGATGCCATGATCGCGGCCACTTTTGGTGTGATTCCGTTGGCCGTAGGGGTGGGCTTTTTCGTCGATCATGCGCTGATCAGGCGCGATGCCCGCGCGCACTAGAATTGCCTCACCTTCAGTCGCCGGTGAGGAAGGCATACTGCTCGCCGGTGAGCGGAACTACGCTCAATCGCCCCTGGCGCACCAGAGGTGAGTCCGCAAAAAGCTTTTTGGCCTTGATTTCGGTCAAGGTGACGGGCTTGGGCAGCGGCTTCCCAGCTTTGATTTTCACCGCTGGATTTTTCGGGTCGCTTGCATCCACCGACACCACGGTTGCGGTTCCGGCAGCGCTCTTTTCGTCTCCGGTGTGGTAGATGATCAGGCGGTCGCCGGTTTTCATGCCGCGAAGATTCTTGACGGCAACGGGATTCGTCACGCCATCCCAGACTGTTGTGCCGTCACGCTGCAAATCGGAAAACGAATAAACCGTAGGTTCAGTTTTAAGAAGATAAGCCATTGCTGGATTCTGCCTTCGAAATACCGTTTGATTGTTACTGCGGTTTCGCATTGGGATCGGGCGGTGGGGCGTTTCCGTCTTTCTTGCCTCCCGGCTGATTTCCGTAAATCGAATACTGCCCCAGCGGACGTTTCAGCTTGATCGTCAGACTCAGTTTCGGCTGGTTGACGTTGTAGTCTTGCCCGTACGTCTGGAAGCCGGAGGCCAGCACCTGCACGCGCAGCGTCCCATATGGTATGCCATCGAAGCTGGTTTTGCCGTCGAGGTCTGTCTTGAGTTCGAGGTCGCCTCTGCCCTGTTTGCCCTTGGAGTTGACCGCGTGCATGATAACCGCGGCGTTCCGCACCGGTTTACCGTTGTCGTCCTTGAGGATCAGAAAACTCAGCACCGATGTGGGCTCGTCGTCATCCTCGTGCTGCGCCACAGAAGAACCCACAAGCAGAAACAGCGAGATCGAGCTCGCGATCAAGAACCGTATGGTAAATGCCCTTCTCATAGCCACATTCTAGTCACTCCGCAGTTGCGGTGAAAGAAAGAATCGAAAGCGCAGCTCTCACGCTTTTCCCGCGGAGCGGCTCTTCGCATCACCGGTCTTGCCGGAAGCCAGGTGCAGCAAATCAATCGCAACTCGCGCGGTGTTGTGGCGCGCGACCCCGGCCTCTTCCAGATAGTCTCCGATGACTGGAACCACGCCCAGCTTTTCGATGGCCTCAAGATCGACTGCAATCGGGCACGCGCCTTCGAGGGCATATTTCGCCTTAAGTTCATCGGACACCGGCGCGCGATTCATCAGTGCATAATCGAACAAAGGTTGATGCGCATGGTCGTTCAGCGCGCGGATGTGATCGGCTGCGCTGAGACCGAGACTCTCATTGGCCTGCGTCATGAGATTGCAAATGTAAACCTTGACGGCCGGCGACTTCACAATCGCATCGACGATGCCGCGCACCAGCAAATTAGGAATGAGGCTGGTAAACAGGGAACCGGGGCCGATGCTGATGATATCGGCGCGGGCAATCGCGTCGAGGGTCTGCGGCAGCGGTTCCACGTTGGGTGGTACGAGGCAAAGCTCCTTGATACGGCCCTTGCTGGCGGTGATCTTGGTTTCTCCGCGCACGCGCGTTCCATCCTCCATCAACGCTTCCAGTTCGATATTCGAAGTCGTTGAGGGATAGATATGGCCCCGAGTCACCAGAATCTCCGAAGACAGCCGAACCGCTTCCGAGAAATCCTGAGTAATGTCCGTCAAAGCGGCGAGAAATAAATTGCCGAAGCTATGGCCTTCGAGTCCGGAGCCTTTAGCAAAGCGGTGACGGAACAGTTGAGATAAGAGCGCTTCATCTTCGCTTAGAGCGACGATGCAGTTGCGCACATCACCCGGCGGAAGCATATTGAATTCTTTTCGCAGGCGACCGCTCGACCCGCCGTCATCGCTGACCGTAACAACCGCGGAGAGATCGCGGACAACCGGGGATGCAGTCGGAGCGGATGCAACCTCCGCGGGAGTGAGAGCGAAGCGCTTCAGTCCTTTGAGCAGCGTGGAAAGGCCGGTTCCTCCGCCGATGGCAACGACCCTGAGTCCACGCTCACGCGCAACTTTTTCTGAGGACGGCAGATCGGCGGTTCTGGTTCCCATCGGACGATTTTCGCGGACGATCTAAAAAGACTCGTCCTCCCGGAATGGGCTCTCCGGCGAGGAAAGGTCGGCAGCGGGATCCGGGTATAACAGTTCGGTGAATCGTGGGTCTTCGGCCAGATTATGAAAATCGGAGTCGTTGCGCGCCTGGTAACGCAGGCTGGCGTTTAGCTTCAGGGCCTCATCGAGATGCTTGAGCGAGTCTTCGACATGCCCGGTGAGGCAATCGAGGGCGGCTAAGCCGTAGACCACGTAATCGGTCTTCGGAGATTGCTTGAGCAGTTTATCGATATGCTCGCGCGCGGTTACGTAGTCCCCAACGTTCATTAGGGAAACGGCAAAATCGTAATGCTCTTCGACGCTCTTGAACTGGGTCGAGGACGACCGCTCGAGGTGCTGGTTGCAAATATTGAGGTGCACGTTTGCGCGGTCTCCGAGTTCCTTGTTGGGACCGGCTAGCACCTTCTGAAACAAGGGTTTCGCTTTTTCGAACTTGTGTTCCTGCAGGGCGCGGAGACCCGCTTCATAAGCCTGCAACGCCTGCGCGAGGCGAGGATCGTCGGCAATAGACGGATTTTTCGGAGTAACCTTTTGAGCCATGTGAAGAATTTTTCCTGTGCCCTTCGTAATGAATACTCCTGGGCTCCGAAGAATCGGAGCTGAAACACAAGTATCACTCAAATTGCGGTTATTGGGCAATTCCGGGCCTGAACTAACTGTGTACCTGCCGTCGCCGGAAATCGCCAGTTCCGACTAGTTGATGGCCACGGCGGAGTCCAAATCGATCGATTTCCAATCGCCTTTTATGATTCCGGCTCGAATCTGTGACGCCGTTCTGCCCTTCTTATTCTCGACGTACGAGTAATAAAGCTCTTTCAGGCAGGTGGAGCAGCGCGCTCCGTGGGTGCCTTCAAAGCAGCTGTGCAGGCTGTTGTGGCCCGTGCGGTCGCAATAGCAGTAACAAGGCTGCTGATGAATCACATTCGGAATCTTCGCAGCCAATTCGTAGGCATGCGTCTGGTACGGATGCTGCGAATCCGCGCCCCACAGCTCCGACTTGCTCAAGATCGCGGGCAGTTTCGTGCCTTTCGGCGGTGGCCCGGCGTTGTAGGCGGGAATGCCTCCTTCGTCTTCCTGGGCAGCCCACTGCGCCGAAACCGTCAGCGTCACGGCAAAAAGAAAAACCAGGGTTAAGGCACGGTATGCATATTTCCTGCGCACTCGGATCGCGGTCATCAAAGTCTCCTGAGTCGATATATTCTAACCTGCTTCTGCCGCAGAACACAGCGCAAGCCTTGAAGACTGGCGCCACTCGCCGGCAATAAAGTCGATCTGTATACAATAGGGTCACATGGCCGATAACGCTCCTTCGGAATCGCCAGACAAAGTGGCATCATCGGTTCCACGCGTGGAACCGGAGGCTGGATTGCGACTTCGCCCCTCCCTGGGCGTGTGGCTGCGCGATCTGATGGTTTCGTTGGCGATTTCAGCCTTCATTATCGTGTTCATCTACCAGCCGGTGAAAGTGGAAGGCACGAGCATGATGCCATCTCTCGAAGATCAGGAGCGGATCTTCGTCAACAAGTTCGTTTACCGGCTGGAGGCGATTTCGCGCGATGACATCGTCGTTTTTCGGTACCCGCGGGACCCTTCGAAGAGCTATATCAAGCGCGTGATCGGAGTCGCTGGAGATCGCATCCGCATCGACGGCGGCCAAGTTTATGTGAACGGTCAGGCTTTGGATGAAGACTACGTCCCTCCAGCCTATGCGGATTCAAGGTCTTATCCGGAGGCAGTCGTGCCGCCGGATTGCTATTTCGTGCTCGGAGATCACCGGTCGATGTCGAATGACAGCCGCGATTTTGGGCCGGTAAACCAGAGTTATATTTACGGCAAAGCCGTCTTTGGCTATTGGCCGATGGATAAACTGGGAAGGGTGCGGTAGAAACCCAGCCGTGGTCGGTCTCGAGATTCGATCTTCCCGCGTTTCCTTCTGTCCGTTCTCCGCGTTACACTCGACGCGTCCTCGATTTTCGCCAGGAATTCACCGATGAAACCTCTCGCCTACACTTCACCTTACTGCTGGGTGTTCTGGGCGATCTTTCTTTACTGCTATGGGCCAGAGTTCGCCTTGGTCCGGCGCTCCCGCCCGGCGCAAGGCGAGAAGTCAGATCGCGGGTCGCTGGCGTTTATCGTGGTCGCCGTATGGATCGGATCGGTCGCGGCTTTCATTGTGGCTTCTAACCCACGGTTTGCGATAACGCAGAATCGAAAGACCTGGTTTGCGATTGGCCTCGCCGTGCTGTTGCTTGGCCGGTTCCTGCGAAACCACTGCTGGAAAATGTTGGGCCAACACTTTACGGGCGACGTGAAGGCCAGCGCGGACCAGCCCGTCATCGATAAGGGCGCCTATCGTTGGGTGCGGCATCCGTCCTACACCGGCGGCATACTCATGTACTTCGGAACCGGTCTCGCACTCACCAACTGGCTGAGCGGCATAATCATGACGGTCTTCGGCGCAGCGGGCTACGTCTATCGCGTCTATGTGGAAGAGCACGCTTTGCAGGCCAGTCTTGGTGGGCGATACCACGAGTACATGCAGCGGACGAAGCGGTTTGTTCCATTCGTATTTTGACGAATTCGTTTTTCTCGCGCGAAACTTCTGCTCAGCCTGCTGGAGAGCGTACCTCAGCCCTGGCGCGAGCCAAGTCTCACTCCTTGGTACAACCGGAAGGCACACGTACTCGTTGCAGTTCCTTCTGACTCAACGCGAATATCCTTCCTCTCATCGGGTGACATTTTCGCGTCGCCGTTAGGGGGTGACAGAATTATGGAGCTAAAACACATCGCGCCGAAAGCCTGTACCGCTGCGGCTTTTCTTGCTAAAATGTGCGGTTCGTGCGCCGTACTGGTAGTAAAATATTTTTGAGAAGCTTCAGGAGACTCACACTGCTATGACCTATGTGATTGCCGAGCCTTGCATCAACACCAAAGACACCGCGTGCGTAGACGCATGCCCGGTGGATTGCATCCATCCCAAAAAAGACGACCCCAAATATGCCACTGAGGCGCTGCTTTATATCGATCCCGTAGAGTGCATCGATTGCGGTGCTTGCGTCCCGGTGTGCCCGGTGTCGGCGATCTTTGCCCTCGACGATCTGCCGGAAAAATGGAATGAATTCACCGCCAAGAATGCGGCGTATTTCGGCCGCTAGAGACATCGGGTGTGAGTTGAGCGCTTGCTGGAAGGCGCGCGCCCGCAGAGGGCGTGCGCCTTTTTCACTGGCGAAAGGCTCTTGAGCTGGTCTACGGAATTTTCTGTATTGTGAGAACGTAGAGCAGGCGCTATTTTGTGTTTGTAAGTTCGTGGGGCGATCATAGGTTAGTGTTCGCGGATGCGCGGCATTCGGACCTTCTCGATCGCCTCTTCTTATTTTCCCCAACGTTACTGCGGTCGAGATCTTTTCCTGCTTGCGCGGGCTTGGTGCTTGCGCCCCGGTTACAATTCCTCCATCCTTTTAATCTGCTGGATCCCGATGGCCCTTGTAGAGTCGCAAGCGATTGTTCTCCGGACCTATCCCCTGCGTGAGGCAGACCTGCTGGTGACCCTCTTCACACGCGTAGAAGGGAAGGTGCGCGGTGTCGCGCGTTCGGCGAAGAAATCGAAGCGGCGTTTTGGCGGCGCGCTCGAACCGATGACCTATGTTCGCGCGTTTTACGATGTCCGCGAGCGCCAGGAGCTGGTGCGACTGGATGCGTGTGAAGTGCTGCAGTCTCCGATGGCGAACCAGATTTCGTATGCCCGGGCCACGGCCCTGGCGCACGTGGCGGAGCTGCTCGACGAGTTGCTGCCAGACCGCGAAGCCAACGACGCCATTTTCCGATTGACTCTTTCGGTGTTGAACGCCTTGCAGGATTCGAACGTCTGGGCGCCGGTCACCTATTTCGATCTCTGGTTGACGAGGCTGGTGGGCTTTTTGCCGGAGCTGACCGAATGCACGCTTTGCGGCCGCGCGCTCAATGGCAGCCGCGCCTATTTTCATGCGCTAGCCGATGGGTTGATGTGCGCCGACGATAAGCGGCTGGCGTCATCGGAGATGTCGAATGAGTCGCGGAGCGTCGCGGCGCAGATGTTTCGCATGCCGCTCGAGAACTTTCTGCAAACTGCATGGCCGCAGGCGCAGGGCGCCGACTTGCGCAAGTTTCTGGTTCAGATTCTGCAGCGGCATATCGAGAAGAAGCTGATCACCGCTGCGATGCTGGAAAAGGGTAATTTCTAAGCGGCGCTTACTTCGGCTTTCCCCGTGCCTGTCGAATCGCAGCGCGGACGTTTCCATTCGCTTTTTTCAATGCCGTTGTTGCCTCGAGGGGCGTCACTCCAGCAATCAGCATGACGACCGCCACGGGAGTTCGGTTGCTGGAGTCTTTCAGCGCAAGCTCCGCGGTCGCACGATCCACTCCGGCGGCACGTTCGAGGATCGCGATTGAACGGTCAAGCAGCTTCGAATTTTTCGGCACGACATTGACCATGAGATTGCCGTAGACGTAGCCGAGGCGAGTCATAACAGCTGTCGAAATCATGTTCAGGACCATTTTGTGCGCGCTACCGGCTTTCATGCGCGACGATCCAGTGAGCACCTCGGGACCGACAGGAACCACAACCGCGAGGTCGGCGGTGTGTTCGAGAGGCGAATCCGGATTACAAGTGAGAGCGATCGTCATTGCGCCTCGGCCCCGCGCTTCTGCGAGGGCCGCGACGGTAAATGGAGTACGTCCACTGGATGCGATGCCGAGGATGACGTCTTTCTTGCCGGGTTTGCGGCGCGCCATTTCTTTGCGGCCGGCGTTTGTGTCGTCTTCACTGATTTCCGAAGCGGAGGCGAGAGCTTTTGCTCCTCCGGCAATGATGAATTGCACGCGGTCGGTGTTAAAGGTAGGCAGGATTTCGACTGCGTCGAGCGCGGCGATGCGTCCACTGGTTCCCGCACCAACATAGATCAGGCGCCCACCGGCTCGGAGGGCCGCGGCGATGAGATCGATGGCATGGGCAATCTGCGGCAGGACCCGTTCGACTGCTGGAGCGACGGATACGTCTTCCGCATTGATCAGGCGCGCGATTTCCAGCGAAGATTTCTGATCGAGATCCTGCGCCGCCGGGTTGGATTGCTCAGTCCGAAGTTGGCGAAGAGCCTTGCTGGCCTGAACGAGTTTCTTGGTCTGCTTACTTTTCATTGAGGGCTTCGATGATTGCGTCGGAAAATTTGGGGCGCACTTGCTTGATCGCTTGATTCAGACAATCGGGCCAGGTGCGATTAGTGAGAAGAGTGATCGAAAGCTGGCGAACTGGATCGATCCACAAAGAAGTTCCGGTATAGCCTAGATGGCCGAACGACTGTGGTGAAAAATATCTTCCGGATTGCGACGGGGCAGATGGAGTATCCCAGCCGAGGGCTCGAGTCGTGCCGGCGGGCGCGGATTGGCGGCTGGTGAACCGGCTGACCGTATCTGGCCGGAAGATTGGGCTTTCCGGATTGAGCATCGCGTGTGCGAACTGTGCGAGATCGCGCGCGGTTGAAAAAAGTCCAGCTTGCGGTGCGACGCCTCCGAAGACGCTGGCGTTCTCGTCCTGGACCTCGCCCTGGATGATTCGCTTACGAAAAGCTTTGTCGTCGGCGGTGGGAGGAATTTGTGCGCGCAACTCTGATGGCGGATTAAACGCAGTGTGGACCATACCGAGCGGCGCAAAGATTTCACGCTGGCAGAATCGATCAAGCGATTCGTCGGCGAGGCGTTCGAGGGCTATGCCAAGGAGGATGAATCCGATGTCGCTGTATTCAGTGCGGGCGCCAGGGTCGGCTGCCAGCGGCGTGGTGAAGGCGGCGTGCAGCAAGTCATCGCGATCCTTCGCTTTCAGAAATAACTTCTCGTAAGCGGGAAGGCCGGAGGAATGCGCGAGCAGCATTCGCAGGGTTACATCTTTTCGACGAAGGTCGGGCACGGCGTCAGTGAGAAACCCCGGAACGACCGCCGCGACCGCAGCGTCGAGATCGAGCAGCCCGCGCTCATAGAGCAGCATTGCCGTGGGCGTAGTGGCCACGACTTTGGTGAGGGATGCGAGATCGAAGAGTGTCGACGGTTGAACTTCAGGCGTCGCCTCGTACGTGAAATTTCCCAGAGCTGCGAGAACGGTAAGTTTTCCCCGGTAAGTAACGGCGATCGAAGCAGCGGGGAAGGCACGATCAGCTATCGCTGTTCGCAGAATAGAGAACGCATCGGCGAACTGCTCGTTCTGATGTTCGAACGCGTCGATGAGCCGAGGACCAGAAGTTTGAGCCGGCGTATTCAGGATAGGCACACTCTACGGGCAATCGGGAACGTGTAGAAGGTTGGAATTGTGGCAGTCATCGCCGGAGTTAGCTAGCGTCATCTGTATTACGGCGTTCCATAAAGCTGCTTATAAACGCTGGCATTGCGCAGAATCGCCTGCACATATTCGCGCGTTTCGGTGAAGGGAATCGACTCCACGAATTCCTGCGGGTCGCGATACTTTCCTTGTCCAAGCCATTCCTCCACGCGGTCGGAGCCGGCGTTGTAGGCGGCGAGGGCGTATTCGAACGATCCACCGAACTTGTCGACCATGCCACGGAAGTAGCGCGTGCCGAGTTGCATGTTCATCGCCGGCGTGAATAGCTGGCTCGAGTTATAGCGTTTTACCCTTTCCTGCCTGGCTACGACGCGGCCAGTTTTCGGCAGCAGTTGCATTAGGCCAACGGCGTTGGCGCGCGAGACCGCGTTGGGATTGAACTCCGACTCTTGCCGGATCAGCGACGCGATCAAATAAGGATCGAGCCCATTCGCCGCCGCATTACGCTTCAGATCGCTCCAATAGGCTTTGGGAAACAGAGCCTCCCAGTAGGTACGCGGCATGTCGGGAATATCGAGCGCGAAATAATTCGGCGCGGAGTGCTTCATCACTTCGATGGCGCGATCATAATGTCCGGTTTCCACGTACAGCCGCGCCTCTTCGGCCGGCACCCAGCTTCCACCCTCGGCAGTAGAAACCGCCTGTAGTTCGCGAACCGCGAAATCCACCAGGCCACCATTGCCGAGGAGTTCGGCTTTTTGTACATGCAGTTCGTCCGAAGGCGCTTCGGTTTCTTTGATCTTTACGTCGCTTTCGAGCGGCGGCACGCGATCAAGCACCGGATAATCGACGTTCGCCTCGGCAGTGGCAGGCAGGTGTTTCATCCTGGCGCGAGCCATTTCAGCGTAGTAAAAGTTACGGTAGCGCTCAGAAAGTTTTTGGTAAAACGCAGCTGCCATCGCGAGCTGGTTATCTTCTTCCGCGAGACGCGCGCGCCAGTACAAGGCTGCTGGAGTTTCCGAGCCCGTGGGGTACAAGGTGATTTGCTCTTCGAAGGCTTTCTTGGCCTCGGCATTGCGTCCTTGCCGCAAGGTCAGCCACGCCGCTTTCCAGTGCACGTAGGAGGCGCGGGGCCCGTCAGGAAATCTTTGCTGCGCCTCACGATACGCGTCGAGCGCCTGATCGTATTCGTGGTGCACCAGATGCAGATTTGCCGCGGATAGCAAAGCCTGCTCAAGCCACTGGCTGGTTGGTGCGCCCTGCCGCAGTTCTTCGACGGTCAGATAGAAGGTGTCATTATCGCTCGATGCGAAGGCGACCTGGCCCAAGAGATACAAGCGCTCCGCGTTTCCGTCGGCGCTCAGATTCTGCGCCGATGTGAGTACCTGTTTGGCATCGCGATTTCTACCAGCGCGGTGCAGGGCATCGGCCAGCGCGAGTTCCATGGCAGGCCGGTCTTTCGAACTGACCTCGCTCGCCAGGCTGCGATACTCGTCGGCGGCATCCGCGTAGCGCTTGCGCTTAATTAACTCTTTGGCGCGGGTTTCGCGCTGGCTAACGGTTGCAGCGGGGATGATTGGAAGCTTTTCTAACTGCGCGTGCGCCGCATCCGCTTCGCTGGCAAGCGGCATGGTGTAATAGACGGTCTCCAAAGCCTCGGCGGCCTTGGCATTTTCGCCGACAGCAGCGTAGGCGCGGCCCAAAGCGAACTCAACGTCGGAACGCGTGGGCGTTCGGATGCGCTCCAGAAGGGTGATGGCTTCCTGCGCTTGGCCTTCGGTCATCAGCGCATCGGCATAGCTGACGACGGCATCGCGGACGAGCAGGGAATCCGGATGCGCTTTGCCGAAGTTGGCGAGATTTGCGATCGCCTCAGCGATTCGCCCGGACTGCAAATACGAAGTTCCCAGATAGTAGGTGACGTAGTCGCCCAAATCTCCGGCATGAACTTTGGCACGGTTCAAGGGATCGATGGCCTTGGCGTAATCGTGATCGACGACATGCGCGTAGCCGAGAACCAGCCACGCCAGCGCCCCTGCGTCCTCTTTTGAATGCAATCGCGCATAGCGTTCGACTCCGGCGTAGGCGGCGAGAGATCGATCCTGTAAAAGCTGTTGCGCCATGGGACGCAGGCTTGCCGACGCTACGAACGCCTGTCGCATACGCTTCACGCGCGGCGAGACCGGCCGCTTATGTGCGTTGGCATAATGACTTCCGGTTGAAAACGCCTTCTTGCCGGGAGTCGTTTTCGCAGTGGGAGACTTAGGCTTATCTGTGCTCTTGGTGCCGGGGTCGTCGTGAGCGGCTTGTGCTGGTGAGCTTGATGCGGACTGGCTTTGGTCTAAACTTCGCGCGGAGAGCGGCGCGGCGCTGGCAGCCGGAAATGTTGCGCCGGAGACGAAAAGAACGATTACACCTGCACGCAGCCACCACAACTTCAAACCCAAGCTCACTGCTTTTACCTTTTGCCAAATATCGGTATCGCCAAAACTGCAGAGATGCGCAACTGAACTCAGCGCCTTCTGGAAAGTCTAACGCTTGAAATTCGCACCCATGATGGAAACATCGTCCTCGGCCAGGCTGCGCAAGAGTTCATACTGAAAATAATCTCCGCTGGCGGCAACCGTGCTGCCATACCTTTTCTGAAACGTCCCGCGGCTTTTCTCGATGTCTTCCTTCAAGCGGTCATAGAGATCTTTGTTGCGGCGTCCTTCGGCAACTTTCGCCTGGTTGTAGAGCTTGATCTCGTCGACCAGCAGCCTTGCGAAACGTTGCGCTTTGCGATGGAGATCCGCGTCTTCGGGCGACAGGCCAGCCAACGGATCGGTTGCTGCTGCCGGCGCCGCGGCGGCACTGGCATGCGCGGCGGCTACTTCAACAACTTCTGCGGCCGGTTCCTGCTCAGCCGGAGCGCTCGGAGCTACGTGCTTGGGAGCGTGCCCCGCGAAGGGATCGGAAAATGAAGAAACCGTCTGCACTGGCGCAGCCTCAACTCGGGGAGGCATTGCGCTTTCTTCTTTCGCAGCCTGCTTGCGCAACGAAGAGACTTCGAGCCACGCGCTGGTGGCCATCACCAACAGCTCCAGGGCTGACGATTCGAGCTTGCCGCTATCGCCACCATCGGCGTAAACCAGAGCCGCCACTTTGTCTTTCAGCAACAACGGCAAAACCAATAGCTGTTCATTGGATGGGGCGCCGAACTGATCGACGAAATGTTTGCCCATTTCGGCAATATTGCCGGGGGTGGGAGTTCGGTTCTGGTAGGTGTGTGCGACCGGGCCGGCGCTGAGATCGAGAGCGAAATCTTTGACTGATTCATCCTCGCCAAAGCCGCGCGCCTGCCATCCCGATGCCGCACCCGCTTTCACCACAAACAGCGCAATGCGCTCGGCGTATCCGCTGGCTGCGTCGAGCAATGCCCGAAGAATTTCTTTTTGCGTGGAACCGGCGTGAATGGTGGA
Source organism: uncultured Acidobacteriaceae bacterium (assembly GCA_964530145.1). GTDB lineage: Bacteria > Acidobacteriota > Terriglobia > Terriglobales > Acidobacteriaceae > Sulfotelmatobacter. Next base: position 12,435 of record CAZGXY010000049.1, on the reverse strand, counting down.
GACCGCGCGAACCAGATCAGCCGAACCTTCCCCGGAGGGCGCCGCTACGGGGCTTTCCCCGGTCGAAGCCGGCAGCGTCTGAAGCACGCTCTCTACGATTCGCGATTGCAGATCGGGAATTTGTACCTGAAGAGATTCTGCGACCGCGCGTTCGACGATCTGCCGAATGTCGCCTTGCTCCGCGATTTGTTTTTTCTTATGTTCCGCCATGCCCGGAAGACCGCGCTGCCATTATCGACAACAGGACCAAATCAACAACAAACATCGATCTGTCACACTAAGGCCTAAACGCTGATTATACGGTACTTGCGATGCCGTCCCAGAGTACTTGAGGACGTGTTCGACCGCGGCAACGCCCCGCTGTATCGACTCTATCGCAAATGCCATCCCACTCGAAACTTCAAAGCGATTGGGCAAACACCGAGGTTACCAAGTAAAATAACAGGTGTCTTTCCAGCACCAAAGGTTTTTTCATACGCAAAATACTGCATCGCTGAAACTATGGGAGCCATCCAAAACAAACTAGAGGGGCCTGTTACCGACGAACTGGCCCTAGTACAGGCGGCCAAACGGGGCGACGACTCGGCATTTGAAGAGTTAGTCCGCCGTTACGACCGCAACGTTTTTCGGATCGCGCAGCACATCACGCAAAACCGCGAAGACGCGGAAGATGTGGTGCAAGAAGCGTTCCTGAAGGCGTATGGCAATTTAGCAAAGTTTCAGGAGCAGTCGAAGTTTTATACCTGGCTGGTGCGCATCGCCGTCAACGAAGCGTTGATGAAGTTGCGCCGGAAAAAGCCCGAGCGTACGGTTTCGCTCGACGAGGATATCAAGACCGAAGACGACTCTCTTCCGCGAGAAATTGCGGATTGGAGTCCGAACCCCGAGCAGCAATATAACCAGGCGGAGCTACGGGAGATATTGAGTAAGACGATCCAGGGCCTTCCCCCGGGATTCCGGACGGTGTTCGTGCTAAGAGATGTGGAAGGACTTTCAACTGAAGAGACCGCGGCTGCGCTTGAACTGAGCGTGCCCGCCGTCAAATCCCGGCTGTTGCGCGCGCGCTTACAACTTCGCGAGCGCCTCGGCCGGTTCTTCCAAAAACGCGAGAATGGAGATCACAAAAGTGACCTTGGAGATGGCGACCGGTGAAATGCTCTGATTTTTTGACCGAGCTGACAAATTATCTGGACGGAGTCCTCGACGAGCCTACAAAAGCCGAGTTGGAGAACCACCTTTCCTGGTGCCACAACTGCTACGTCGTCTGCGACACAACCAAGAAAACCATCGAGATCTACCGCGATTCCCAGCTCTACGAATTGCCGGAGGATCTTCGCAGTCGCCTGCGTTCGGCCATCATGACGAAGTGCCAGCAGCATAAGAAGCGCGGGCCGCAGAGCGTGTAAAAGGCAGGCGTGCGCCGCACGCCGCCGACGTCAATTCATCGAATTCTGGCAACCCGCTGTGGGCGCATTCCATCGCATATAATAGCTGTGCGCCCTGGGGTGTTGCATGCCGCGTTCTTGGACTCCTGCCTTCTTATTTTTAATCGTTACTTTTGCTGCGTCTGCGGCCCATAGCCAAACCGGCGCTCCTGTCGAACAAGAGAAACCGGCCTCCACTCAACCGCCCGTATTTATCGATCACTCAACTCCTCCAAAAGCGGACCCAATTCCCTCTGATGCGCCGCGGATGACGCACGACACGAGACTTCAAATTCTCCGCGATTTCGAAACCCAGCTTGTATATTCACGCACGCTATTCCCCATGGGCACAAAAGGACTTCAACTGAAAGACGGCGTCATTACCCCGAACGGAAAGGACTTGCAGCAGTCTCTCGTCATTTATGGGCCCGCGATCCGGCCGGGTGATCCCGCCCATATTTCGTTTATGCAGATCAGAAGCGATCACATCCACTTCGAGATTAACGGAGGACCGATCCGCCGAAAGAAGTGGTATCAGCATATTGAGGTCGGAGGCGCCAACGGGCCTGCGATGACCGGCCCCGGCAATGGCCCGACGGAAAACCCTCACGGATCGTTCGTCGATCTCTACTTCTCCAAATATGTGCCGGAGATGTCGCCTGCGCAACTGCGGCTGCTGCTTTACCCGGTTTTCGATTTCAACGCGCGGAACAAAGAGCAAGCCTACCTTGATACCGTCCAGCCCAAGGTGAAAGAGGCGATTCTGGCTCATCACGTTCTTGTAGGAATGGATTCGGAGATGGTGCTTCATGCCATGGGAAAGCCGCCGAAAAAAGTACGCGAGCGCGAGGGCGAGACCGACTATGAAGAGTGGATTTACGGAGAGCCGCCTGCGGATGTCAATTTTGTGCGGCTGGTGGCGGATGAAGTCGTACGCGTGGAGACCATGAAGGTTGGCGGCGAGAAGATCGTGCGCACGCAAAAAGAGGTTGTGCTCCCCGAAAAGGATAAAGAAAAAGAAGCCGCGAAAGAACCGGGTGAGCGTCCCGGCAACGCGCCCAGCCTGCGGCGGCCGGGGGAAGATTCCGAAGATGTTCCGCGACCGTCGAATGGCTCCGCGCCGCTTCCTCCCACGCCACCGCCGGATTTGCCCCAGCCTCCGGGCGGACCGGGAACGATGAGAGTCGGCTAAGCCCGCTAACGTGCGGCCACGGCCGCTTCGACACCGGCGAAGGAAAAAGCCAGGTCCATGTTCGGATGCTCTTGGCCCCTCGCCTTCCACGTGGGAATAGACAAAATAGTTCAGCGGCTTGCGGTAGTGGGCTATTTGAAACTAGCCCACTATCGGGACTCGCCATTCTGCGGCGGATTCAACGTCCATCCGGTAAAATCGACAGACATGTCCATCGCCATCGAGTGTCGCGACCTGCGCAAGACCTACGACGGTAAAGTCGAGGCCGTGCGCGGGCTGAATCTTGCAATCCAAACCGGCGAGTGTTTCGGTCTGCTCGGCCCGAATGGAGCAGGGAAGACCACGACCATCGAAATCCTCGAAGGATTGCTGGAGCCGACCTCGGGCGAGGTTTCGATTCTCGGCCATTCGTGGAAAGAGAATGCCCGCGAAATGCGGGAGTGGCTGGGGATTTCTCTGCAGGAGACGCGGCTCTCGGAAAAGCTTTCGGTGCGTGAAACCATCGAACTATTTGCCAGCTTTTATCGCGAGCCTCGATCGTCTGAGGAGGTGCTCGAGCAGTTGCAGCTCACCGAGAAGGCCGACGCCTGGGTGGGAAAGCTTTCTGGCGGACAGCGGCAGCGGCTCGCGGTGGCGACGGCGCTGGTCTGCAATCCGAAGATACTTTTTCTGGACGAGCCGACGACTGGGCTCGATCCGCAAAGCCGCCGGCAGCTGTGGGACATCATTCGCGAGTTTCAGCGCGACGGCGGCACCGTGTTGCTGACCACGCATTACATGGACGAAGCCGAGCGTCTCTGCGACCGGCTGGCTATTGTTGATCACGGTCAGATCATCGCCGAAGGTTCGCCGCCCGATCTGATTGAGCGTCTGGGAGGGCATCACGTGGTCGAGTTCTCGGTCGGGGCAAACGGAGACGGAAGAACAAATAGCAACCCAGACGGTTCCCCGCTCGCGGCCTGGCAGGTGCTGCCCAGCGTCGAATCGGTGCGGGAGGATAATGGCCTCGTGGCGCTCAATGTGAAAGAGCCTCATCTTACGATTCCGGCCTTATTGGAGGCGGTTGCAAAGCAAGCAAGGCCGCTGGAGCACCTCACCACCCGGCAAGCCAGCCTGGAAGATGTGTTTGTGCGGCTGACCGGGCGGCACTTGCGCGAAGAGTAACTCGTACCAAGTATTTACATCGAAGGATAGCCAATGAAAACGTTTCGCAATTTCATACTTTTCGCCACCGTTGTGCTGACGGCCTATGGTCCGCGACAGATTTTCGCGCAAAACGCGACCGATCCTTCGACAGGATTTCCTCCGCTTGATCAGTGGAAAAGCGCGGTCCTCGCGGGAAATGGAGCGGCGCTTAAGAGCCTCTACAGCACCAACCCTCCCGCGCAGTTGGAAGTGAACGGCGGCGTGGACGTGAGCGTCGATGCCGAGGTCAATTTCTGGATTGGGCTGAAGGCTCGCAGCCTGACCATCCAAATCGTCCGGCTAAAGCAGAAGCCGGCGGGCGAGAGCGTAATTTTCAAAACGAACGTGAATACCGAAACTGGATCGACGCTGAACGTAACTGTCGCTCAGGGATGGCAAAAGCAAGGCGATCAGTGGAGGGTCGCCGGAGTGGAAAGAACCAATGCGCCGCAATTGAGCCAGCCTTCGGACATGAACAAGAACATCTATCCGCCGGATGCCGACGCCCATGCCGAACTAAAGGAAGCCGAGGAGAAGGCCGCTGCCGGACACAAGCGCCTGCTGCTGGTTTTCGGAGCCAACTGGTGCTACGACTGCCACGTTCTTGATCTGGCATTTCACAGGCCTGACTTCGCAAGTGCAATGGGGGGCTACGAGGTCGTGCATGTCGACCTTGGAGAGGATGAGCAAAAGAACCTCGATCTGGTAAAGCAATTTGAGATTCCGTTGAACAAAGGAATTCCGGCGCTGGCGGTCGTGAGCAGCGACGGCAAGTTGATTGTCAGCCAGAAAAATGGGGAGTTTGAGGATGCCAGATCGATGACGCCGGCAGCTTTGCTCCAGTTCCTCAATCAATGGAAACCCTCTGCACAGTGATTGGATAGCGATTTTGCAGTAAGCGATTTTGAAGTAAGAGATGAGCAACCCCTATGAGTGTTGCAGAACGACTCCCGGCGATACAGAGAGAGCTTCCCGACAGACGGGCAACCCGCCGCAATGGCCGCTGGGCGGGATATCTCCATCTCCTGATGGCGCGCATGCTGGAACTGAAGCGCGAGCCGGAGGTTGTCTTCTGGGTGTTTGTCTTTCCGCTGCTGCTGGCAATTGGCCTCGGCGTCGCGTTTCGGAACAAACCGGCGGAAGCTTCTTCAATCGTGATTGTTGCCGGGCCCGGCGCGCAAGAAACGGAATCGCTGCTGCAGAAATCCGTCCAACATGCATCGTTTAAGGCTGACGTGAAGGATGAGGCCAGCGCGCGGAAGGGCTTCCGCCTGGGCAAATACGATGTGGTGATCGAGCCGAATTCCGCGGGCGGCTTGACTTACCTTTATGATCCGGCGCGCCCGGAAAGCGTTCTTGCGCGCACTCAGGTCAACGATGCATTGCAATCTGCTGCCGGGCGAAAAGATGTCGTAACAACCAGTGAAGTTACCTCTTCCGAGCCGGGCTCGCGCTATATCGATTTCCTGATTCCCGGCTTGCTTGGAATGAATCTGATGAATTCCGGCATGTGGGGCATCGGTTTCGCGCTGGTCGACATGCGGCAACGTAAATTGCTCAAGCGCTTCGTTGGAACTCCCATGCGGCGTGGCGATTTTCTGCTGGCCCTCATGTCGAGCCGGCTGGTGCTCATGATCATAGAAATAGGATTGCTCCTGACTCTGGGTGTCCTCTTCTTCCACATGAGAGTTCTGGGTTCGATCTTCTCCATTATGCTGCTGGGTTCGATAGGAGCATTGTGCTTCGGTGGAGTCGGACTGCTCACGGCCAGCCGCGCACAGAAGATCGAGAGCGTCAGCGGCCTGATGAATTTAGTAATGATGCCAATGTGGATTTTTTCCGGCGTCTTCTTCTCTTATCAGCGTTTCCCCGCGGTACTCCAGCCGCTCATCAAGGCTCTACCTTTGACGGCGCTGAACGACGCTCTGCGAGCCAGTATTCTCGAAGGCACACCCCTCCTGCATTTGTGGCCGCGGCTATTAGTAATGTCTCTATGGGGAGTTATTTCGTTCCTGCTGGCGCTGAGGTGGTTTCGCTGGACTTAGTCGAATCTATGCGGGCATTTTGGCGGCGGGGGCGAAGTTTGAAGAACTACTCCGAAGCTTGGCCTCGCCCGCAAATTCGGGAGAAGTGGCGAACGAGGCCGGCTGCGGTGCTTGCGAAAGCACTTCTTTACTGATACTTATTTGGCTGCTTTGGCGGCGGCCTTACGGACCTTCGCCCAGCGTTGCCGTTGCGCCTCGGCAATACGCTCGCGGGCTTCCTTGCTCAAGGTACGGCCAGTCCTGAGCTTATTCCCACGGCGACCACCAAGGGCATCGAGCGCTTTCCCTACACGTCCCAACTCTGTTTCTAGACGGGAGTACTCTTTTTGCAGGGAAGCTACAACGTTGTTCATCATTGTTAATACCCCCTTTGGACGTTAAGGCTAACATGAGAATGCCAAATCGCAATTTCGCATATTTGACTTTATGCGAAAGTGAGCATCGCATCTCTAATCTGGGAAATAATGCAGAGTAAAAATTGGCATCCGGCACGTCTTATCGTGCTCTGTCAATCGGATTCAATTCTGATCGTTGGCAGGAATTTCGGGGATTGCCGGGCTTTGGTCGCTTGTTCGAATGCGAATGCCAGCCGGATTAGCGTCGGTTCGCTCCAGGCGCGTCCGAAGAAAGAAATCCCAGCTGGAAGCCCGGAAATGAAGCCCGCAGTAACATTAATGTTGGGATAGCCGGCCACGGCCGCGGCATTCGAACTTCCGCCCGCCACGTGGTCTCCGTTGAGCAGATCGGTAATCCATGCCGGTCCTCCGGTCGGAGCGACAATCGCATCAAGATGAAACTTGTCCATGGTCGCGTCGATGCCTTCGGTGCGGGCAAGCCGATGATTTCTTTCCAGGGCATCGAGATACGCCTTATCCGTGAGCGGACCTTTCGCTTCAGCTTTGATAAATAAGTCCTGGCCGAAGTAAGGCATCTCTTTTTCTCGATTGCGGTCGTTAAATTCGATAATGTCTTTCAGCGTGTGAACAGGAGAGTTCTGTCCTCTTCGCGCCAGGTAAGCATTCAGGTCGGCTTTGAGTTCATACATCATTATCAATAGCTCGGTATCGTCGAACTTACCCAGGGTCTCAATCTCGGCGGGGTCGACCATTGTGGCTCCCTGCTGCTTCATCACGTCGATCGATTGCTCCGTGAGAGCATCGACTTCATCGTTGAAGCCGAAGTACTTCCGGGCTACGCCAATGCGAGCCCCTTTTAAGCCGTGCCCGTCGCAGAATTGTGCATAGTCGGAGTAAGACTTGCCCGCACTTGCAGCCGTAGCCTGATCGGCAGGATCAACGCCGGTGAGCGCACCCAACAAGAGGGCGGCATCGCGGACAGTTCGACACATTGGGCCGGCTCCATCCTGGCTGTGCGAGATTGGAATAATTCCGCTGCGGCTTACCAGGCCAACCGTCGGCTTGATGCCGGCGAGTCCATTAGAGGACGATGGGCAGACGATGGAGCCGTCGGTTTCGGTGCCAATGCCAACCGCGCATAAGTTCGCAGAAATTCCCGCGCCCGTACCTGAGCTTGATCCGCAGGGATTGCGATCGAGCGCGTAGGGATTTTTCGTCAGGCCGCCGCGCCCGCTCCAGCCACTGGTTGAGTGGCTGCAGCGAATGTTCGCCCACTCGCTGAGATTGGTTTTCCCGAGAATAACTGCTCCGGCTATCCGCAGTTTCTGCGCGACAAAAGAATCTTGTGGCGGTTTCGACCCCACCAGAGCCAGCGAACCCGCCGTTGTCATCATCTTGTCGGCGGTGTCGATGTTGTCTTTGATCAGTACGGGAATGCCATGCATCGGTCCGCGCGGGCCCTTAGCTTTTCGTTCCTCGTCGAGCGCGTCTGCAATGGTGAGTGCATCGGGATTCATCTCGATAATGCTGTTAATCGACGGCCCCTGTTTGTCGATTCCGCCGATCCGCGCCGAATATTTTTCAACCAGGGAACGTGCTGTAAACTTGCCGCTCTTCATGCCACCTTGAAGCTCGGCGATGGTGACTTCATCGAGTTCGAATGGTTGGACGTCGCTATGGGCAGGCACGGCGGCAATCTCACGCGCCGCTCCCAGTGCGGGATAGAGCGGGATTGCGCCTGTTACTGCGCCGCCCACAAGGGCGCTCTTAAGAAATGAACGGCGGTTACTGCGAAGGCTTAGTTTTTTTGAAGACATGACCGAGAGTGTCCTTCCCGAGAGGTGGTTATGAGTGGCAACCGTACATAGTAACGGAAAGGGAGAGTGGAACTGTCAAATCGCCCCAATGGGCAGTGGGCTACTTTGAATTCTTACGCCTCAAACTCAACTATTTCGCCTACAATTTCATCAAGATTCACCGTACACTGCGAACGTCTCCGGCATGACCGCTGGCGTGACAGATCGACAGTGGAGTGTCAGGGATTTAGTAGCTTTCCGGGAGTCATACGGGCAGCGGAGGGCGGAAAGAGCGGCGTGAACGCTCGAATCGTGATTTAAGTGGCGCGTGAACTCTTCATACTCGTTTTTTGTGCGACGATTGCGTTCCTCCTTGGAAACGGTTATTACAAATCCTTTCGCAGTCGTGCCCTTACAATCATGGGCCGCGCTTCCAAAAGTCGCACCTATCGCCGGGACAAGGAGCCGATTCGCTACTGGATTGGCATGGCTATAGGGACTTTCGCATTTCTCGTCGCGGTGTCCGGGGCTGCGGTTATGGCGTTCCTGGTATGCGTGGATTTATTTGGGACTTCAAAATGGCTCCAATGAGATCGAGGTAAGTCCAAGATTAGGAGCGCCGCGCTTGCTGCACCATCTCTACCAAAACCGCGTGCGCTTCAGAGGCGGTTCGCACTCCGCGCAGAAAGGCGATGCGCGTACCTTTCATGCCGTCCTGCGTTTTTAGGCGTGCGTGGAAACCAAGGCGATCGACAGCCGTCATCGCAGCCTCCTGAGCCTCGATTCCGGAAAGCGATCGCGCCAGCAACACCAGTGCATCTTTATGATCGGCATTCATGTGTTCGATGATGCCGGCCGCTGCATCGGCTAGCGGGTCGGCTTGCGCGCCATCGTACTCTGAGGCTTGCACCCAACCCATGACCCCGAATCCCCCCACATAGTAAACATCGACCACATTCATCCGGTAAAAAGAAAAGTCTTCGAAGTCGACCCAGTACTTGCTGTTGGCATAGCGCTGCAAATACAGCTCGCGGGCGGCGGGTATTTCGGGAGGCGTGATCGTGGCCACATTCCCGACCAACGTGACTCGCGACGCGCCGAGCGGATCACCGCTGGCATCCGGTTGTGTAACCAGCAGACTGGCTCGCGGATCGGCTTGTAGGTTTTGCGTGTGCATTGCCATGGTGCTGATCAGAAAAATCGGACGCCCATTCGCATCGAGTCCGTAAGGCATTACCGAACCGAAGGGAAATCCTGCCTGCTTGCGCGATAGCGTGGAGAGGCTGCCGATTCGTCCCGTATAAACCAGGGTTCGTGCGCGCTCCGCGAACGAAGGCTCGGGAACCGGGGGCTGATCGCTGCGAACGGCCGGCCCTGCGTGTTTTGCGGAGGGTGAAGACATCGTCGTGTCCAGATCAGTCTAACAAGAGACGGTTAAGCCCACACATCCGTCTGTGCCGGCCGAGGAACCAGAGTATGGACTTTCGGCTCGAGTGGCCAGAAGAAATAATTTTCGCTACTCGGCGGCCTGCAAACGTCCTCGCCTCTTTTGCAAGCCGTTCAACGGGAGCGATTTCGATGATGAAACGAAGCGGCTGGAAGAGTGCTTGCGCGATACCTTTGTTTTGCGTCGCGACGGCGATGGTCTCACCTGCACAGGTCATTCTCACGACGCTCGTAAATTTTGACGGCAGCAACGGTGCAGAGCCCGGCTATGGGTCTCTAATCCAAGCCACAGACGGGAACTTCTACGGAACGACCGCTGGGGGCGGCGCTCAGAGCGCTGGCACCGTCTTCACTATCACCACAGAGGGTGCACTTAGCACGCTGTACAGCTTTTGCTCCCAAATTGACAGTCCGGGGTATTGCACGGATGGCGAGGCCCCGTCGGCAAGTCTGGTGCAGGGCGTCGATGGGAATTTCTACGGGACTACTACTTACGGAGGCGCCAAGGGCGTCGGGTACAATTCCAATGGCACTATTTTCAAACTAAGCTCAAGCGGCAAATTAACGACGCTCTACAGCTTCTGTGCCCAGTTGAACTGCGCTGATGGCCGATACCCGTATGCAGGACTCATTCAAGCTGCAAATGGAGATTTCTATGGAACGACATCTCAGGGCGGCGCGAGTAGTGCTTGTAATTCCGGAAATAACGTTGGCTGTGGCACCATCTTTAAGATCACACCGACGGGAACTTTAACCACGCTCCATAGTTTTGACTCGACCGATGGCGCATATCCTTACGGCGGGCTAATCCAAGCCACTAACGGGCAGTATTATGGGACAACGAGCTATGGAACCGTCTACAAGCTCGGCCCGAACGGCAATTTGAAAACGCTGCATACGTTTCCTGACACGGAAGGTCCTTTCGCCGGACTATTGCAAGCCACCGACGGAAGCCTCTACGGAACAACTTATACCGGAGGTAACGGGTTCGGCTCGGTCTTCAAGATCACTGAAAGCGGAGTGCTAACGACGCTTTATAGCTTTTGCAAGCCATGGCCAACCTGTTCTGACGGATCATGGCCCTCAGCAGGAGTGGTACAGGCCTCCGACGGAAACTTCTACGGTACGACTACTTCGGGTGGAGGTAATTATTGCGGAACGGTCTTCATGATCGACAGTCATGGCGACTTAACCACACTCCATAGCTTCAACGAAACGGATGGTAAAGCTCCCTTGGGCGGATTATTGCAAGTGACGAATGGGAGCTTCTACGGGACAACTTCAGGGTACGGGGCCGACTACGATGGCACGCTTTTCAGTTTAAATAATGGCCTCGGCCCATCCGTCAAAACACTTCCGACCGCCGGAAGAATAAATGATCAGATAGAGATTCTCGGAACTCAACTCACCGGTGCAACAGAAGTCACCTTCGATGGCACTCCGGCCCGATTCACTGTGCGCTCCCCCTCCCTTATCTTGACTCATGTACCCTCAGGAGCAATGACAGGCTACGTGAAAGTTCAGCTATCTGGTGCCACACTTTCGACAAGTGGCATGTTTTACGTATTGCAGTAGGGCAGCAAAAAACCTTGCGGGTGATATCGGTCGTGCGAGCTGGCGGTTAGCCGTTGCAAACTCGCGATTACACTTAATTAACTGAACTCGGACATGCCTGTTCTCCCTCCGGCTGGCCGCGCGGTGCACTGATCATCAACGCAGTAATGGGGCGCCACCGAATGGCACGACGGAATCCGAATGTTGACAGTCGTAATTATTCGGCTGTATGTTGATTCGCAAGAGCGGCTCGGCGCTCATTTTCGGAATCTGAGTATTGTCGGGAATCGCGAGGCTAGATGTTGCTGGCAGTTTTCAAACTCTAGCCTAGATGTTTTGGATAATATTCTATAGGTAAGTTGCTTATTGTAGGTGAGTTGCTTGGGCGGGAGTAGTTCAGCGGTAGAACGCCAGCTTCCCAAGCTGGATGTCGCCGGTTCGATCCCGGTCTCCCGCTCCATCTTTTGAATCTGATACGCAGATTTGCGGACCCCTATCTGTGCGCGGGACCCTCAGCCTACTTCAGATGCTCAGAGAGTTGCCGCACTACGCCAACAAACGTTTTGCTCGCAACCGACAGTGTCCGGTCGCGACGGTAGGCGATGCCAAGTTCGCGCCACAGTTCTGGACCTTCCAAATCCAGCAGCTTCACGCGTCCGGCGATCACGTCATCTGCGGCAAAGGACGAACTGACCAGCGAAACCCCGAGGTCGGCGGCCACAAAGCTCTTGATCATGCTGACGCTGGGCAACTCCATTCTTACTTTCAATTCGGTGTTGTGCTCGCGAAAAAGCTTATCCAGCAGTCGCCGCGTGTGCCCGGTCTTGGGCAGAAGTAGCGGATGCTTGACCACATCGGCCACCTTCGCCGACTTTTGTTTGGCCAGCGCATTTTTCGGGCTCACCATCAGTACGAGCCGGTCACGAAAAATGGCCTGCACCTTCAAACTGGCAGACTGCACCGGCAGGCTGATAATGCCGACGTCGAGAGAACCGTTCTCGAGTTTCTCGACAATCTTGTAGGTGAAATTGCGGTAGATGCTGATCTGCACATCGGGATAGCGGCGGCAATACTCTCCAAATACTCCCGGTAAAACGTAAAGACAGGTGGCTTCGTTGGCCCCCACAAGGAGCGTGCCCCGCGGCGTGTGCCCATGGTCGGCGACGGCGACCAGCGACTCTTCGCGCAGCTTCTTCAGGCGCAGGGCGTACTCATGGAAGATCTCTCCGGCAGGAGTAAGTTTTACAGTTTTACCGGAACGGTCGAGCAGGCGGTCGCCGTACTCCTGCTCGAGCTGGCGAATCTGAGCGCTCACCGCCGATTGGGAGCGGAAGACTTTTTCCCCTGCGCGCGAGAAGCTGCCCTGGCGGGCAACTTCCAGAAAAGTTATCAGCTGATCGAAGTCCATGGAGTTCGAGGGAGAATTATAACGGACGC
>CAZGXY010000048.1:0-68005 GCA_964530145.1 uncultured Acidobacteriaceae bacterium | reverse complement strand
GGCATCGATACCCCCATTGTCCCTCCGGACAGTGACTTCGGTACCTTAGTTCGCCCACGCCAAGCCACTTATAATTGACCCAAGAATCGGCAAAACTTGCGTTCTTAGAACGTCGTCAGGCCGTTGTTTGTTCCAAAGAAGCCAATTCAACACTGTGGATCCAATTTACGCCATTTCGATCTTCGGCCTGGGGCTGGCTTTCGGCAGCTTTCTGAACGTGTGTATCCACAGGCTGCCGTTGGGCTTATCGGTGGTCAGTCCGGGGTCGGCGTGTCCGGGATGCAAGAAGCCAATCGCTTTTTATGACAATATTCCGGTGCTGAGCTGGCTGATTCTTGGTGGCCGTTGCCGCCATTGCAAGGCGCGAATTTTGCCTCGCTATATGGCGGTGGAGCTGCTCACTGCGATGCTGTTCCTTGCATGCTACGCCTACGCGGGGCTTACGCTCGCCACGTTGAAATATTGCGTGTTCGGATTTCTTCTGCTCGGCTTGATCTTCACCGATGCTGAAACGAAGTTGTTGCCCGATACGCTTACGCTGCCGGGCATGGCTCTGGGAGTGCTGTTCAGCTTGGTCGTTCCAGTGCATGACGTGGCTTCGCAGTTTCTGCCGGGAGTGGTCAGTCTGCCATTCAGCGCGGAAGTCTCTACGCGATTATTTTCTCTGCTCGATTCTCTGCTGGGCGCAGCGGTCGGCGCATCCTTCATTTACGGAGCCGGAGCCGCATACCTGCGCTGGCGCGGCGCGGAGGGCATGGGCTTCGGAGATGTGAAACTGATGGGGATGGCGGGCGCGTTTCTGGGCATCAAGCTCACCATCTTTACGATCTTCACCGCGTCGCTGGCAGGGTCTCTGTTCGGCCTCACCACCGTGCTTATGGTGTGGATGAAGCGCACACGCCGCTTCAGACGGCGCCTATCGAATCTGAAGGCCGCACGACGCCGCGGCTGGCAATCGGCGCAGATGGTCTACCGGCACTATCAAATGCCATTCGGAGTTTTTCTGGGCGCGATGGCATTATTGGCTCTGTTTGCAGGCAATCAGTTTTTGACCTGGTACGGGAGGTTCTGGTGGTAAGACTTCTCGGCAATCCGGTGATGCTGCGCGCGATGCTGGTCATGATTATCGCGGGCACGGCATTCCTCCTCGCGATCATGGCGATTCGCGCTTTACGTAAGAGCATCGCAGCCGAGGCCGATCTCGATTCTGCGGCTGCACCCAAGCTGGAGAACCTGCCGCTGCACCTTTACAATACCGTGATTCAGCAACTCAAGCAGCAGAAACACGAACTGCAGGTGCAGACTCTGGCGGAACAGCGGCGGGCGCGAACCACAGAAAACTTCAGCCAGGCGGTGCTGTCGAATCTTTCGTCAGGAGTCTTAGTTTTCGGGATCAACGGGCTGGTGAAGCAGGCGAATCCGGCGGCGAAACAGATTCTGGGATTTAGTTCTCCTTCGGGCATGAGCGCGGAAGATGTTTTCCGCAGCGCCACAGTGTGCTCGCCAGTGGCTTATAGCGGAACGGCATCCGGATCCCGCCTCGCCGACGAAATCGACGCAGTGCTGCATCACGGCAGCAAGTGCAGGCAGGCCGAGGTCGACTATTCAACTCCTGGCGGGAAGACGATCCGCATCGCGGTTACGGTGTCGCCGGTGCCCGCGGTCGATGGCGGTTTGCTAGGAGTGGCTTGCCTAATCAGCGACCGCAGTGAATTTGAGAGCCTGCGCAACCAGCAGGAATTGCAAGGAGAGATTTCCGCAGAGATGGCATTGGAGTTGCGGACTTCTTTGGCAACCATTACCGGATACGCGCAGCAATTAGGGCGCAATCGCGATGCGGCAACGGCTCCGCAGTTGGCAGCCGATATCGCAAGCGAAGCGGCACGTCTGGACGATCACATTGGAGGCTTTCTCGCAAAGCGCGCCGCTGCCGGCGCGCAAAGTTAGAAACTAAAGGATGAACTTATGAAACGCATCACTCGTCGCATTCTCGTTTTCGTATCGTTCGCTTTCGTGCTTGGCTGCTGGGCGGGCGCACAGACTTCATCTCCGGCATCACCCGCTGCCTCAACTGCATCGACCGCGCCGGAACAGCCGCTGGGCGATTATGCCCGCAAGGTGCATAAAGATGCGAACGTTGCCAAGCCCAAGGCAAAGGTCTTCGATAACGACAATCTGCCTACCGATGAAAAGCTGTCGGTAGTCGGCCCTGCGCCAACGGAAGCGGCGAATGCCACCCCTGGGGCTGCGAATGCCGGCGGCAACAAAGACGCCGCCAAACCTGGCGCGGCCAGCGAGGAAGCCAAGAAGCAAGAAGAATGGAAGGGATGGCACGACAGGATTTCATCCCAGAAAGAGCAGATCGACTTAGCCAACCGGGAACTGGATGTTCTGCAGCGCGAATACCAACTGCGCGCCGCCGAAATGTACGCCGATGCCGGCAACCGCCTGCGCAATTCCGGACAATGGGACAAGCAGGACGCGGACTACAAGCAGAAAATCGCCGACAAACAGAAAGCGGCTGACGACGCCAAAGCGAAGCTCGACGAAATGCAGGAACAGGGACGAAGAGCCGGCGTACCATCCTCCATGCTCGATTAAGTTCACTCGACCGAACCGGCCGCTTCCCGGAGGCGGGCAATCTGTTTGCGGTGATGCAGCCCGTGAAGCAGGTGAAATTTTCTCCACTGATCGGCAGTGAATGGTCCAAGAAAAGGATGATCGAGCAGTCGAGTGTCCGCGCCGAGGCGATTCTCGCATTGGTTGATTATCTCGTCCATCTCGGCGATTTTTCCCGGAAACCCGTTTCTCACTTTTTCGGCGGGCAAGCCCTTAGGGCGCGTTTGCGCGGGCGACTTACGCCCGGTGGGCAAATAATCGAATCTGAGAACGACGAAGGCCTGCACGCGCTGCCGGAGAGAGCCTCGCGTCGCCAATGGGTTGCTGCCCGCCAGCACTCTTTCGAAACCCTTGGTCGTGCCCGTATAGCTTAAATACAAATGCTCCAGAACCTCGGCGGCAGACCACTTGAGTGGAGGATGCCAGATGAACTGCTTTTCCGTCATCCCATCGATCGCAGTTTCCAGATCGTGTTTCAATTGTTCGAGCAGGGGATGCATTCCAATATTCTCGCGATTTCGCGCCCTTCAGGTAGAATGTTGCGCGTCTACCAAAACATTATAAATTCATAGAGGAAGGACTTTCATGGAGACGCAGAACTCTGTGCGGCAGAGGATGAACGGCTTTATCGCGCTAGTTGCTCACTGTGAAGTTCCCATGTTTCCCAGGCATGCCGCGAACGCAAGGGTAGTGATTGCGGCATGTGCACTAGGTTTTCTGGCGATTCTTGCAGGCTGTGAGTCGAATACGCCGAAACCCGAAGCCAAGCCAGAAGTCAAACCCGTGGAAGTGCTCACCGGCAGGGCAGCGTTTCAAAAAGTTTTCATCGCCGCGCGCAATTATGCCGCGGACGTAAAGCCTTTCCGGATCGAATCGATTCCGACCACGGACAGCAACGGGCATGAAGGCAAGTCGGCCATTTGGCGCGCAAGTTTCGCTTCCAATCTTCAACACGGC
The DNA here is from genome assembly GCA_964530145.1 of uncultured Acidobacteriaceae bacterium. Lineage (GTDB taxonomy): Bacteria > Acidobacteriota > Terriglobia > Terriglobales > Acidobacteriaceae > Sulfotelmatobacter. Next base: position 64,429 of record CAZGXY010000048.1, on the reverse strand, counting down.
GTCAAACCCTTCATCTGGTCGGGAAGCAACGTTCCCGACGCGCCCTCGCGCGGCGTGAGTCCCGGCAACGAAGACACTTACAACCCGAACAATGCCTCTACGCAGATTTTCGACGTGGCTTTTCTCAAAATCGATTCCGACCAGGCATTCACGGAAGCGCAAAAACACGGAGGCGACAAGCTGCTGGAGAAAGATCCTTCGACGCCTGTGATCTACATTTGCGACTGGAACCATAACACCAATGAGCTGGTATGGCACGTCATCTATGGAGAATCTCGAGAAACCGCGAAGTTGACGGTTGCGGTCGACGCTTCGTCAGGTGCGTTTATTCGGGTCGAGAAATAGCCGGAGTTTCAACCGATACAATCGCAGCACCAATCTTAAACAGAAGTTGCAGTAATCGGGCCCCGTTGGAAATGTTTTGACCATATCGGGAGGCGGGCCGTTGCCCAGACAACCGGATCCTCAACTCGAACAGCGCATTCTCGACGCCGCGTGCCGGCTTTGGTCTCGCGGGGGAGAGAAGACCCTCACCATGCGCGGCATCGCCAAAACCGCCGGGACGACCACTCCGACGCTTTACGAGCGCTATCACGACCGCGACGATATTCTCCGTGCCGTCCGCATGCAGACTCGCGTGGAACTTTTCGCTGCGGTGAGCCCAACGACTTCGCTCGCTCAGGCCTGTCGGAAGTACCTCAATTTTGCGGCGGAGCGTCCTTACGTTTACGAAGTCTTATTTGACGGTTTTGCCGAGCCACCGTCGCTGCATGAACCCTGGCCGACTTTCAATCTGATGCGCCTGCGCGTGGCCGAGCGCCTGGGAGGTCAACCTCGTAAGCACACGCGCCTGATGCTGTCATTGTGGTCGCTGATGCACGGCACCGCGATGTTGATGATTCGAGGCGGAGTTTCCGATCCGTTGCGCAAGCAGATGGTTCATTCCTGTCTGGATGCAATGGAAGCCATTATCCGCGAGGCCGCCCGTACCAAGGGAAAATCCTGCTCAGGGCCGAAATGGCCTGCGGGATTGATTTTGGGAGAAGAAATGGAGAGCAAAGTTTCCAGAAACTAGCGGCGTTAGCCCCGGCTATTTCGCCGCAGTTTCAGCTTTCAACCGCGCGATCCCCTTCTGTGCTTCACCGGCCTGCGGGCCATGCGGCAAAATTCTCAGATAGCTCTCGTATTCAGCACGAGCGTCGTCGAGGATTCCTAATTTCTCTAAACAAACCGCCAGTTTGATGGTGGCCACGGCGTCGTTATCTTTGTAGCGCAACGCGTCGCGATAACGGGCTTCGGCGGCACGGTAGTTCTGGCGCTTGAAATAAAAATCTCCCACCTCCACATCTTTCGCAGCTTTGTGCGGATCCCAGGTGCGCAGATCAGTAATACCACCGCTGCTAAGGGAATCAGCTTCGGCATTGGTCACCACTTCGGAACTCTGCGGGTGCTGTTTCGCATCGTCATCCGGAGCGCTGAGATCGACCGGCGCCTCTTTGCTCGAACTTTCACCAGCCGCCGGACCCAGATCTTGAACCTGTACGCTATCGGAGCGCGGAGGCGTGAGGGTTCTGGGTTGATCGGGGGACGGCGCGGTCGAAGATGATGGCGCCGAAGACGATGAAGGCGGAGCAGGCTGCGCTGGGTCGTCCCCCGGGAAGCGCAACTCATCGGGAGTTGCCGGCTTCAACGGCTGAGGCGGCGCTTTCTTCGCATTCTGAGAAGAGGGCGGATTGGACGAAGTTGAATCACTTTGCCCCGAACTACCTGGCGAACCGGCCGGAGGCGTGGCGCCGCTCCCCTGCTGCGCCGATGCCGCGATGCAAACGCTGGCGAATGCGATGCCAACCCTCAGGAATCCGAAGCGCCGAAAAACCATGACTCCATTTTACTCTCGAATTAAGACTTGCCGAATGCGCCCCTGCCTGCTTCTTTGCAAAAAATCGGGCCGCCCAACTCATGAGCGGCCCGTCTGGCGTTGGTAACTCTAGGGGAAGGAAACTCGTTTCGGTTACATCGACGAAGGATTGTTCTGTCCTGTCGTCGGAGTGGCCGGAGTCGTGTCGCCCACAGTGTTGGTCATGAGGCGAACATCGACACGGCGATTATCGGCGCGGCCTTCTTTGGTCTTGTTCGATTCAACCGGCTTATCCTTGCCGAGACCGATCACATAAATCTTGTGAGCCGGCACGTTGTACTTCGAGGCCAAATACTGAATCACAGAATTTGCCCGGCGTTGGCTGAGATCGTAGTTGTAATCTGCGGAGCCAACGGAATCCGTGCTGCCCTCGAGAGCAATGATGTAACCCTTGGTGCTCGAGATGGAAGTCGCGAGCTGATCCAGGGCGTCCTTAGCCTTCGGGGTGAGATTGTCTTTGTTGAATCCGAATTTCACAGAAGTCTCGGCGACCGCATGATAGTTGTCGAGGTTAGCAACGGTATTGGTCAATACACCTACACGGGAATTGGCCGCATCTGCGGTTTGCTGCGCGGAAGTTGCCGTCTGGCCGGCGGCCTGCGCCTTCTGTTCAACATCGGCGGTCTTCGCGTTCACGGCCGCGATTCCAGCCTGAGCGCGGGCATCGACATCCTTGATGTCTTTGCTGTTCTTCGCCGTCATGTCATCGAGTTCGTTGGTCTTGTTGATGAGCGGCGTGGTTTGTTGCTTCACGTAGTTCTTACTGGTGCAGCCGACAGTCGCGGCCATGCTCACTGCCAGGAGAACTGCTAACGAAGTGCGGGTCATGGAAGCTCCTTACTTTTCGTTTGAGCGCACCGTCTATCGGGCGCAAGTCCGGACATATTCGAAACCCTGGGAAGTTACCCTACCTAACTGTCCCGCGTTTACTTTTGCACGGCTCATGCCAGTCTGCCATACAGTTCTTTCCGGATATAAGTATATACGTTTTCAAGCATTTGCAACCGAGAGTGCAAGAGCGGACCAACTTTTGCAACCCCAAAGAACGCAAAGCCCACATAAATTTAGGGAATTTTTATACGGTCCGACGTGCGTCTCCTTCAACGAACGGGCTATGTCCAGAGCCCAGCCGTGGTGCCAATCATCGCGGTCGCCCGCGACGACAACGAATCCGGCGTCCGCGATCCCTTTCATCGCTTCGAGGATCCTTTGCGTGAAGAGACGTTCGGATCCCGCCGCTGATCGCTCCCAATTGGCGAAGAAATGGCTGCTTCCCAGAATCTGACATCGCGTTTTCAAGTTGTTCGCGCACGAGCCTGCCCATTGGGATCCCGGTACGCCGAGAGGTCTCCTTCAGCCAGGAAAGCAATTCATCGGTAAGACGTATTCTTAGCGTGTGACTCACGGCCTATATTGCAATGCGCACCCAAACCATAAGCTCAGGATTTCAGCTTCGGTCCTCACCACTCTCACTTCAGCCCTTTGGTCGCTCCCTCCTTGTAGCGTTCGAGGGATGTGTCTCATCCAATAGAATGTTGTTACCCTGATGGACCTCCAGCAGAAAATTCGCACGATTCCGACCGAGCCCGGCGTCTATCTCTACAAGAACGCCGAAGGCGAAGTGATCTACGTCGGCAAAGCCAAGAACCTGCGCAACCGCGTCTCCAGCTACTTCCACGAAGGCCGTTGGGAAGACACTAAAACCGGCAGCCTCGTCCGCGAAGCGGTCGATGTCGACTACATTGTGGTTCGCAACAACAAAGAGGCGCTGGCGCTCGAAAACAATTTAATCAAGCAGCGCAAGCCGCGTTTCAATATTCTGCTGCGCGACGATAAGACGTACCCTTACGTGAAGCTCACGTTAGGAGACCGCTGGCCACGGGTTTTCGTAACCCGCCGCTTGCGCAAGGATGGCAGCAGCTACTACGGTCCCTACTTTCCCGCCAATTTGGCCTATCGCATTGTCGATCTCATCCATCGCAATTTTCTGATTCCCTCCTGCAAGGTCGACCTCACGCGCTTTCACCCCCGGCCGTGCCTTCAGTACTACATCAAGCGCTGTCTTGGACCGTGCGTGCAGGCGCTGACAACCCCGGAGGCATATCAGGAAGCGGTGCGCGACGTGAAGCTTTTCCTGGAAGGCCGGCAAACCGATCTTACCCGGTCACTGCAGACCCGAATGGAGCAGGCCGCGGTGGCGCAGGAATACGAACGCGCCGCTCGCTACCGCGATCTGATATCGACCGTCGAGCAACTTCAGGAGCGCCAGCGCATCGCCGCCGCCGAAGGGGATGACGCCGACGTGTTTGGTTATCACTATGAAAACGGCATGCTGGCGGTGAATCTGTTCCACATGAGGAGCGGACGGGTTGTCGACCGGCGTGAATTCTTCTGGGAAGACCTGCCGGAGTTTGCATTGCCGGTTGCTATAGAGACGAATGAAACGGTCGATCCCCCAACCGACGCGATTGCGCCCCCGGATGAAACCGCAGATGCGCCCGCCGCTGTCGCCGGCCCCTTTCACCCAGGCGAGTTTTTCTCAGCGTTGCTCAAACAGCTCTACATCGGGCAGCCCTACGTGCCGCGCAATCTCTATGTTCCCGTCGGCTTTGAGGATCGGGAAGCCCTGGAAGATTTGCTCTCAGAGCAAGTCGCCGGGGGAAACCCGCGCGCCACGCGGGTTCATATCCTGGTACCGCAGCGCGGCGACAAGCGTGCGTTGATCGATCTGGCGGGAACGAACGCCAAGCAATCGTACGATCAGCGTTTTCGGATTCTGAAACCGAATGCCAGAGCGATTCAGGAAGAATTGCAGGAAGTGCTCGGCCTGTCCGATCTGCCGAAGCGCATCGAGTGCTTCGATATCTCGCACATTCAGGGCGCGGAAACTGTTGCTTCGATGGTGGTGTGGGAAGACGGCAAGATGAAGAAATCGGATTACCGCAAGTTCATCATTCGCAGCGTTGAGGGCGTCGATGATTTTGCATCCATGCGAGAGGTAGTGACGCGCCGTTATAAACGCGTGCAGCAGGAAGAGAAGGCGATGCCGAGCCTGGTGCTGATTGATGGCGGCCTTGGGCAACTGCACGCGGCGGCGGAGGCACTGGAGGCTATGGAGATCATCAATCAGCCGCTCGCCTCAATCGCGAAGCGCGAAGAGATCCTTTACGTCTATGGACAGGAAAAAGACCCGATTGCGCTGGACCATCACTCGCCCGTGCTGCACTTGATCCAGTTGATCCGGGATGAGGCGCACCGCTTCGCCGTGACCTTCCATCGCAAACGGCGGCAGATGCGCGATCGATCGACGGAACTGCTCGAGATTCCGGGGGTGGGCGAGAGCACGACGCGGCGGCTTCTAGAGCACTTTGGCAGTCTGCAAGCAGTGAAACAGGCCGACGCTGCGGCTTTATCGGCAGTAGTGACTAGAGGGCAGGCCGAGGCAATCAGCAGCCATTTTCGGAAGTCGGTGAATTAATCAGGCGATCCATCCGCCGCCCACGACCAAATCGGCCTCGTAGAAAACAGCCGCCTGCCCCGGAGTAATGGCGCGTTGAGGCTCATCGAAGGTAACGAGAATTTCGTCGCCTCCGCTCCTCTCGATGATCGCCGGGGCTGGCTCGTGCCGATGGCGAATCTTCACCGACACGCGCATCGGCGCTCGAAGTTCATCTACCGAGATGAGATTGATACGGCGAGCCCGCAGCGTGCGCGAGTAAAGGTGCTCATCGCCGCCCACAACCACCTGCTTATCGGCGCCATTGATCTGGATAACATAGAGTGGCGAGCCCGTGGCCACACCAAGTCCCTTACGCTGACCCACGGTGAAATTGTGAATGCCGCTGTGCTCTCCGATAACCTCGCCCCCCGTTGTAACGAGTTCGCCTGCCGTATCCGGCAGCGCTTCGCCGCTTTCCGCGAGGTAGGCGTCGATGAAGCGCTTGTAGTCGCCGCCGGGGACAAAGCAGATTTCCTGCGAATCCGGCTTCCCGGCAAGCGCCAGCCCATGTGCGCGCGCCAGTTCGCGAACTTCGGGCTTGGTCATGTCGCCGAGCGGAAACAGGGTGCGGCTCAGCTGCTCCTGCGTGAGGCCGAAGAGAAAGTATGTCTGATCCTTGCTTCGGTCAGCCGGACGCTTCAGCAGCCACCGTCCGCGGACCTCGTCGAATTCGATGCGCGCGTAGTGACCGGTCGCAATTGAATCCGCACCAATCTGACGAGCGACAACTAGCAACTGATCGAACTTCAAATGATTGTTGCAAAGGCTGCACGGAATCGGCGTGCGGCCGGAAAGATACTCGGCAACGAACGGACGCACCACCTCGCGCTCGAAGCGCTCTTCGTGATTGACCACATAGTAAGGAATGCCAAGGTGCTGGGCCACGCGACGGGCATCGTAGACGTCGTCGAGCGAGCAGCAGCGCCCGGTCACCTGCTCTGGCATGCCCTCACGGCCCGCGAGGCGGCGCTGGTTCCAGAGCTGCATGGTGAGGCCAATAAGGTTATGCCCTTCGGCACGCAGTACGGCCGCAACCGTTGAGGAGTCGACTCCTCCCGACATGGCTACGGCAATCGTGCGTGCGCTCATTTCTTCGAAGGCACTAAATCCGAAGTGTTTGCTTGCTGTAAACCGGACTCAACTCGCGCAGCCGCGCCACCGTGTCAGGCACCAGCGCAAGCGCAAAATCGATCTCTTCCGGCGTCGTCTGCTTCCCCAAGCTAAATCGAAGGCTCGCTCGCGCTCGATCTGGCGTGAGCCCCATCGCGATCAGCACATGGGAAGGTTCAATTGCGCCTGAGGAGCAGGCCGCGCCTGTGGAAACCGCGAGACCTTTGAGGTCGAGCGCGATCACCATCGCTTCTCCATCGATATGATCGAAATAAACGTTCGACGTGTTGGGCACGCGCGGAGCACTGGCGCCATTCACGGCTGCATCTTCCACTTGCGCGAGGATTCCCTGCTCAAGCCGATCGCGCAGTGCGCATATTTTCTTATCGTCGCCCCGCCCGAATCCGCCTATTGCCAATTCTGCAGCCTTGCCCAGGGCAGCAATTCCGGGAACATTCTCCGTTCCGGCCCGCCGCGAGCGCTCGTGCCGCCCTCCGTAAAAAAGTGGTCGAAGATGAGTTCCCTTCCGTACATAGAGCGCGCCCATGCCTTGAGGAGCATGCATTTTGTGGCCGGAAATAGAGAGCGCATGGCAGCCAATCCGACTCACATCAATCGCAACTTTCCCCGCCGCCTGCACCGCATCCGTGTGAAAAAGGACTCCAGCCTCCGCAGCAATCTTTCCGATTTCTTCCAGCGGTTGCAGTGCGCCGGTCTCGTTGTTGGCCATCATGATCGAAATCAGCTTTGTGTTCGACCGCAAGGCGCACTTCACGTCGTCGGGATCAACCAGCCCAAAACGATCCACGGGCAAATGCGCAACTTCACAGCCTGATTCCTCGGCGTGCCTGCAGGCGTGCAGCACGGCATGATGCTCAATCGTCGAGGTAATGATGTGATCTCCCGGTTGCGTCAGTCCGGCGATGGCCAGATTGTCGGCCTCAGTCCCGCCGCTGGTGAACACGACTTCAGACGCCCGACAATGCAACAACTCCGCAACCGACTCGCGCGCCTGCTCCACAGCCGCGAGCGTTTCCTGCCCGTGGCTATGAATTGAAGACGCATTGCCGAAGCGCTCGCCAAAATACGGACGCATGGCATCAAACACCTCCGGCAAAACCGGAGTAGTGGCGTTGTTGTCGAGATAGACCCGCAAGGCAGAACCCACGCTCCTATTTTACGCTGCCGGCGCGGACTGGCTGCTAGCGCCGGTCGATTGGCACGTAACGATTAGGATATTCCGGTCCAATATATTCAGCGCGGGGACGAATAAGCCGGTTATCGTCAAGCTGCTCGATTACGTGCGCCGCCCAGCCGCTGATGCGCGAAACGGCAAAGATGGGCGTGAAAAGATCTTCATCGATTCCGAGCACATGGTAAGTCGAAGCGGAGTAGAAGTCCACGTTCGCATTCAGCTTCTTCTCGGCCTTCACTAACTTCTCAATTTTCTCCGACATTTCATACCACTGCGGCTGTCCGCTCGAGTTGCACAGATCGCGAGACATAACACGAAGGTGGGTAGCCCGCGGGTCTTCGGTGTGATAGACGCGGTGGCCAAAGCCGGGAACCTTCTTTTTCTGTGCGAGCATGTTGCGAACGAATTCGACTGCATCCGCTTTCTCGCGTTCAATTTGGCTCATGATGCGGAATGCCGCCTCATTGGCGCCGCCATGCAACGGCCCTTTGAGCGCCCCGATGGCAGAGGTAATGGCCGAGTGCATATCCGACAACGTCGCCGCAGTCACGCGTGCCGCAAACGTCGACGCGTTCAGTTCATGGTCGGCATGCAGGATGAGCGCGATGTCCAGGGCCTTCTCGGCGGTCGGCGAAGGCCGGTTTCCAGTCAGTTGCAGCAGAAAATTCGCGGCGTGCGAGAGCGAGCGATCGGCTTCAACCAACGGCTTGCCCTTGCGAATACGATCGTAAGCCGCCACAATCACGGCAATCTGAGAGGTCAGCCGAATTGCCTTGCGGATGTTGGCGTCATGATCGTTGCTCTTTTCGTCGGGATCGTAGAATGCCAGCGCCGAAACCGCCGTTCGCAAAACATCCATGGGCAAGGCCGTCTTCGGTGCATTGCGTAGCAGTTGGATAATCGCGGGATCAATTTGCCGCTCTGCGGCAAGGCGCCCTCGTAGATCTACTAACTCCGCGCGGCTTGGCAGGCGGCCAAACCAGAGCAGATAGCAGGTTTCTTCGAAGTTTGAACGATCGGCCAGTTCGTGAATATCGATGCCGCGATAGGCAAGAACACCCTGCTCGCCATCGATATAACAGATGCTGGAATTTGTTGCGACAATGCCTTCGAGCCCCTTGGGGGCGGCGGGGTTACTGACGGTGGACATAATCTCTCGCTTGAGTCGGATTTTATTCCGTTGCGGGAGCCGCGCCAGGTTTTGCGCGGATGCAACTTTCAGTTATACCGGAAAAGGGGGCTCGCCTACCACCAGCCGCGGACCCCGGCAAAATCTCGGCGACGGTTAGGCACCGACGAGTTCTCGTTTCTCGCTGGGCTCATACTCCACAATGTAACCCGCCACAGCGCTCGCCGCGACCGTGAGCGGAGATGCCAGATACATTTGTCCCGGACCGCTCCGTCCAGGAAAGTTGCGGTTCTGCGCGCTGATCACGACCTGATCTGGCCGGGTCGAAACGCCAGGTCCGGCGTTGATGCAGGCTCCGCAACTCGGCTCAATCACATGCGCACCGGCTTTTTGAAAAATCTCCAAATAGCCTTTCCGCAGGCAATAATCACGCGTCTCCTGCGAGCCGAACTGAATGTAAAACTTCGTCGCATCGGCGACGCGCTTGCCATGCTTGAGAGCGTCGGCGAGCACGGCAGCGTACATATCCATGTCTTCATTCTTGCCGGCGGTGCAGGTGCCACCGTAGGCGATCTCAACCGGCACCGGCGTATTCAGCTCACGAACATATTTGCCGTTTCCGGGGTCGCCAGGAGTCGCCACCATCGGTGTAATCCCGGCCGCATCCAATTCGATCACATGGGCGTATTCTGCCCCGGGGTCGCTGTAAAGGCCTTCGATCATCGATTCTGCTTTCTTCCGATCCATGCCTCGCCGCTCGACCAGGAACTCTACCGCCTTCTTATCTGGCGCGACGATCCCGGTAAACCCGCCGATCTCTGCCGCCATGTTGGTCATGGTCGCGCGCTCGTCGACGCTCAACTCTTCGATCGCCTCGCCCGCATATTCCATCACCTTGGCCAGCGCCTTTCCGCTGCGCACATAATCGAGGCTCAGAATCTTCAGAATGAAATCTTTCGCCGTCACATTCTCGTGCTTCTTGCCGCGAATGATAATTCGCACTGACTCCGGCACTTTCACGCGCACATCTTTTGTAATCCAGCCGTTGAATACGTCGGTGGTGCCAATGCCAAAGGCCACGCATCCAATCGCACCCACGTGCGGAGTGTGCGAGTCCGAGCCGATGTTCAACTGCCCCGGGAGGGCGTAGCTTTCAAGCACAATCGAGTGGCAAATGCCTTCCGAACCTTTGCGGTCTTTTAGTTCGCCGTGCAACTTGATTCCCTGCTTCGCCGCGAAGTCCTGCTGCTTGATCTTGAGCTGCGTCGCCAAATCCAGCAGGCCCAGCTTCTTTTTTTCTTCGGAGATAACTTCATCGAGAAAGGTAAGATGGTCGCGGAAGAAGATAATGCTCGAAGCGTCGTTCACCCTGGCGTCTTTGCCAACGTAGCGCTCGAAGAAAATCGCCGCCATCGGCGTGACGTATTCATGACTGAAGCGCAGGTCGGCCTTGGCAAAGCCACTGTCGCCGGGTTTCACTGGCGACACGCCAGCCTCGCCTTTCTCATTAATCATGTGCCGGGCAAAAATCTTCTCGGCAATCGTCATCGGACGGTTGGAAGTTTGAATCGGTGGCAGAAAAACTTTCCCCTGCATCCTCGCCACGTTGAACGGAAACAACCCTCCGTATTCGATGACCTGCCGGGTAATCTCATCCTCCCCTTTCGTAAACTCGCTTAACGCAATCTCTTCGCACGCGCGAATTTTGTCGATCAGCGAAAAATCAGTCGAGGTCAGCACACCCAGGTTCTGGCAATTCTGCTTGTAGATGCGCTCGATATTCTCCGCGATCACGACCTTGATACCGGCGCACATCTCCGCATAAGGAGATTGCTCGCGGCTTGAGCCTTTGCCGCGCCGCTTGCCACTCACCGCGCATACGAACCCGCCACGCTTCACCTCGCCGCGGCCAATCGGAGTCGCGCTGCCGCACTTCAGGCCAAGATACGGAATCTCTCCCAGCGTCTCATCGAAATAAAAACAGTAATGCGCGGGCGTAATCTCGTCTGTCGAAATGTCATCGCGCAGTTTGGGATTGTTCGCGGGATTCTTCGTATCCCACGGCAGGTCTTCGCCGGCAAGCTGCCGCTTAATCAGTTCGGGATCTTCGGTGAGAAAAAGAATGCGTCCCTGCAAAAGGACGCGGTCAGGACGTTTTTCGATTTTGCGTTCCAAAAGAGAGTTGATCACATTAAACCCATTCGATGCCGAAATGAAGGGACGCCGTTAGCGGATGCGAACCCCGGCGCGAAGCCCTGTTTATTGTAACGCGGCCTGGCGATTCGATGAACGGTTCCAAAGAAGAAGTGGCGCTAGTGATGGGCGTGCGCGGCCTTGTCAAACTTTTCTCCAGCCGGGATCGCCACAGTCAGCCGATTTTCTTTTGGCGCCAGCGGGCATGTGGCATAGGGAGTAACAGCGCAAGGTGGATTGTAGGCGCGATTAAAATCGATCACCACAGCGCCATTGGTTACGGCGCCGGTCTCCAGAAATCGCCCGCCGGGATAGGTGTCGGTCTTCGCGGTCAGATCGTTGAAGACAAACGACAGGCCTTTGGATGGATCTCCGCCCAGCGCCGTTAGTCTTTGCTCTTCGCCGTTGATTTTGAAGACGACAGTTCCAGCCACCGGCACTGGGGTGATATCGCCCAAAACATTTGGCACATCGACGGTCTTCTTCCCGTCTGACGGCACCCAGGTTCCGGTTACGCGATAGTTCAAATCGAGCGGGAAAAATATCAGGCCTTTAAAGTTGCCGATGGCCGGGCTCTCGAGATCCTTCAATCGAATCCCAACCCGCTCGCCGCGGACGATGGCGTGAAAACGCAGGCTGCCCATTTCCATCACCGTGCGACGCTCAGAAGCATCGGTCTCTACCTTCGTCGCGGCCAGCGGTTTTCCCGCGACCATGACATGCGCGTCGGCCGACGGCTTGATGCTGACCTCTTTTCCGTCAAGATCGAACTCCCCAGCGTGCGCCGGACCCTTTGGAAAAACGATGGCATTATCGGCAGCCGAACCGAAAGTGTTCGCTCCTGACTTGAGCCAGTAAAGACCGGCCAGGGGCAGCCAGTTTTGCTTCAGGTCGTCAACGATTTCGGATTTCCACTTCTCGTAAGACTGCTGGTAGGCGGCGTCGGGCGCCGACCGCGAAGCCGTTCCGGACGCGGCGAAGGCAGGCGTTATCGCGGCGACCACGCAGAGAAACCAGGCTCGGCAAACTGTACTACAATTCATCGGGATTAGGCCTCTATATCTCGGTGTCTCTCCGTGATCTTCATTATCACAAAGAGCGAAAACACTAAACGTCAGCTCTTGTATTCGCGCGGATCAGGCAAAGCCTCCAATCCGCGCCCTGCAAAGATATCGGCGAACTCTCGCAACAGAGCCTCGTGAATAACACCGTTGGAGGCCAGCGTTTCGCGGCTATCAAGCTGAAATGGCGACCCGTCGAAGCGCGTAATTTTGCCGCCGGCTTCATCGACGATCAGAACGCCCGCCGCCGTATCCCACGGATTCAAATTGAATTCCCAGAATCCATCGAAGCGGCCCGCGGCTACATTGCATAAATCCAGCGCCGCCGAGCCGGCACGCCGCACACCGTGGGTGCGAAGGGTGATCTGGTGATAAAAATGAATATTTGGATTTTTGTGCCGCTTGTGGCTGGGAAAGCCAGTTGCCACCAAGCTCTCCTTCAGCACAGGCGTCTTTGAGACTCGAATCCTCTCACCGTTGAGGTGCGCGCCTTTGCCCGGTTCAGCGGAAAATAATTCATCGCGCGTGGGATCGTAGATGACGGCGGCGATGCGGCGCGCCGGTTGCCCCGCCATTCGCCGCTCCAACGCCATCGAGACACAGAAGACCGGATAACTGTGGGCGAAGTTTGTGGTTCCGTCCAGTGGATCGACATACCAGCGATATTCGCTGCCTCGATCATTTAAACCTTGTTCTTCGCCTAACACGTCGTGATCAGGCCATCGCTGGCTGATGCGTTCACGAATCAGCTTCTCCGAAGCGCGGTCAGCGACCGTAACCAGATCGGCGTCGCCCTTGTATTCGATCTTTACGTGCTCGCGGAAATGCTCCATCAACAGACTTCCGGCTTCGCGAGCAATGGACGACATTGCAGGAAGAAAGCTGTCGAATTCTTGTGGCGCCTGCTTCGGTGTCAGTCTGGGCCTCTGAAAGGAATTCTAGATTCTACGTGAAGATTTTATAGGAAGACGCTCGATCTATTGCTGGTGCGCCGACGCTCCAGCCGCGATCTCTCGCAAAGCGCTCACAAAACCTACAGCGGTATTTGGATCGGACAGCGCCTCCAGATGAACAGTGGCGGAGAATTGGGGAGACTCGGGGCGGAAGCGTATCTGAAGAATGTCCTGGCGGCGCGCAGACATCAATGCGTTTAATTCGGCCGTGGGATCCTGTTTCCAGTGGGTTCGCGTGGTCAGAATAATGGGGCCCGGCTCGTAAACTTCCCATTCGCGGCCTTCGCGGCGGGAGGAAATTCCGCGATTATGGGCGCTCCAGCGATGCCGGACCACCTCTAAACAAAAGGTGGGAGATCCGCCCAGATCCGCCTCAAATGTAAGAGTTTCTTTCTGTCGATGATAGCAACTGATCAGCCATTGCACAGGCAAGGGCCGCGGTCGGAACTTCACAATTACCCGAGCATTTTCGAAACCATGCGAGGGAAAATGGAGCCGCGCCTGCATCCGGGAGCTGCCAATCCAGCACGATTCCAGAATCTTGCCCTTATCGGCGCACGCTTTCTGCACCCAGCGCAAGGCGGCAGCACCTTTTTTGCGGTTGTAAGTGGAGAAAATGAAGTACCACAGCCCCAGGATGGCGACTGAGCCAACGACGTCGATGAGCAGAAGACGTCCCACAACGCTTCCTCTGATGCTTATCGTACGTCCGAGGTTGCGGACCGCGCAAGAGCCATTGGTCTACTTCTCTGCCGATCTTCTCGATTGGGATCAGTCTCGACTGTGGAAAACCGGAACCCTGCAGACCCGGTGCGCAAAGAGGCCGTCAGGAATTTCTGGCTGCTTCGTCCTCAGGTGCTGTCTGTAGCCGTTACAATGGCGCGTGCCTCGTACTATTAAGGCTTTCCAAGTTCGTGATTTTCGGCCCAGCGATTTTGAGACCCTTTGGAGCATTGACCAGGCCTGTTTTCCTCCCGGCATTTCTTATTCGCGCACCGAACTCCGCACTTATATGCGCCGCGCCGGATCGTTCGCGCTCGTCGCCGAGAGTGTGGACGTAGGCACAAACAAGCGACGTACGACAAGACGGTCGAACGATTCGGTGGAGCATAATGGCCGCGACACTGTCGGATTTATCGTGGCCGAATCGCACCACCGAGCTACCGGTCACATCATTACAATCGATGTACTTACTCCTGCGCGACGACACGGAGTTGGATCGTTGCTGCTGGATGCCGCTGAGCAGCGTTTGCGATCCGGTGGTTGTCTCGCGGCCGAATTGGAAACTGCGGTCGATAACGTCTCGGCTCTCTCCTTTTACGAGCGTCATGGTTACAACATTGTGCGCACTTTTCCCCGCTATTACGCGAACGGCGTGGATGCTCTGGTCCTCGAGAAAGACTTCGCGAGCGGCTGACATGCTGCCAAGAGGAAGAAAGAGTTGCGCCTGCACCCGGGTTTTGGATAACTTGCCTTCTCATGAAAGCTTCGTCCAGTGACAGGCAGATGCGGGTCGCGATTCAGGGGGAGCTTGGCTCGTTCAGCCATGAAGCGGCGGAGCGGATGATTCCACGCTGCAAGATTGTGCCTTGCCCCCGGTCGGTTGAGGTCTTTGACTTCGTAGATCGCGGCTCGGTTTCCGCTGCGGTGATTCCCATCGAGAACTCGCTGGCTGGAACTGTGGCGGAACATGCGGATCTTCTGGTCGCTCGCGATGTGTTCATCCAGGGGGAATTCCGGTTGCGCATTGTGCACAACCTGATTGTTGCTCCCGGAATGACGTTGAGACGGGTTCGGCGCGTGTTCTCGCATCCGGTCGCGCTTGATCAATGCCGCGACTTCTTCCGCAAACATCGGCACATCGAAGCGGTTCCTTTCTATGACACTGCGGGGAGCGTGAAGCATGTCATCGGCAAAGCTTTGCCGGATGCGGCGGCGATTGCGGGCCATCATGCGGCTCGCGAATATTCCGGCAAGATTCTGCAGGCTGGCATTGAAGACGACAAACGCAATTTCACCCGCTTTTTTCTGATCCGCAAACTGCCGAAAGCTTGGGCATCGGGAGGAAAAGCGCCGAACCGAAAAAATGCCGGCGATGATTTTGCATTGCGATATAGAAAGCTGATTCCTCAAGGCGCGAATAAGACTTCGATTGCTTTCAAAGTGAGGAACGTGCCGGGGGCGCTGTTCAAGTCGCTGAGCGTGTTTGCGCTGCGCGAGATCAGCTTGAGCAAGATCGAATCGCGGCCGCTGCGCGGCAGTCCGTGGGAGTACGTCTTCTATGTCGACTTTCTGCGCGGCGACGATGAAGCTGCCCTCAATGCGCTGCGTCACCTGCGCGAAGTGGCCGAGTTCGTCAAGGTGCTGGGGATTTATCCGGCGGCTTGAGTATGTCGGTCTTTTAAGTTCCTCGTCGCCCAGGGCATGTTCGTGGCGCCGGGCCTTCGAAAACACGAAAGCTGGGGCAGTCCCGATTTTGATAATGCCGGGAAGGACTGACCGGACCCCACACGCGCAATCGCCCCGGGTTAGGCATCGAGCTAAAAAGGATAGGCCACCCGCCACTTCGCCGCGAACGTATGTAGTCCAAGGCTCTGCTTTCTCCGCCCCCGACCCTGCTCAAGCAACAATGAGAGTTGCCGCTGCGATGTAAGATGATCGCGACCAACCAATTTCTCCCCTGGAGGCACTATGAAAACGAATCGGATGTTGGCGTGGACAATCGTTGCTGTATTGCTGATAGGAACAATTGCAGACATCGCGATTGCCTCTGGGCAAAGCGGCTCCGGCAATGCATCTGGAGCGAAGCTATGGGTCGCCGCAATGGATAAGGATAGCGATGGAACAGTCTCCAAGCAGGAATTCACGGCCTACATGGAAGCCCAGTTCGACAAGGCGGATGCCGATCACGACGGAACTCTTACTAGAAGTGAAATGGAGCAACTGCGAAAGAATCTAGGGATGGCGACCGAGAAGTGAGGAGGAAGCAGGGGCGATTACGCTATTAGCTGAAAATGGCCTCGCCTTCTGCCTTCCCCCCGGCCGATTGGACGCCGTCCGCTGAAAACTGGATCTCAGCCACGGCGTTACTTCGGCAAAACAATTATGCCTGCGGGATACGTCATGTTATGTGGAGATCCCGGAGCCTCCGTCACACTTGTTTCAGTCACGGTAAACACCCAGAGCTTTCCAGCGGTATCGCCTGTAGCATAGAGGTGGTTGGAGTTGTCCCAGAACACCTGGTCCACTTCTTCATCGGAGATCAGCAGCCCCGTATATTTCGTGATCGGATTTGCGCCGTCGACGTGAAAGAGCTGCAAGCCCGAAGTGCCCGCAACCGCCAGGAGTTGGCCCGACGGAGACATCGCATAGGTCGTGACGTAGCTCGTTTCGCTTCCCTTAGCTCCGCCCGCTTGCGTGGCCGGCATATTCTCAAATGTGCTCGCGGTGCTCAGCTGGCCGGTGCTGTCGACGGTGTAAGTGGCCAGTTGATACGGCCCCAGGGCGGTGAAATTGCCGTCTAACAACTGCACCGCGATTACGAGGTGATTCGTGGGATCGGCTGCTGCCGACCACGGGCAGTAAAAGTCGCCGGAAGGGGGAATCGGATAAACCTGATTTGGGTTTAACATTGTGACCGCGCCATCACTGCTCCGCTGGATTCCATAAATCGTCGGCCCGAAGTGATAGCAGGTCGATTCGTAGGCGTACTCGTTATCCCCGACGAAGCTCTCCACGTAGCCGAAGCCCGGCCCGGCCATAATATTGTCGAGATAAGTGAGCTTGCCTGTTGAGTTGTCGATGCTGTAGGCCAGCTCCTCGTTGTTGGTGGTGTAGTAGTCGGCATAAAGCGAGGTTCCAGTGTGATCGAGGAACAGAGATCCCAGGCCACCGTCAGGCTCGACCTCTAGGGTGTCGACCTGTTTCAATGAGCCGTTGGCGGCGATCGAGAAGGAGTCGAGATTCACGCCATCCGTTCCGAAGAGCCATGCGCTGTTCACCACGATGTCACTGACTGCGGTCGAGAACGGCGTTCCTGAAATTGGGGAGAGCGAGCCGTCGGCCGCGGTGGCAAAACCGTAGATCTGATTTTTTCCGTCAGGGGGACCACTCAGGACATAGACGAATGCCACAGGCGAAGAGCTACTTTGTACCGATTGATCAGTTTGCGAAGAAGTGGCCTGAGCGGACGCCAGAACCGTGCTGGCGCAGAACCCAAGGAGGGTGAGCATTCCGATACTTTGAAACATGCAATGACCTCTTGACCTACGAAAAAATTTGGAAATCGGACGAAAGCCGTGTAGTCCGATGACCCCGGCAGGTGGGTGGTTGATAAGGTTTTATCCGTAGTCGCCCAGAGGGGCGGGGGGCTTGGCCCCCGGGATTTGCAACAATCCCCTCCGCAATAGCCCCGGTACCTTGGGCATCATTGCCACGCTTGAAATTGCCGATAGAATACAAATTCGGCCGTAGGGGGCGGGAGGGTTGAAACCTTTCCAAATCAATCTCATCTAAGCTTGAGTGAGTTACACTCAAGGAGAGCCAATGACGCAACAACCGCTTTCCGAGCAAGTTCCTAAGCAGAGAGAAACCAACGACGTACGGGCGCTGCCCGTGCTTCCGGTGCGGGACACAGTTTTGTTTCCGCACGCCGTTCTGCCCCTGACTGTGGGGCGGGAGAGTTCGGTTCAGCTGATCAATTCGCTCGGGGAAGATAAGACAATTGTAGTGGTGGCGCAGCGCGAAGCGCGCGTCGATAGTCCGCAGCCCAGCGATCTTTATACCGTCGGCACATCGGCAATCGTTCACAAAGTCGTGAAGATGCCGAATCAGAGCCTGTTTGTCTTTGCCGAAGGCCTGGAGCGGGTGCGTTTGGGGGAGTTCACCCAGCTTGCGCCGTTTATGCGCGCCAAGGTGGCACCAATTGCGGAACCAGTTCCGCCGACCAGTTCGGAAATTGAAGCATTACAGCGCAACGTGTTGACGCTGTTTCAGCAAATTGTGGCTGGTTCGCCGACTTTGTCGGACGAGCTTTCGACCGTCGCTATGAATATTGACGAGCCGGGGCGGCTGGTGGATTTCATCGCGTCATCGTTACCGTCGCTTTCAACGCCGGATAAGCAAGACACGCTGGAGACGCTCGATATACGGGTGCGGTTGGAGAAGATCAACCAGCATCTGGCGAAAGAGCTGGAAGTTCAGCAACTGCGCAATAAGATTCAGAGCGAAGTGCAGGACCGGGTGCAGCAGACGCAGCGCGAATATTACCTGCGCGAGCAGATGAAAGCCATCCAGAAAGAATTGGGTGAGCAGGATGAAGGGGCGCGCGACGTCGATGACTTGAAAAAGAAGATCGACGATGCGGGCATGCCCGATGAAGTGAAGAAGGAAGCGCTGAAGGAATTGGGGCGGCTTTCGCGCATGTCTCCGATGGCGGCGGATTATTCGCTGACGCGGAACTATGTAGAGTGGCTGGCCGTGCTGCCGTGGGCAAAGACGTCGGGGCAAGAAATTGAGATTCCGAAGGCGAAGGAAATTCTGGATGCGGACCACTACGATCTGGAAAAAGTGAAAGACCGCATTCTCGATTATCTTTCTGTGCGGCGATTGAAGCCGAATATGAAGGGACCGATTCTTTGCTTTGTCGGACCTCCGGGCGTGGGCAAGACTTCTTTAGGGAAGTCGATTGCGCGGGCTTTGGGGCGGAAGTTTGTGCGGCTGTCTTTGGGGGGCGTGCACGATGAGGCAGAAATTCGCGGGCACCGACGCACTTATATCGGGGCCTTGCCGGGCCAAATTATTCAGGGAATTCGGCGGGCGGAGACGAAAGATCCGGTCTTCATGCTCGACGAAATCGACAAAGTCGGGCGCGACTTTCGTGGCGATCCGGCTTCGGCGTTGCTGGAAGCTCTCGATCCCGAGCAGAACTCGACGTTCCGCGACAACTACCTCGACGTGACGTTCGATCTGTCGAAGGTGCTCTTCATTACGACCGCGAACATGCTCGATCCGATTGCCGAGCCTTTGCGTGATCGCATGGAAATCATCGAACTGCAAGGTTACAGCGAGGAAGAAAAGCTGCACATTGCGAACCGGTATCTGGTTCCGCGGCAGATTGAAGAGAACGGTATCACCGCCGATCAGATCGAATTTCCGGAAGCGGCCCTGCGTTATGTGATTCGTCATTACACGCGGGAAGCCGGCGTGCGCAGCCTGGAGCGGACGATTGGAACAATCTGCCGCAAGCAGGCGCGAAGGCTCGCTGAGGGCAAGACCGAGAAACTGGTGGTCACTCAGGAAATCATTCAGGAGTTTCTGGGGGGCATCAAGATCCGCGTCGAAGGCGAGATCGAGGAGCGGACCGAACGGCCGGGAGTGGCGGTCGGGCTGGCTTGGACTCCATCGGGCGGCGACGTTCTGTTTGTCGAAGCCAACGCCATGAAAGGCAAAGGCGGGTTCACCATGACCGGCCAGATCGGCCAGGTGATGCAGGAGTCGATGCAGGCAGCGTTAACCTGGGTGCGTTCGAACGCGACGTATCTCGGGATTCCGGAAGACTTCTTCTCCGATCACGACATTCACATGCACGTGCCGGCGGGAGCGATTCCGAAGGATGGTCCGTCGGCGGGTGTGACCATGGCGACCACGCTGGTGTCGTTGCTGTCGGGCACGCATGTGCGTCCGCTGACCGCGATGACTGGTGAGATTACGCTGAGCGGGAATGTGCTTCCGGTGGGCGGCATCAAGGAGAAAGTGCTTGCTGCCAAGCGCGCCGGTGTAACGACGATCATTCTGCCGGCGGAAAACAAAATGAACGTGGAGGAGGATCTGACGCCCGAGCAATTGGAGAACGTGACCATCCATTACGTCAAGACAATTGGCGAAGCGTTGCGCGTCTCGCTGCCGGAAGTGGCGGAATCGTTTGCTGCAAAAACCATTCTGCCGCAGCCGAAAGAAACCAAGCCCGAGCATCCGGCGGTGCCGGCGGTTCAGCAACCGGTAGTAGCGCAGGATAAGGTTGTGGGCTGGCATTCGTAAGGGAACTGCTGAGACCCATTGCCCCACCTTTGCTCGCGCAAAGGTGGGGTTTCCCTTTGTCGGCTCATTCCTAAATTGGCGAAGCTTCTTCGCGTAGGACGCCGATCGCGCTACACTTGCGTTGATCCAATGCGGGTGCAAGTTCTCTTTTTCGGCATGCTGAAGGACGCCGCCGGTAAATCCAGCGACTCTGTGGAGTTACCGGAAGGAGCCTCGCTCGGCGATCTGCTGGAGTTTTGTGCGTCGAGTGCGCCGGAGTTGAGAAAAGCTATGCCTTCTCTGGCAATGGCCGTGAATCAGGAGTATGCAGGACCCGAAACTCAATTGAAGCCGGGAGACCAAGTTGCGCTCTTGCCACCGGTGAGCGGCGGCCTGGAAGACAGGGACGAACGCCGCTGCGCTTCGATTGTGCGCGATCCGATCGACACCAAGAGTGTTCTTGAGAAGATTAAGCGCCCGGAGGATGGGGCTGCGGCGGTCTTCGAGGGCGTGGTCCGCAACCAGACGCGGGGGCGCAAGACACTTTATCTCGACTATGAAGCCTACGAAGAGATGGCGCTGGGGCAGATGGAATCGCTGGCGCAGCAGTCACTGAAACAATTTCAGATCCGCGATGTTGCTTTGGTGCACCGGCTGGGACACTTACAGATCGGCGACACCAGCGTCCTGATCGTGGTTGCGTCCGCTCATCGCGCGGCGGCTTTCGACGCATGCCGCTGGCTAATCGATACCCTCAAACGCACGGTTCCCATCTGGAAGAAGGAATATTTCGAGGATGGCGCGGTATGGGCTGACGGCGAAGCTTTTCCCGCCGAAATTCCGCGAGCAGCAGGCAGCCCCAATCGGGACCGCGCATCTAAGTGAGCGGACCGGAGTGCTTGCCGAGAGATTGCGCACCAGACTCGGTGAGCGCGCCGCGCGGTCCGACTTGTGAAGTTATACTTCTTCTCAGCGAATGAGAAAATTTATTGCCCTCCTATTGCTGCCGCTGGCAGGCCAGGCGTTGCTGGCGCAGCAGGCGCCATCGCAGAATCGTCCGGAAACGACCCTTAAAGTCGACGTCAAACTGGTGAACGTTTACGTCACCGTGACGGATGCCCATGGAGCGCCGGTCGCCGGCTTGAAGAAAAATAACTTTACCGTGCTCGAGGACGGCCAGGCCCAGGTAATTTCGGTATTCGACAAGGAGTCGGCGCTGCCGCTCTCGATCGCGCTGGCGGTTGATACGAGCCTCAGTACGCGTCACGACCTGCCGCTGGAGCAGGCTTCGGCAAAGCGCTTCGCCCGCACGATCGTGCGGCCGGTGGATGCGCTCTCGGTATTCAGTTTCAGCGAGGCGGTATCGCAGTCGCCATATACAGCAGATCTCAGGCGGATCGAGGAGGGGATCGATCACGTTCGGCTCGGAGCGGCGACGGCGCTCTACGACGCGGTCTACCTGGCCTCGCGCTCGCTCGACCGGCGGCAGGGACGCAAGGTGCTGGTGTTGATCACCGATGGCGGCGATACGGTCAGCAAGGTCGATTACAAAGAGGCGGCGCGAGCCGCAGAAGAAGCGGAAGCGCTGGTGTATAGCATCATCGTGGTGCCAATAGAAAATAGCGCCGGCCGTGAAACCGGAGGCGAGCACGCGCTCATCCAACTCTCGGAAGACACCGGGGGCAAGTATTATTACGCGACTTCGATGTCGCAACTCGATGACGCGTTCCGGCAGATCAGCGATGAACTGCGTACACAGTATCTGCTGGCCTACTACCCATCGCAACACACGACGAATTCGCAGTTTCGCCGTCTTCAGGTTCAAGTGAGCGGGGTCGACCCGGCATCGTCATATCACGCGCGGCACCGGATCGGCTACTACACAACCAAGTCAGATTTCTAAATCAGAGGCGAACCAACGGTCTGAATTCACCGCGTTGTTTTCTTGATCCCAAAGAAACCTCGCCGGAGCCGAGAAAGAATGTGCATGGGTTTGATATCCTCAGAACTTCCGTCAAAGCACGATCGGGATCGACGTGACATTGTCGATCTGCGTTCTCAACTAAGAAAGGCCTTGTGAACATTTTGAGTCAGAGGTTCGCAACTTTGGATTTCAAGATCGCTCATGGCATTCGCGCTATCGCTCTCTTCGCCCTGGTTGCAATGTCGCTTCTCGTGCCCGCCTTTCTGCCCGCTCAAACGATTGGCACCGGCAACATTGCGGGGGTGGTCGAGGATCCGAAAGGAAACCCAGTCGCCGGCTCGAAGATCGATATCACGAACAAGGCCACGACGGCTGTGATCCACGTGATTTCGTCGAAGGCTGGATGGTATTCGTCGGGTCTCATTCAGCCTGGCGACTATTCGGTGCGCATCGAGGCCAAGGGATTCAATCCTGCACATTTAACCTTTGGGGTTCACGTCGGGAATACGACCACGGCAAACATCAGGATGCAGGTGGGGCCGGAAGGCCCGGTGGTCGACTTAATCGGCGGAACTTCGGTCAACGTTACGCAAGCCTCGGTACAAAATGTGATTGCCGAGGATCCTATGCACCGGCTGCCGATTAATGCGCAAAACCTATTTGACTTCGCGCAGCTTGACCCGTCTGTGCAGATACAGGATGGCGGAGTTTTGGATGCGACTAAAAACGGAGTTTCGTCGATCTCGTTGTTGAGCCACTACGGCAGCAATCCGAGAATTTCGGTGGATGGAGTCGACGTCAACGACGAGGTCGTCGGGGGCGTTACACAGAATATTCCCGCAGGAGCGGTACGGGAGTTTCAGGTTTCGCGTTCGCTGCTCGATCTATCGACTCCGCCGACCGATTCAGGCGCGGTGAACATGATTAGCCGGTCGGGCAGCGATCAGATTCACGGAGAAGTTCTTGGATTCTTTCGCGGCGACGAGGGCGCAGCTTCGCTGCCGGGTTCAGCGCCCCAATCTTTCTCTCGCGAGTTGTTCGGAGGACATGCGGGTGGGGCGATTATAAAAGACAGGGTGTTCTGGTTTGCCGATGCGGAGCGTGCCAAACAGGATCTCACCGCGCCGGAGCCGTTCGCCTTTCCGTTCGATGGGCTTTTCGCATCGTTGCGCGAACCTTACCGCGACTTCGATACCGATGAACGCGTTGACTGGAAGATGCGGGGCAGCACGCGGGCTTTCTACCGGCTGAACTTTTTTCAGGATACGGATGTGCGCCCGTTTGGAGCGGCGAGTTCGGTGCAGCGCTTGAGCACTGCGAACAATACTCTGACCAACTCATTGGGCGTTGATTTTAACACGGGAGCATATGCGCATAGTGTTCGGGTGGAATATCTGAAAAGCCGCAGTTCAGTTGCCGATGCGACGGGTACGCTGAGCGGCATCGACAATCCGATTCCTGGGTTGGGTATTAATATCGCAGCGTCGATTGGTGGCAATTGCGTTTTGAGCGACGGCGGGGGATATTGCGGCGGGCCGAGCTGGCTGGGGCCGCAGCGGGAAATCCAATCGGACAAGCTGGGACGATACGACGGGGAGCGGGTATTTCATAACCACATTTTCCGCTACGGATTTACCTTCAACCGGATCGATGGCGCGCGCATGGCCGATCTCGCCGTGTATCCGCAGGTTGGAACTACTTCGTTCGCGGGATTGACTGCATCGAATCCGACGGCTTATCCCGCCGATAATGTGACGCTTGGGAACGGCGTTGGATTCTCCACCCCGCACTCCGCACTTGGCCTGCCCGGCGGAGGCCTCGGCCCCAACAACCGTTTGCAAATCTATGGCGGAGATTCATTCAAGCTCGAGCCGAACGTGACTTTGACCTATGGCGTGCAGTATCTGCACGATTCGGCGCTGACTGACAGCAATCTAGGCCCACAGCCGTTGCTCAATCAGTGGGGAGCCAGCTACGGGGATAAGATTCGCAATCCGGCTTCGAATTTTGCGCCGCAAGCCGGCCTCGCGTGGAACGTTGGCGGCACCGGTACAACAGTGATTCATCTTGGCGGAGGATTGGTTTGGGCCGATCCCCTTCTGAATAATCTTGCTTACGATACTCCAGCACGGCTGTCTCAAGGCAGTTTCTTGTCGACCCCGGAGATTTGTTCCGGGGGATCACCTTCTCCGTTTCCCTGGCCGACGAATCTGGCGGGAGCCACTTCGATTGCCGGAGGTGCAGCCACCGTGGTGAACACCGCAACCGGACCGCAGGCGCTGCCGTCGTTCTGCGGAGGCACGATCTCCGCTGTTGCTCCAGAGATTTTGGCGCTAAGCAGTGCTTATCAGGCGGCGACTGGAGCCGCCGCGGGCGGCGCCAACCAGAATTTTGTAGGAACCGCGTTGACTGCACTCAACAACCGCGGCTATGACCTTCTCTATCCCGGCTACCGCACGCCGCGCTCGTGGGATGTGAACATTGGAATCGAGAAAGCGATCGGGACGACCACGAGGCTCAGCCTGAATTACGTTCGCGACATCGGCGAACACTTTTTGATTGGTCAGGATATTAACCACAGCGGAGCGGCACGCAGTTTCAACGAGGCCAACGCGCTGGCGGCCCGTGACGCCGCACAGACCGCGCACGGATGTCCGGCGGGTTTTGGCGAGGCTACGTGCATGGTGGCCGCCCTGGGGCAGGCAGGCGCTCAAGCGGCATACTCAGCGGCCGGGCTCGATTCCAATCTGCAAACTGCGGGCGGCGGACCTTGCTCCTATTGCGCATTTCCCGGGACGAACCCGATCACCGGCAGCACGGGAGCGGTTGGGGGCGTGGACATGCTCTTTCCGGATGGGCGCTCACTATACAGCGGTTATCAGGCGAAGCTGGTGCATCACCTAGGCAAGCCGGTGCGTGGAGTGAAGGCCGCCGACATTCAACTTGCCTATACATACTCCAAATTCAAGAGTGAGGTCCAGGATCAGGATGCGATTAACCTGGCGCTCGATAACGACAATCCTGGGCGGTTTTTCGGCCCGAATGCGCTCGACCGCAAACACCAGATTTCGTTCGCCAGCACACTCGATTTGCCCTGGTATACGAAACTCAGCATTGTCGGGCATTTTTACAGCCCTTTGGCACAGAATTTGTTGCTGCCGGAGCTGACGAATGCTGGCGAGATTTTTGCGACTGACTGGCTGGGAGCAGGATTGCCGGCGAATGGATCTCCCGAACCTTTGCCCGGGACTCAGCTCGGCCAGGTGGAGCGTGGCAGCAATATCTATACGCTACAAACGGCGCTGAACACGTACAACCACACTTACGCTGGAACTCTCACTCCGGCGGGCGCGTGCCTTGTGGCGAATACTGCTCCGGCCAATCCGTTTGCTTGTCCGGGAATAATTTCCGGCCCACCGGTCATGACGCCCACGGATATGGCCGCCCTGGGCTGGGTGATGCCCACCGTCGGATCGGTTGCTCCCAGCTTTGTGGGTATCCCATGGTTGAAGTCGATGGATGTGAAACTTTATTGGCCGTTTAACTACAAGGATCGCGTAACCATCGAGCCGAGCGCCACCGTGTTCAACATTTTCAATTTCTGGAATGCGTACCTTCCGGGCAATTTACCCAATCCTTCGCTGATTCCCGGGCAGGATGGCTTGCTGGCGCCGACGGCGGTAGGCGGCATCGCATCGGGATCGCCGAGCCTTGCGCCTTACCGCGCGAACTTTCAGTCGGGTACATTCGCGATGGGAACACCGCGCACGTTCGAATTCGGATTGCGCATCAGCTTCTAGCAGCCGACGCGATTTGGCAGGGCGAACTTTGCCGATGTTGCGAAGTCTCTCCGCTGCTCTTGTACAATGTGGACATGCCGTTCCGCACGCAAGGAAATCCCAAGGCTGGAAAACATGGCCGCACGCCTCCTCCTGAGGAAACTTCGGAAGAAGCCGCTTTCTTGAAATTAATTGGCGAGAAGCAGAAGCAGGTCAGCGTCAAGCTCATGGATGGACAGCTCGTGACCGGTTGGATTGAGTACTATGACAAGAATATGGTGCGTTTGACGCGCGAAGGCGCTCCGAATCTTTTCATCTTTAAGCATGAGATTATGTACATCGCCGAAGACGGGGCGAAGAGGAAATAGCTGCAGTCGGACGGGCTGCCAATGTCCGTTCCGTCCGTTCCACGCAATTTCCGAGCATATCCAGCAATAAAATCTCTTCATCCTTCTCATCAGCTTTTTCGATTGGCCAGGTTCCCAGGTTCGCGGTATTCTTCTCGGTTGAAACCCCCAGCCAATTCAACTGCACGCGCTTGTGGCGATGCGTCACCGACAAAACTTGCTGACTTAAAATAGGAGCCCGAAGACTATTTATGCCTACTGAACTGCGTAATTTCCTGGCACTCACTTACGACGAACTGGAAGACCTGAATCTGGAGGCGAAGGAGCAGCGCAAAAACCGGGTACCGATCGGCAAGATTCAGGAAAAACGCCTGAAATACCTGACCGACGAGAAGCGGATCAAGGCTGTGACCGTCCTGTTCAGCGATCTTGAAGGCCGGCTGCACATGCTGGATTACGATAAGAAATTTCTGATCAAGAGCTGGGACAACCTGACGTTTGACGGCTCATCGATTCGCGGCTTCACCGCTCAGCGCGAGAGCGACTTGCGGCTGGGCATCGACTGGTCGGCCTTCTATTGGGCGCCAAGCGACGTTTTCGGCTCGGGCAAGGTGCTGGTGTTCGGCGAAGTGATCGACAAGGGAGGAAGCTCTTACTCGGCCGACATTCGCGGTGTCCTCAAGAATTATGCCGCCGACCTTCACAAGAAAAAAGGTTACACCCTGAATGCGGCAAATGAGATCGAGGGATTTCTGTTTCAGGGACCGGACGCCGAGCGCCGCTATCACGAGACCGGCAAATTCGAATACGTCAACACTGGCGGATATTATCATTCGCTGCCGGGCGATCCTCTGCGCACATTCATCGACACGACCGCGGAAGTGCAGCGCGCGATGGGATTTCAGAATGAGAAGGACCATCCGGAGGTTGCGCCGTCGCAGTTCGAGATCAATTACGGATACGGTGAGGTGGTTGCTGCCGCCGACCAGATTCAGCTTTACAAGCTGATCTGCCGGCAGGTTGCCACAAACATGGAATTGACAGCGTCGTTTTTGCCCAAGCCTGTTGTTGGCGTCAACGGCAGCGGCATGCACACCAACGTCTCGATCAGCGAAGACGGCAAGAACCTTTTTTGGGACGCCAAGGGGGAAGAGAAACTCAGCAAGATGGGGTGGGCCTTTCTGGATCGTATTCTGACGCACGGCAACGATATTTGCCTGCTGTTGAATGCCAGCGTGAATGCGTATCGGCGACTCGATCCCCACTTCGAAGCGCCGAATCAGATCAAGGCATCGCCGGTCGATCGCGGATCGATGATTCGCATACCCATCGGCAACGAGAAGAGTATGCGGGTGGAAGTGCGATCGGTGGCGCCGGATGCGAATCCTTACCTCGTGATGCTGGCAATTTTCAAAAGCGGCATCGATGGGGAGACTTCGAAGATCAAGAACTTGCGCCAGGCCGAGCGATATCTGCCTGACAACATTTACGATGCACTGGCGAACTTCCGCAAGGCCGCTTGGACGACAAAACTTCTCGGCGAAGATGTCAAAGGCCGCTATGCCGATTTGAAGCAGGCGGCGGCCGACCGATGTCCGCGGCTGTTGGGTACGTTTGTGAAGGCTCCTGAGGTGCAGTATCACCACGATGTTTACAACCAGTTCTTGTGGAATTTGTTTTAGAGTGCTGTAGTTCTGCCAATGGGAGAGCCCCGGCGATGAATGCCGGGGCTTTTCTTGTGCGATCCATACCCGCGATTTACCGACTCGGCGGGGCGAGACGCTTGATTATCTGGCCTGCGCAAACCGCCATTCAAGTAATGAAGCATGATTCGTGCCTTAGAATCCTAGGCAATGCCCGAACTTCCCGATATTTCCGCCTACATCACGGCGCTGGAGCCGCGCGTTGTGGGGAAAACGCTGCAACGGGTGCGCCTTGGCAGCCCTTTCGTAGTTCGAACGGTCGAACCGAAGATCGAAAGCGTCGAAGGCAGCACGGTGCGCGAGTTGCGGCGCATCGGCAAGCGTATTGCGTTTGGTTTCGAAAACGAAGTATGGATGGTACTTCACCTGATGATCGCCGGCAGGCTGCACTGGCGACCGGCGGATGCAAAGCTGGGAGGACGGAATGCTCTGGCGGCGTTCGATTTTCCAAGTGGATCGCTTGTGCTCACCGAGGCCGGATCGAAGCGGCGCGCCTCGATTCATGTGGTTCGCGGTGGGGAGGGATTGCGTTCGCTCGATCCCGGCGGCATTGAAGTTTTCGGTTCAGATCTGGATGCATTTCGCGATGCGCTCACTGCGGAGAATCGAACGCTGAAGAGAGCGCTTACCGATCCGCGAATTATCAGCGGCATCGGAAACGCTTATTCCGATGAGATTCTGCATGCAGCGCAGCTTTCGCCCATCACTCTTACACACAAGCTGCAACCAGCGGAGTGGGAGCGGTTGTTCAAGGCAACGCGCGAGACTCTGCAACTATGGGTCGACCGTTTTCAGAAAGATGCCGAGACGAAGTTCCCGGAGAAAGTTACGGCTTTTCGCGACGGAATGGCGGTTCACGGGCGCTATGGGAAGGCGTGTCCGAGATGCGGCGAGAAAATTCTGCGCATTCGCTATGCCGACAATGAAACCGATTATTGTGCGCGCTGCCAGACCGGAGGGAAGGTTCTTGCCGATCGAAGCTTGTCGCGGCTGCTGAAATCCGATTGGCCGCGCACGCTGGATGAACTGGAGGCGTTGAAGCGGAAGTGAAGAGCGGCCCGGTGCGCTTTTCCGGGCTTGCGAAAGCTATCTCATTTATTCTTTCTTCTCGGGATTTGCCAGGAAGCGGTATCCCACGCCTCGCACCGTAAGCAGATGCTTCGGCTGCGCGGGATCGTCTTCAATGTAGCGCCGCAGCCGCACGATGAAGTTATCGATGGCGCGCGTGTCGGTGTCTTCGTGCAAGCCCCAGACTTCTTCGAGAATCTGCTTGCGGGAAACCACGCGGCCGTCATTGCGCACCAGATGCCGCAGGAGCTCTGACTCCATCAGCGTCAGATGTATTAAGTTGTCCGGCGTTCGCAGTTCGAGCGTGCCGAAGTCGATGGTCTTGCCGTCGAAGGAGAATGTTCCGAAGTCTTCGCTGTTGTTCTGAGGGGATGTGCTCAGGGAATCGCCAGGCTCGGGATTTGCCTGGTGGCCGCGCATCCACTGGCTGCGGCGAAGCAATCCCTGCAAACGCGCCAGCAGAATCGATAAGTCGAAGGGTTTGGGAAGGTAGTCGTCGGCTCCGGCGGCAAAGCCCTTCAACACATCCTCGGGGCGGTTGCGAGCGGTCAGCATCAGCACGGGGACGTAATTCCTTGCGGCGCGCAGTTCTGAAACGACGCTGAAGCCGTCTTTGCCGGGAAGCATAATGTCGAGCACGATGACGTCGAAGTAATCTTTTTTTTCGAGCAGGCGCTCGGTAGCCGATTCTCCGTCGCCTGCAATTTCGGCGGAGTATCCTTCGGCCTCGAGGTTGAAGCGCAACCCTTGCGCGAGATGAGCTTCGTCTTCGACGACCAGGACGCGACTCATGCGCTGCACCTCACGACGATGACCTCGGCAACTCCATCGTTATGGTCGTTCCCTGCCCTTCACCGGGACTCTCGGCTGAGACGCGGCCACCGTGCTTTTGCGCAATCGATTTGACAATGAACAAGCCTAGCCCTGTTCCTTTTACGTGGGCCAGCGCACGCCGGTTGACGCGGTAAAAACGCTTGAAGATGCTTTTCAAGTCGTCGGCTGGAATCCCGACGCCGTGATCCTGAACGCTCAGTACGATGCGTTTTTCATCCGGGGTGCCGAGGCGAACGCGAACGTCAACATTATCTCCGGAATATTTAATTGCGTTATCCAGAACATTGAAAACGGCGGTCCGGAGATCTTCGGCGTTCCCCAGCACTGGCATGCCTGAACCGTTGCGGGCCGATTCTTCATAATGCAACGTTTCTTCCGACAGGCGATGGCGGGCGCGGGCGGCGTCCATGCATTCGCGAACGAGTTGCCGGAAGTCGACGGCGGATTTGTCGCGTCCGGCTTTCTTATCGCCCGCGCGGCCCGCGCGCAGCACCTGCTCGACCGTGGCTGTTAAGCGATCCGTATCGCTGAGCATCAGGCCGTAGAACTCCTGCTTTTGCGCTTCAGGCAGAGTGCGTCGCTGCAGGGTTTCGAGGTGAAGGCGAATGGAGGCCACCGGCGTTTTCAGTTCGTGGGTGACCGCGTTGATGAAACTGTCATGCTGCTCGCTGCGGCGCAGTTCGCGCACGAGAAAGCTGGTGTTGACGATCATTCCGGCGATGATGAGGGCGAAGAAAATGATGCCGAAGAACAAAAGCACGCCTTCGCGCCAGTTGAGGATGATCCATCCGACGTTGAGCGCGATGGCTAATGCAACCAGGCCGATGCCCAGGGAGACAAAGAAGACGATCGTTCCGCGGCGGCTGGTGATGTGCATGTCAGTGTGATTTTAGCGCGTTTGCGGGCGGAAATTACGACATGGAAGACTTGAGGGTTTCCGATGAAGCCTCGATTTCAGTGATCAAGGGCTGAATTCATACTGCAAAATCCTGCATCTTGACGCTGGTCACTGCCCGAAGGACAATCACGACTCTCGTTGGAGGACCGCAATGACGAAACGAGCAGCCTGCCTCGTGCTTCTGATATGTGCAGCGGCAATTTCCGCGGGCGCGCAGACGTTCACCACGCTGCACGTCTTCGATCTCACCGACGGCAACCAGCCCTACGGGGTGACTCAAGCCGCCAATGGAGTTCTTTACGGCACTACTATCACAGGCGGGAACCTGAGCCTTTGCTACGGCAATGGCTGCGGCACAGTTTTCAGCATCACCACCGACGGTACGTTCGCCGCTCTCGACAGCTTCGACCAAACTCAGGGCTACGGTCCACACGGATTATCGACGTCCCAAGCGGCCAACGGCGACTTCTATGGGACGGTGCTTGCGGGCGGGGCCACCACGGGTCTATGCCTCAACGGCCTCGGCTGCGGCACGATCTACAAAATCACGCATAGCGGCGTGCTGACCGTAGTCTACAACTTTTGTTCGCAAGACAATTGCGCCGACGGCAGCGGTCCCACCGCGCTCATCCGAGCCACGGACGGGAACTTCTACGGAACAACAGCCTATGGTGGCGCCAACTGCGTCGCGACCGGCGGATGCGGCACCGTATTCAAAATCACGCTAGATGGCACGCTTACGACGCTGTACAGTTTCTGCTCCATAGGTGGCTGCGAGGACGGCTACTACCCCGTCGCCGGCGTAATCCAGGCCATCGACGGGAACTTTTACGGGACAACTGATTCAGGAGGGACTAACTGTGCGACGCCGGCTGATGGATGCGGCACGGTCTTCAAAATTACCCCCAGCGGCGTGCTGACCACGCTTTACAGCTTTTGCCAGCAGAGCGGTTGCCCGGACGGCAACGAGCCCGGGACGTTGATTCAGGCCACCAACGGGGAGCTTTACGGGTCAACCTACATCGGGGGGACCGCCGAGGCCTACTGCAACAGCGGCTGCGGCACTCTATTCAAAATCACCCCGGACGGCGCGTTTACAACGCTGTATAGCTTCGACGCTACAGACGGCTCCAACCCCTCCGCGCCTCCCCTGCAGGCCTCGGACGGGAACTTCTACGGGACAACGTGTTGCAGTGGCGTCGGGGGCGGGGGGACAATTTACAAACTGTCCCCAAGCGGCGCGCTCTCCACGCTGCACAGCTTTTGCTTCCATGCCAATTGCCGCGAGCCCGGCAGCGTTCCTTTAGGGCTAGTCCAGGATACGAACGGCGATTTCTACGGTGCCACGGAAAGGGTTTTCATCGACGGCTGCACGAATGACTGCGGCACGATTTACAGCTTCTCTATCGGTTTGAAACCCTTCGTTGAAACCCAGCTCGCCTCCGGCAGGGTGGGTGCATCCGTCACGATCCTTGGCACGAACCTAGCTGGCGCGACTGGCGTCAGCTTTAACGGCACCGAGGCGACGATTATCGCGAACTCGGGCTCCGCAATCGAGACCACCGTACCTGCGGGAGCGACTAGTGGGCTCATCACAGTTACAGGGGATGGCAGCACCCTGAAAAGCAACAAGCCGTTCCATGTGATTCAATGACCTTGTTGCTGGAAAAATGAAAACCCGCCGAAAGGCGGGTTTGTATTCTGCGAATCGGGGACTCGCTTAATCCCCCGCCGCGGCGCCTTCTGCCAAGGGCTCAGAGATCAACTGGCCATTCGGTGCGGCCACAGTTCCCCGCTCAATCTCATCCAGATCCACAGCTTTGATGTCCCACGCGAGACCGAGAGTCTTCAGCGCCCAAATGCCGTACCAGTTGGTGTCGATCTCATACCAGGTCAGGCCGTGCCGCGCTGATGTGGGATGCGCGTGGTGATTGTTGTGCCAGCCTTCCCCGAACGTAAGCAATGCGACCCACCAGCTGTTGGTCGACAGATCGCGCGTGGTAAAACGGCGCGTACCCCACGAGTGCGTCGCCGAATTCACCAGCCATGTGGCGTGCAGGCCGACGACAGTGCGCATGAAGATGCCCCACATCAGGAAAGGCATTCCGCCGATCGCCAACAAAATGACGCCCAGCACAATCATGGGAACGTAGTGATACTTCGTGATCCAGACGTGGAATTTATCTTTTGCCAGGTCGGGAACGTAGCGCGCGAGAGTGGTGGTGTCATGGTGCATCGACTTCCCCATGAGAATCCAGCCCATGTGCGCCCACCACTTGCCATCGATGGGCGAATGCGGGTCGCCATCCTGATCGGAGTATTGGTGGTGAATGCGGTGCGTGGCGACCCAGAAAATCGGTCCGCCTTCGAGAGCCAGCGTCGCGCAAACCGTCAAAAAATATTCGACCCACTTGTAAGTCTTGTAGCCGCGGTGCGTCAGCAGCCGATGGTAGGCCATGCCGATTCCGAGGCTGCCCGAAACCCACCACAAGAACATGGCGACGAACAGAGCCTTCCATGTAAAGAAGAAGAGCGCCGCTACGGCGCCAACGTGAAACAGCCCCATGAAAATGGCAGTCACCCAATTCACTTCATCTTTTGCTGCTTGTCTTTTTTCCAGGCTTTCGATTTGCATGTCCGGCTGGGTCCCCAGGTTGATGTCGATTGCTCTTCTAAGCTATCAAGAGAGTTGAGTACAGCACTGTAATACTTGTGTAATAGCGGGGGATTGGGCGTTACGGAGGTACTAGGATGCCCGATTCAGAAAAGGGCGCGCTTGCGTCGCGCCCTCATTCTTAGCGGAAATTCACGATGGTTTCAATGAAGCCCCTGGACCTGCTCCTGGCGCTCCTGCCCTACGCGCTTTTGGGCATCTGCTTCATGAACTCCTCTTGCGCAGCTCCGATCTCATCCATTGACATGTCTTTCTTGTGGGTCGCGATCGACCACTTGTGGCCGAAGGGATCGACAAGCTTGCCGTAGCGGTCGCCCCAAAAGGTGTCCATGACGGGCATTTCGACGGTGGCGCCGGCCTTCACGGCGCGATCGAAAGCCGAGTCAACATCCTCGGTATAGATATGCAGGCCGGTCCCGCTGCCGCCGGATGGTGGCGCCATCGATCCGAACTCGGGAAATTCGTCGGCCAGCATGACGACGGAATCTCCGATTTTCAACTCGGCGTGCATCACTTTGCCGCCGGGCCCTGTCATGACGCCTTTTTCCGTGGCACCGAATGCTTGCTTGTAGAACTCGATGGCACGCGCGGCGTCGCGAACGGTCATGTATGGAGTAAGAGTGTGGTATCCATCGGGTATGGGTTTAGCGGACATCTTGATCTTTGCCTCCTGGAAAGTAAATTTGCGGCAACGAAGTTTACACCGAAATGCGACCAGCGATTGTCAACGAGTCCGGAGAGGTAGTGTCCTAACAGTGCAGAGTTAGGACACTACTCCGGAGATGACTGTCTGAAACCCGCGATCAGAAGAATCTGGTGACGCCCTCTTCCAGCACCACCACACGATCCTTGATTCCGGCGGCGCGCGCTTCTTTCTCGAGCAGTTGCAGCGGCTCTTCTACTGGCTCGTGAGACAGGCGGAAGGAGCCATAGTGCATGGGAACCATCCAGCGGGCGTTCAAGTCAAGAAATGCGCGGGTGGCGTCGGCCGGGTCGGTGTGCACGTTGCGGAAGGTTGAGGGGTTGTAGGCTCCGATGGGCAGCAGAGCCAGCTCCGGCGAAAGTCGCCGGCCGATTTCGCGAAAGCCGGAGAAATATGCGGTATCGCCGGCATGATAGACGGAATGCTTTCCTGCCTTCAGTACGTAGCCGCCGTAGCCGCGGTGCGAGTCTTTCAGGATGCGCGCCCCCCAGTGCCGCGAGGGAACGTGCGTTACGGACAGATTTCCGTAGCGCGAGGCGTTCCACCAATCGAGTTCGATAATCTCCGAAAAACCAAGATCGGAAATCAGATCCGTCACGTGGGTGGGAATGACGATTGCGGGAGCTTTTCCACGGACGCGCAGATTATTTTGCACAATCGCGCGAAGCGATGGCCGGTGCAGGTGATCGAAATGCGCATGCGTTACCAGAACAACGTCGATGGCGGGCAG
The DNA here is from genome assembly GCA_964530145.1 of uncultured Acidobacteriaceae bacterium. Lineage (GTDB taxonomy): Bacteria > Acidobacteriota > Terriglobia > Terriglobales > Acidobacteriaceae > Sulfotelmatobacter. The sequence goes on along the minus strand of CAZGXY010000048.1, from coordinate 29,694 downwards.
GTCGCGCACCCGAAGGCCGGGGCGGCGCAGGCGTTTCAGCACAAAAAGCCAGCGCGCGAAATTGGGGTCTATCATCGCGCTCTGTCCACCCATCTGCACAAAGAAGCTGGAGTGGCCGATGAAAGTCACCCCGAACTCTCCGTTCGAGGCCAGACGGGGCTTATGAATCTCTCCGGAACGCGGCGTGATGGCGGAGTGGCGAACCAGCCTCCCGAACTGCGATGCGCGTTTGCGGAGAGCCCGGTTGTGAAGCGTTGCCTTGATCATCAGGACAGGCCCAACTTCTTGCCTAACGATTTAGATGAGGATATCTACTTCTCTGTACCTATTCTAGTTCACCAGCGGGGCGGACGCGCGTAATTCGAAGGGTTCCTCTCAGACATTTCTAAGAAACAAGCCACTGGCAACTTTTGTGAGGTCAGGGCTCGACAGCACCAAATAAAAGAGCCGCCAGCCATCGGCCAGCGGCCCTGTAACTTATTTTTCGTTCGATTTACTGGCTTGAGTTCGCAATCCAGCGCGATTGAGGAATCTCTCGCGTGCCCTCATCGTCGTAGTAGAAGTGCATCTCGTGATCGGATTTCGCGTTCGGCACCGGCTTATCTGCAAGGCTGCTGTAGCGTGGGGCGCTGCCCGGAACCGGTAGCGGCGATTTGGTGGTGAACATCGATTCTGCCAATGTGCTGCCGCTGGGCGCGGTGGCATCGGCGAAAACGCCGAAGGCGTTGCCGTTCACGTAGGAAACTCCGATATAGTCGGCCACCATCGGCCCCAGGTCTGAGACCGGAAGCCACGAAAGCTTCATGGGCCCGCCGATTTTGGTTCCGGCCGTCCAGGTCGCTCCGCCATCGGTGGAACTCGTAAAGCCAACTTCCAACTCGCACGTGCTCGAGGTGCAGTTCGATACTGGATAGTAGTAGTAAACGACGGTCATGTGAGCTGTGCTACCCGACGTGGCCGGATCGATGCCGATGCCGGGAAGGAAATGGTCGACGGTACTGGTGGTTGCATCGATCGGGATGCGCGTCACGGCGCTCCAGGTTTTCCCGTCGCTTGACGTGCTCATGACGATATCGTTTGACGAGCAACTCTTGCGGAAGCGGCAATCGGACCATAGAACAAACACACTGCCCGCGCCATCGATGCCAACCGATGGCAGGTTGGGATTGCGGATTCCACCGCCATCGAGATGGCTCTCGATGTTGGCGACCAGCTGGCTCTTGCCCCAACTTGTGCCGCCATTGGTTGAACTGAAGACGTCGATGCCGCCGCCTTCGAAGGGAACGATCACAGTGCCATTCGGCTGCACGACAGGCTCTCCACCGGAACCGCCGGCGTGATCGGAGGATGCGAGGCCCGCTCCCCAGGTCTGGCCACCGTCGCTTGAAACGCTCAGCAGAATGTCGCCGGTGCCGAAAGCCTGATCCCACTCGGTGTAGCAGTTTCCGTAGTAGGGGCTCGTGGGAGTGTTATCGCAAACGCTCCAGTTTTTGTCATCCAGATGAGTTTTATCGATATTCACCGGATTGCCCCAATGCAATCCATCGGCAGAACGGCTGACGGCAACGTCGCCGATGTAGCGCGAAGCTGAGCTGAGGCCGACCAGCGGCAGAGTGGAAATCAGCCACTCACCATGCTTCGCGTCATAGGCGACGGAGGGATCGGCGGCCGCGCCGTATGTGCCGCCTTTGTAGTTCACCGTGAGTCCGGGAAGATCGCCGTGGACCCAGGTGACGCCGCCGTTGGTGGAAGTCGCGAAGCCGACATCGCCGCTCCCCCAGCCAATCGACCCCGGACGGCGCCCTACGTGGAATCCGCTCACGATGGTATTGCCCCATGCAAAGGTGCTGGGCTCGACTTCCGTCTTGTGATCGCTGTCTGTGTTCGTAAGATTGTCGACGCTGATTCGCGTCAGTTGCGCCGGTGCTGTCGCAGTCAGCGCCAGAGAAAAGACAAGGCAAAGTACAAGGGCGAAAGAAGGCAGGTTGTCTTCAGACAGGATTCGTTTCATTGATTTTTCCTTATCGATTTCTGTGACCAATTTTTCTGACCAATTTATTTTCAACTTTGAAATTGAAGAGCGCAAGGATGGGGATCAGGCCACGATGTTCTCGCAGCTTGTTCTCGCAGCACACTATACTGCCGTTGAACGATGCTGTCGATGTGAAGTTTCTTGCACAGCCTTTAACGGAGTGGGAATCGCTTCGCACCGATCGGCGAGTCTTGGGGCGATTTCCTTGACCTGTTTGCGCCTGTCATATCTAATCGCAACAGCGTCTTCAGCGAGGTGAGGCACTTATATGCGCGTTGCTTTTTTGGGTTTAGGAATTATGGGTCATGCCATGGCGACGAATCTGGTCAAGGCCGGCCACGAAGTTACGGTGTGGAACCGCACTCCCGGGAAATTGGTGGAAGGCGCGGGTGTTGCCCCCAACCCGGCAGCGGCCGCCCAAGGAGCCGACGTGGTGTGGATGTGCGTCGCCGATACGGCGGCGGTCGAGAAAATTTTATTTGGGCCGGAGGGCGTCGAACAATCGCTGGCGGAAGGCATGATCATTGCCGATTCGAGTACGATCTCTCCATCGGCAACCGTTAAGTTTGCGGAGCGAGTTCGCAGCAAAGGCTCGGACTACGTCGACGCTCCCATGACTGGATCGAAAATCGGCGCCGCGAATGGAAGCCTGATTTTCATGGTCGGCGGCGACCCAGCCACTATCGATAAGTTGGGCCCGCTGTTCGCGGCCATGGGCAAGAAGATTTTCCGCATGGGCGAGATTGGCAAGGGACAAGCCACCAAGCTGGCGATGAACCTGCAAATTGCCATGATCTTCGAGGGCTTTGCGGAGGCGCTGACGCTGGCTACGAAGCTGGGCGTAGACTCGAAGCAATTGATCGCGCTGATTGAGGCAACCATGGTGAAGTCAGGCGTGGTGGAATACAAGGCTCCGTTTGTTTTGCAGCGCGACTTCACGCCGAATTTTCCCTTGCGGCTCATGCACAAAGACATTCTGCTGGCGCTCGAGGCCGCCAAAGAGGCGCGAGTCAAGCTGCCGGGACTGGAAACCGTCGAAGAGGTCTACGAAATGGCCACCGAGGACGGGCATCGCGATCTCGACTACGCAGCCACTCTAAGTCTGTTGGAGAAATGGGCCGGAGTGCAGGTGAAGGGCGAGGCGGCGTAAATCTTACCCGTCTTCACACGGACAATCAAAAAGCACAACCGAAGAAACGATCAAAGGGACGATCGATAATATAGGGACAATCTATGACTTACCTTGAGGTGGTTTTCCCCTATGGCGCAAGGCCGGGGGAACCTGAGTTGCGCGCCATCGATGGGATGCGCGAAGTGTACGGAATCCGGCGGGTGCAGTTCAACGATAAGGAGCGCACTGTGCGCGTGGAGTTTGACGCCTCGCGGCTTAAGGGAGATACCGTAGCCAAACTGCTGCGTCAGGCAGGGATTGCCGTCCGCGAACCTGTTGTGTTGGCTTAATTAAAATTCGAGCCGACGAAAAAGTTGGCCTAGCCAACCAGAACCTGGGAGATTTTTGGGGGAGCGAACGTTCAGGGGAGGTACGACCTGCATCTTATGCAAAGGGGCGTCCAAGAAAACCTCTGGCCGAAGTTCTTCTTGGAGCGCCCCGTTGCGCGCCACTTCGTCTGTTCTTTCTTAGTGCACATGGGTTGCCGTTCTCTAAGTGACTCAAAATACTAGCGGAGCGCGGGAATCACTCTGTAGTAATTTCTTCCTCATTGGAAACTTTTACTTCGGGGAACGATATATCTCGATCGGCCGATTCCTCTCCACGGTAGTGCTGTGGAAAACTTTTGGGCGTGTGAGCGGGGAAGCTGCCGGAAATTCGAAGGGCAAGTGCGAGACGTGCGGCACAATGGTACCGGTGTTCGCGCTCGGCCAAAAGTTCCGCTATAATTCTTGAGCAAGCTCACCCGCCGCAGCGCGATCCGCGCCCTTAGCTCAGCTGGATAGAGCGTCTGGCTACGAACCAGAAGGTCGGGAGTTCGAATCTCTCAGGGCGCACCATTCCTTCCGATGGCTTCCAGTATCGTGGCCTTCTTACGGAGCCGTGACCTGAGGACTGTCAAGAAAGCAAGCCCACTTTTCTCGTCTCTAGTGTTTGGTGGCGGTCGCCTTTTTCGAGTCTGCGGCCGATTCCTGCGGCCAAGTCGGCGAGACCAGTTCCATGCGCCAGACTGGCCCTCCCGCGTAAGACAGCATCTCGGACTTCAGGACGACCGGAGCTTCGCCGCTGAGAATCCATATCTGCGCATCTGGCGGTTGCTTTCCGATCACCGGCGCAACCGCGCCGGCGACACCGCCAAGGTCGATTTTCCCGACATAGTGCGCGGCCTCACGATTAAATCCCCCCAGAGAAAAAGGCTCCGTTCCCTGGGCATTTACCACGATCTTCACGAGCCTCGGCTTGGGCGCGGCGACCACCATCGGGATTTCCATTTGCTGCGTGCCCTCCCGCATATTCATCAGGAGCGTGGGAATCAGGCCGTTTCCTAAATCGGGCGGCAGCGCGATATGTTCGTTCGCCACTTTTTCCTTGCCATCGTTGTCGGTGGTGCGAACGGTCACCTGCCCGGTGGCGCACGTAATTGAGAGATCGCTCGCGTTCTTGAACGCTGGCCCCTTCTGCACCATGCGATAGGAGATAAGGCGGAAGTTGCCGCGCTGCGAAAAAACCGTGGTTTCCTCTTGCCGCGAGCCATCTTTGAAGCGGAACGCGAGTTGAGTTGTTACTTGATCGCCGCGGGCGATCTGGGTTAAGTCACCTGCTGCGATCTCTACGCCGTCCAGCGTGCTGAGTACCAGAAAGCCGTGAATTAAGCCTGCTCTATAGCGCACCGCGACCGGAGACGCCGATGCCGCAACGCCGGAAAGCATGCAAGTGGAAATCAGAAAGGCAAAAACGCGCAATCGCAAAATCGTCACCCGTTGTGCCCAATGCCCGGAGAGAATGAGGCGGCACGGTGCTTCGATGCGAATACAGCCTCGGTGGTTTGCGTAATTGCTGAGGGAACCTGCTTCTACTTGGCGACCTGGAACTTTACGTTGCTCTTGAGCTTATGGCTCGACGTGGTCACTTCCACAAAACCGGTGGTCGCCGTTGCGGGTACCACCGCGGTCAGAAAGGTGCTCGATCCTTTGGTGAAGGCTGCGGTCACACCGTTGAAGGTAACGGCAGTTGTGCTGCTCAGTCCGTTCCCCAGAATCGTGATGGTCGCGCCAGCCTTGCCCGACGCGGGCAGAAATTTCACGAACGGCGCGAGGCCTTCACTGAAGGAAAATACAGTTCCCAAGCTGCCAGAGCCGCCAGAAATGGTCGTTCCGAGGAAAGAACCGTTGGTATATTGCGTGATGCCGCCGAATGGCGTTGCGCCGTCGCTAAATCCTCCCATGAAATCGTAGATTGTGGTGATCGAACCGCTCGGAGTCATCTCGAAGACGGTGCCTTCAGCACCGGAAGTTCCGCCGCCGGTGGTGGTGCCGAAGAAATTGCCGTTGGTAGCCTGCACGAGCCCGTCATTGGGCTCATAGCCGTCCGTGAGGTCGAAGCTGTGAAGCAAAGTGAAAGTACTCGATGACGAGATCTTGAAAACCTCTCCGTCGCCATTCGCGCCGCCGCGCAGCGTGGTGCCGTAAAAATTACCGTCGCTTCCCTGGATTAGTTGTCCCTCGGGTTCCCATCCGTCGGTGTTATCGAAGCTGTGAAGGGAGGTCAATACCCCAGCGGGAGTAATTTTGAAAACTGTTCCGAGATCGTCGGTGCCGCCGGTGGCCGTGCTGCCATAAAAATTTCCATCTGTGCCCAAAGCCAATCCGGCGAGCGGATCGTATCCGTCGGTGTCGGTAAAGAAAGCCAGCGTAGTCAGAGCGCCGGCAGGCGTGATTTTGAAGACTGAACCGTAAACCGTAGGCGTGGAATAGCTGGTGGTTCCGTAGAAATTTTTGTCCGAGCCTTGTACCAGCGCACCGGCTGGAAAACCACCATCCGTATTGTCGAAGTTGTGGAGAGTGGTCAGAGTACCCGCGGAAGTAATCTTAAAAACCGTTCCGTCGCCGTTCGTACCGCCCTGGTAAGTGGTTCCATAGAAATTTCCGTCCAAGCCGAGAACAAGCCCGGCGTAAGGGTTCCCGCCGTCTGCTCCGCTGAACGAGTGCAGCGTGGTAAGCGCACCGGCGGGAGTCATCTTGAAAACTGTCCCATCGCCGCTGGTACCGCCGTAAAGGGTCGTTCCGTAAAGATCTCCGTCCTTGCCTTGCACCAGATTTTCGGTAAAGGGAGACTCCCCGTTGGTCCCGTTGAAGTTCACGAGGATCGTGACGGTAGACGGCGGGAGATTTCGCGGCGTCTTTGAATCGGCTTGGGCGAAGGCGAGCGAGGCGCAAGCAATCAGACTGGAGCAAATAAAAATACCAAACAAACGAGCGAAGAACGAATGGGGATTCATGCGGTTTCTCCTCGGAATCGACTGGGGGACCAGGGATCGGACGAGACGCAGAGGGGATGCGTCGATGAATCGTACACCCGTTGCCTACGATTGCGTAGTATGAAAATTCCTGCATTGCCGAACACGAGTCGACCGTCTCCGGAGAACGGCCTTTCACGTAACCCCAGGCGGGACTGGTTCGCGAACCGGGATTTTGCTAGTCTTGCAGCGCCCTGTTGTTTCATTTTCACCGGGAGGCCGCTTCCCGGGTGCGGCAGGGCTGCGCGCCATGTCGAAAACTTCGAAAATCGTCGATCAGGAAATCTCTGTGCTGTCGTCGTCCAAGGGTGGCCTGGTTTTTCTGACCCTGAATGATTGGGCGCTAGTCGCGGATAAGGCAAAGCGGGTTCGTTTCAAGAAGGGAGATCCGCTGGTGCAGCGAGGCAAACTTTCGGGCGGCGTATTTCTTTTGCTGAAGGGCAAAGCCCGAGTGCAGATTCTTTCTCAGCCCGGAGGGCGATTGATCGGGCCGGGTGAGATTTGCGGCGAAATGTCTTTTCTGGAAGACACCGCGGCCAGCGTGAACGTGACTGCCGAGGAAGAGCTTGAGGCGTATCACCTGGATGCCGCAACTTTGCAAAGCCTGTTCGAATTGTTCCCCCACCTGGGCTCAAGGTTTTACCACTCCCTGGCTACCAATCTCTCGCGCCGTCTCCGGGAAGTGATCGGGGGGTTATAGATTTCGTGGCTGTTTGCATTTCAGCTAGTAGGGTTTTTGGCCCTTCCGCGGAACAGCAACTCGGACCGGAACTCGACTAATCAATTGCGCGTGTCCTCCCAATTCAGTACCCTTTTTGATACTGAAAAGAGCCGCAAAATGCTTCACGGGCATTTTGGCTAGGGTCACAGGACCTTGCAAAAGGCCTGCAATAGTGTGCAGCCGTTTGCAACCCAGAGTCTTTCGGGTTTCCTGCGAATACCGTGTAAGTGTCATACAAACTGGCAGTTTAGCTTTTTCTTAGATTTGGTGAGAGACGTGCACTAAAAGACATGCGGGTAGGACTCCGTCAGTGGGAGCCTGTGGCTCTCTGAGGTTGAATGAGGTTCCAGCATTATCTTTTGAGGAGTTGAAAATGAAGCGCATCGTGTTGGTGGTTGTACTGGCGATGGCTTTGCCATTAGCAGCGTTCGCGACCACGATAGATTTTGGCAATAACAACGGTACGATCACGGGAACCTCGAGTACTCTGAGCCTGAGCGGTGACGTAATCGGCTCAGTCAGCGGCTTGGGAACCGGAGGATGTTCCGTTTCTTCCCCGTGCGGTACAGTAACGTTCACGACAGGTGCGTTGACATCCGGAAATATGATGACGGGGACGTCCCTGTTTGCCGCGGGCGGGACTTTCACGATCACCGGAAATGGCAATGACGGCGTTCCCAGCGGGGTTCTTTTTCAGGGCACTTTCAATGGGACTACGCAATGGGTCAATGCAGGCACTCTACCCAACGGTTCGACTGTCTACGATCTGGTCGGAACGGTTTCCGGTACCTGGTACAACGGAACCAAGGTCAGCGGCGCGACCACGCAGATAGCCGTCGTGGCTGGACCCAACGGTTTCACTGGCTCCGCGACCGCGTTAAGCGGGGACACGTTCATCACCACGACTCCGGAGCCGGGTACGCTCGGTCTGCTGGGGACTGGGTTGGTTGGCCTGGCTGGAATCGTACGGAAAAAGCTGAAGGCTTAAGTTTGATCGCTGCAACTTTAGAAGCCCCGCGATTTCGCGGGGCTTTTGTTTTGCCCTGTCGTTCTTCGCCCAGCAGCGGGATTACCCCGGTAACACACAACCGGGGATTACCGTTGACCCCTGCCAGCGGGCCTCCTTACATTCACCAGAGGGGGTCACATGAAGGATATCCATGAGGTTTTGCGGCAGAAGCAGAATAAATACGCGCAACTGGGAAAGCAGATTGAGATGCTCCAGCAGGCGGCGGAAAAGCTGCGCGAAGTAGCTCCCTTACTCGCAGAGAACGACGACGACGATAACGCGGTTCTGATGGAGGGCGAGGACACTCCTGCGGGCGATGCGATGAGCGCAAAAGCTGGAGCGGGCAACTCGGGCTCTTCGAAGGGATCGAAGCCTGCGGCACCGCGCTGGCCGTAATCCCGCCGGAATGCGCGGAGTTCATTTATGACCCTGCTGGCACTGTTGGTTTCGGCCGACCATGACGCTTGCGAAGTCCTCGGGCGGGTTCTGCCCGGTTTTGGGATCGCCGTCGAGCATTTCAGCGATCTGAGCACGGCGATCGACCGCCTGCAACAGCAGAGATTTGACGCGCTGATCGTCGATTTCGATCATCCGGGCGCGGCGGTGGCGTTGCTACAGGAAGCGCACCGGCTCAACCAGGCAAATCCACCGGTTACAGTCGCACTGCTCTCGGAACCGCTGAAGGCCCGCGAAATCCTGAGCAGTGGGGCGCATTTCATCATCTACAAACCGCTTTCAGACGATAAGGCCCGCGCCGGCTTGCGGGCAGTGGCTGCTCTGCTCAGCCGGGAACGGCGGCGCTCTCATCGCGTTCCCGTGCAGGCGCCTGCCGAATTGACGCTTTCCGACGGCCGCAAAATCGAAGGCATCCTGATTGATCTGAGTGAAACTGGAATGGAAGTGCTGACAGCCGAACCTCAGTCTTCCGGGTCGCTGATGAGTTGCCGCTTTCAGCTACCCGACGGAAGTTTTGAAGTGCAAGCGCATGGGCAAGTGGCCTGGGCGAACCCGAACGGACAAACCGGGGTCCATTTTCTGAATCTTGAGGAAGATACAAAAGCTAAACTGCATGTGTGGCTGCAAGCGGCGGCTACGGCCCTGGGAGATGCGCCAGATGAGACCGTTCCTCACTGCAAGCTAACCGATTTGAGCCTGGGCGGATGTTATGTGGAAAGCGATTCGCCGTTTCCGGAACGCGCCATGGTTGACCTTTGTCTACGAACTGAAGATCTGGCAATCCACACGGAGGGAATGGTAAGGGTGACGCATCCCGGCGTCGGCATGGGAGTGGAATTCCCTTCCCGCACCGAAGAGCAGCGCACACAAGTGGGCAACCTGATCAATTTCCTTCGCGGGTGCCCTGAATCGATGCTTGAACTGATCGTTTCGCCCCGCGCGCTGACTGCGGACCTCAAACAATTTGAACCAGCCGACGAAATTGTAGAGGAAGTTGAAGATCCCCTGCTCGACCTTCTGCGCCGCGGAACACAACTGGAGCAGGAAGCTTTTCTGGAGGAACTCAAACTCCAGCGCAGTGGCGAAGGCGTCGAGGCGTAGGCAGAACGGCGCGAATTACCGATCTCCTGCTTCGTTTCTACTGTTTCTTTCCTCTTCTACGGCGCAGTATTTCCCGCATTACACTCCGATTTTCCTCCATAGATTTTTTCAAGTTTCCGATTGCGCACAAATGAATCTCCCGCATTAACAGGCTCAGGAACTCATGGCAGTCGGTCGGCAGGGAAACTCACGCAGGCGTGCATGAGGGTGCGAGAGGCCTGTGGCGGACATTTTCCGGAAGTCGAAGAACCCGCGCCCCGTCTCTGGCCCGGGTCCCTCGTCTCTCGGTGTTCTGTTCCACCCCAATGCGGACAAAGGTAGTCCGCCATTGTTTCGCGAGCGTTTCGCCAGCATTAAATTTGAGTTAAACGGCTCATATTTCTGTAAGAAATCAACAGAGTTATTCACAGCCGGCGAGCCAAACCGTGTTTCTTGTGCCTCTTCGCCCCAGCGCTGCCCCGAGCTAAGGCCGTGCGCCGTTTCAACTCGATGTGAGAACATGAAAGTCAAACGACAGGTGAACAGATCTGGCGGCAAGCCCCACACAACCCGGAAACAGTTCGTCTTCGGTTCCCACACAAGAAACAGCCCGTGGAAGCGCCAAACTCGTCTGGACTCCGTTTCTGGCGATCGCCTCGGCAGCATTCCTCGTTGAGGTGCCATTCTTTTTTCTGGGGACACCTTCCGGCCACGACGTGGAATTTCATTTGTATTCGTGGCTCGAAGTTTTATCGCAGTGGAAGCTGGGCATTATTTATCCTCGGTGGGCGAGCCTGGCTCACTTCGGCTACGGGGAGCCACGCTTCATTTTTTATCCCCCGGCTTCTTGGATGTTGGGAGCGGTGCTCAGCGCGGTTTTTCCGTGGGTGCTGGCTCCGAGCATCTATCTGTGGCTTGTGCTTGTGGCAGCAGGCGTATCGATGTTTTATCTGGCACGGCAATGGTTCGACCGGCGCGACGCCACATTTGCTGCAGTTTTGTATGCAGTCAATCCTTATCATCTGGTGATCGTCTACTGGCGAAGCGCCTTCGCCGAATTGCTGGCGAGTGCGTTGCTGCCCCTGTTGCTCTTGCTGGTCTTGCGGCTCGAGGAGCAACCTCGCCGAACCATTATTTGGCTGGCTGCGCTGGTTGGCGCAGCATGGCTAATCAACGCTCCGGCAGCGGTGATGGTTCACTACTCGTTGTCGCTAATGCTGGTGTTCCTCGCGTGGCGGCAACGTTCACCGCGGCCGCTGATTTACGGCACTGCGACGGTTGTTTTGGGGGCGGCACTGGCCGGATTCTATTTGCTGCCTGCGATCTACGAACAGAAGTGGGTCGACATTGCGCAATCGGTATCCGCTGGATCCCGGCCTCTGGATAATTTCCTCTTTGTTCACACGACCGACTCGGAGCACGACGCCTTCAACCGGCTGATTTCATGGATTGCGCTCGTCGAAATCGCAGTGACTTTCGGGGTGGCATGGGCCGCGCGCTCCCTGCGCAAGTGCAATCGTGAGCTATGGCATCTTTTGCTACTTTGGGCTGCCGCATCCACGTTGCTCATGCTTTCAGTCAGCAACCCCGCTTGGATGCTTCTGCCGAAACTGCGCTTCATGCAGTTTCCGTGGCGTTGGCTGCTCTGCCTGGGTGTTCCCCTTACTTTGTTTATCACCATGGCGACGAGCAGATGGATACTGCGCTTTGCTCTCTACACCGCGATGCTGTGCGCGATTGCATTCCCCTGGAAACACTTTCAGGCTCCATGGTGGGACAATTCCGCCGACCTGCACGAGATGCAGGACAACATGGCAACCAGTGTGGGATATGAAGGCACGGAGGAATACACACCCGCCGGGGCCGATCCATCGGCTGTGGACAAAGACGCTCGCCGCGTTACGGTCCAGGGACCGGCTCATGCGGCGATTCATGTTTTCAAGTGGAATCCGGAAAGCAAATTGTTGACTGCGGACTTGTCTGCGCCCGACGAACTTGTGGTGAAGCTATTCGCCTATCCGGCTTGGCGCGTCGAGGTGAATTCAAAGCCAGTGCAGACCGGGGCGCTCGATGGAACGGGACAGATGCTGGTTCCGGTCGATGCCGGCATGAATCGAGTCGAGATCAGATTCGTTCGCACATGGGACCGGACGTTGGGGGGATGGACTTCAGTGATCGCGCTGATCTTGATTTTTTCTATCACCGGATACAAAGTGGAGCTGATTTGGATCGCAAATCGCGCCAAGCGAACGTGATGATGCGCCGAATCCTCATCGCGACTTCGAATCCTGGCAAACTTCGTGACTTCGCCGGCGCCGCGGCCTTTCACCACATCGAGATTGCCGGCATCCCCAACTTCTCTTCCCTGCCTCCAGTCGTCGAGGACGGCCTGACCTTCGAGGCAAATGCTCGCAAGAAAGCCGAAGCTTACAGCAAATATGTTCCCGGCCAAATGGTGCTGGCCGACGACTCCGGACTCGAGGTCGATGCGCTGGAGGGCGCTCCGGGAGTTCACTCCGCCCGCTACGCCGCGCCCGACTTGCAGAACAAAGAACCGCATCAGGCCGACGGGAACACCGACGATGAGGCGAACAATGCGCGCGTGTTGCGCGAGTTGCAGAAATTTCCGGACGAACGGCGAACCGCCAGGTTTGTATGTGTGCTCGCGGCTGCCTGCGACGGAAAAACTTTGGCTACATTCCGCGGAACGGCGGAAGGAAGAATTCTCGACAGTCCGAGAGGAACGAATGGTTTTGGCTACGATCCGTTATTTTATTTTCCGGAGATCGAGAGGACTTTTGCGGAGCTGACGGCCGAAGAAAAGTCCCGCTACAGCCACCGCGGAGCTGCGTTCCGGGATTTCCTGAAATGGTGTGATGGCATCACCAACGATGCGTGCCTTTCTTGACTGGCCTGTTCTATGCGCGGATAATAAAAGGTTCTTTTTTCATTGTTGAACTCATAAGGAGCTTTCGTGGCTTCAGCAGCCAGTTCTACTGCTCCCGCCGGGGCGCGCGGAGCAGTGCAGGGTGTGGCGCCGTTGCGTGCCGGGCAAGGTACTTCCTTCATTCTGCGGCGCTTGCATTCTCTAACCGGAATCATTCCCGTCGGCGCTTTTCTTTTTGAACACATTCTGATTTCCAACGCCTCGGCCATCGGCGGACCCGAGGCCTATGCGCGGCAAGTCACTTTTCTCAGCAATTTACCGCTGGTGTTTTTTCTTGAGCTGTTTGGAATCTGGCTTCCGATCGCATTCCACGGGCTCTACGGCTTTTATATCTGGTATCGCGGAGAAGGAAATAGTCTGGAGTATCCCTGGTCCGGTAACTGGATGTACACGGCGCAGCGCTGGACGGGCGGGATCGTATTCATCTACATCGTCTGGCATACGTTCACGATGCGCTTCACCGGCATTGACTTGCACGCGTATCCGGGAGCATCGTTCGGCAAGGTTCAGGAAGAAGTATTTCAGCCGGCCCTGTTTATTTTTTACTTGGTAGGATTGCTCACTGCGTCGTGGCACTTCGCCTATGGCATTTGGCTGTTCTGTGCCAAGTGGGGAATCGTTTCAGGTGAAAGAGCACAGAAGCGGTTTTTGACGGTGTGCATCTGCTTTTTCTTTCTGCTTAGTGGTGTCGGTTTGGCCAGCTTGTATACCTTCCGGTCGCGGCCGCAGCAACCGCTGATGGAACCGGGCACGGCGGCCACATCCTCGAGCGCATCCACTTCCGGAAAGCTGGTGAAATGACGATGGCAGCTCCGAAAATTATCGTCGTGGGTGGAGGGCTGGCCGGGTTGGCTGCCGTCATCAAGATTGCGGAGATGGGAGCGCATGTCGACCTGTTCTCCATTGTTCCGGTTAAGCGATCGCATTCGGTTTGCGCGCAGGGAGGAATCAACGCAGCCAAAAACCTGAAGGGCGAGGGCGACTCGACCTGGCAGCACTTCGACGACACGGTTTACGGCGGAGACTTTCTCGCGAACCAGCCTCCGGTCAAGGATATGTGCGAGGCCGCGCCGGGGATCATCGATCTGCTCGACCGCATGGGCGTTCCCTTCAATCGCACACCCGAAGGCCTGCTCGATTTTCGCCGCTTCGGCGGCACGTTATACAACCGCACGGCGTTCGCCGGGGCCACGACCGGTCAGCAGCTTTTGTATGCGCTCGACGAGCAGGTTCGCCGCTACGAATCCGAAGGCAAAGTGAAGAAGTACGAGCACTGGGAATTTCTTTCCGCCGTGCTCGATGGAAACCGCATCTGCCGCGGCATCTGCGCGATGGATCTCCGCTCGATGGAAGTACGCACCTTCCCTGCCGATGCAATCATCATCGCGACCGGCGGCAACGGAGCGATCTTTGGCAAGTCGACGAATTCCGTGGTGTGTACCGGCTCCGCGCAGTCGGCCCTGTACCAGCAGGGCTGCTACTACGGGAATGGTGAATTCATTCAGGTGCACCCGACCTGCATCCCCGGCGAAGACAAGCTGCGGCTCATGTCCGAGTCGGCGCGCGGTGAAGGTGGCCGCGTTTGGGTTCCGAAGACTGCCGGCGACAAACGCGACCCGAAGACGATTCCAGAAAAAGAACGCTGGTATTTTCTGGAAGAGTGGTATCCCAAATACGGCAACCTGGTGCCGCGCGATATCGCGACCCGGGCGATCTTCAAGGTCGTGTTCGAGCACAACCTTGGAATCGACGGCAAGCCGATGGTCTACCTTGACCTGACGCACATTGACCGCAAGATTCTCGACCGCAAGCTGGAAGGCATTCTAGAAATCTACGAAAAGTTTGTCGGCGATGACCCGCGCGATACTCCGATGAAGATTTTTCCGGGCATGCATTACACCATGGGCGGGCTCTGGGTGGATTTCAAGCAGGCGACGAATATTCCTGGGATCTATGCGGCTGGTGAATGCGAGTATCAATATCACGGTGCAAACCGGCTGGGTGCGAACTCGCTGGTGTCGTGCATCTATGGCGGAAGCATCGCCGGACCGAATGCAGTGAAATATGCCCTCGGGTTGCAGGCGCTTCCTGACGGCAACGGCGTTTTTGAGGCCGAAAAGAAAAAACAGGAAGACAGCAATGCCCTGCTCATGAACAATCAGGGCACGGAGAATCCCTTCCGGCTGTGGCGCGAACTGGGCGAGCTGATGACGAAGGATTGCACCGTTATCCGCTACAACAAGAATCTGGAACAGACGGATGCGAAGCTGGTGGAGATGCTCGAGCGCTTCCGCAAGGTAAATCTGAGCGACCGCACGCAGTGGGCTAATACCAGCGTGGTCTTTACGCGGCAGCTTTACAACATGCTGCAACTGTCGCGGGTCATCGCGCAGGGCGCCCGCATGAGAGATGAATCGCGCGGCGCGCACTACAAGCCGGACTTCCCGGATCGCGACGACAAGAATTGGTTGAAGACGACCAAAGCTTATTTCGCCCCGGATGCGGATGAACCGAAGTTTGAGTTCGAGCCGGTGGATACGTCGCTGATTCCGCCGCGGCCGAGGAAGTATGATGTCGCGAAATGATTGTTATGTTTGACGAAATTCCAAGATCGAGTAAGGCGCGCGCCTCACGTAAACAGGCATGGCTCTGGATTGGAAGCTCTGTCCCGGGTTTGTTGCTCGGCGCAAGTTTTATTGCGCGGCACCAGGGCATCGGATGGCTGATGGTGGCGGCGTGGACGTTCGTCCTGTTGACGTGGACTAGACGGCTCGTGGCCTGTTGGCGAGACGACGCCCATTAGAAGCAAACTGAGAAACTGAATGGCTAACAAATCCGTCCTCATTAAAATCAAGCGGCAGAACACTCCAACCTCCAAGCCGTACTGGGAAGAGTTCGAACTTGTTCATCATCCGGGCATGAACGTGATCTCCTCGATGATGGAGATCGCTGCAAACCCCGTCACGCGCCAGGGCAAGCCGACCACGCCTATCACCTACGATTCGAACTGCCTCGAAGAGGTCTGCGGGTCGTGCGCCATGCTCATCAATGGACGCGCACGGATGGCCTGCTCGGCGCTGATCGACAACCTCGAGCAACCAGTCAAGCTTGAACCTTTTTCCAAGTTTCCGGTCGTTCGTGACCTGGCCGTGGACCGCAGCGTTCTCTTTGAGAATCTCAAGGCCGTCAAAGCATGGGTTCCGATCGACGGCACTTATAACCTTGGTCCCGGTCCTCGCATAGCTGCGGAGGAGCAGGAACAGGCGTATCCGCTCTCCCGCTGCATCTCCTGTTGCTGCTGCATGGAGGCTTGCCCGCAATTCAACGAAGAGACCGGCTTCGTGGGTGCGGCGACCATCGCTCAGGCGCGGCTGTTTAACATGCATCCCACGGGCAAAGAACTGAAGCGCGAGCGTCTCGCTGCCTTGATGGGAGACGGCGGCATTCAAGAGTGTGGGTATGCGCAGAACTGCGTCGAGGTGTGCCCCAAAGATATTCCGCTAACCAAGGCAATTTCGGAAGTCGGCGGCGATGTTGTGGTTCAAGCCTTTACCGATCTTTTCCGGCGCTGACTGCTTCGCGTTTCCCAGCGCGATCAAGCGGTTACTTTCGTCACCTGCGATTGCGTGGATCTCCGGTTCTCCCTTCAGCTGAAAAGCCGCGCTGGATGCGGCACTCAAAGGGCTGGGATGCCTCTCATCGCCGGTGACCTGCGTGTTTTCGCTCATTACGTGCGCGGATTTTTGTCACCTTGCCACAACTGGGCATTTTCGTCCCGCATCGAACACTCGCATCTCGTTGTACTGGGGGCACATGAGCCGAAAGCAATTTTCCGCTATTAATGGCGCGTGGCATGCATCCTCAGTACAACGAAGCGCGACGCGGAGTCGGGTAGTAATCAGGGGTAATCAATGCGCAGGCACCTCTCCCGATAACGCTCGTAATGGCCGCCAGGCAGTCATTCCTAGGATGGGTTGACAGCCAGGATTAGAATGTTCCAACAGTCGCGGGAAGCCCGCGGCAGAGTGCGAGACGAATACTTGAGATTACAGCGCCCACTGAGTCTGGTTTGTTTTTTTGCGGTCCTGTGCAGCCCCGTGTTTGGGGCGACCACCACTGCCCTGCGAAAGCCGATCCATCATCATCGTTTCCATGGCCTCCGCTGGACGCGCTGGAATCCAATGTTCCGTCCCTCGCACGAATCTCTTTTATTGCAGAACGCGGAAGTCGACCGGATGGAACTGCCGCGAATACAGGATGACGACGAACTGGAAGCGTTGAAGGCTAGTGGCGCCCTGCAGCCGATCGTCGCCAATGAAACGCTGCGCTTCGATCCGCGGCTCGATCCGTCTCGGCGCTATTGCCGCCCATGGACGCGGGACTTCGTGCAGGATCTTTCGCAGGCTTACTATCACCGCTTCCATGATCAGATTCAGGTGAACTCGGCGGTACGCACGGTCAAGATTCAGAAAAAGCTTCGCCGCCATAATCGGAATGCGGCTCCGGCTGAGGGCGATACGGCCTCATCGCATCTGGCTGGCCTTACGGTGGATCTCCAGCGCCGTGGCATGACGCAGGACCAGATTCACTGGATGCAGCGCTACCTGTTCTATATGAAGTCTCTCGGCCTGGTTGAGCCGGAAGAAGAGCGGCATCAATGGGTATTTCACATTATGGTTTCAGGCCGCTATGCGGAGTGGCGCGAAACCCAGGATGTGGTTCCCGTCGAGCGCCCCGAAGCTGCGCCAGTTCTCGCCTCAAGCGCCGAGTAGCAACGCGCCTATAATCTCACTCTTAACATGATTGTTCTGATGGCTGGACTTCCGGGCACCGGCAAGACTACGCTCGCCCGGGCGCTGGCGGCACTGACGGGCGGCCGGGTCGTTAGTAAAGATGAAATTCGCCACGCGCTCTTTTCGGCAGAAGAGATCGAATACTCATCGCGACAAGACGATTTCTGCCTGCAGATCATGATCGATCTGGCGGCATATATGCTGGCGCAAAATCCTCAGCGGATTGTCTTTCTCGACGGCAGGCCGTTCTCCCGGCGCTATCAGATCGAAAATGTGTTGGACGCTGCCGCTTCGTTGCATCAAAGCTGGCGCATTCTGGAATGTGTTTGCGCCGAAGCGACCGCCAAATCCCGCCTGACATATCCCGCCGAGAAACATCCTGCCGGGAATCGAAATTTTGAGCTTTATCTCGAGGTCCGGTCTCGCTTTGAAACGATCGCCCCGCCTAAAACCGTCATCAATACTGAGAATCCAGTGGAAGCCTGCATCGAGCGAGGCCTCACGGCGCTTCGCTAACTAATATTCGACGTTTTCTACGTTTTCTTCTTTCCGACGGTCCCTATACAATCGTTGACTTGCTCACGTACTAAGAAAACTTATGACTCGCTTCTGCGTTTTGTCCTTCGCTAACCTCGCGCTTGCGCTTTCCGTGACCGCGCAAACTTCGATCCCTGCGGGACCGGTTGTTACCGCGAAAGCCCGCGCCATTCAGGATTCCGCCATCGTAGTCGATACTCACGCCGATACGCCGCAGCGATTTCTCGACGAGAATTTCGATATCGGATCCACCGATCCAAACGACATCGGACATATCAGCCTCGGCAAAGTACATCGCGGCAATCTCGGGGCAGAATTTTTTTCGATCTGGGTCGATCCTGAGACCAATCAGGGACACTTTGCGAAGCATACCTTTGACCTGATTGATTCGGTTTACGAGCAAGCGGCTCGCCATCCCGACCGTATGACGATGGCATTTTCGGTCGCCGACATCGAGCGCGCGCACCACGAGCACAAACTCGCTGCGCTGATGGGCATCGAGGGTGGACATTCCATCGAAAACGACATGCACCTGCTTCGGGATTATTACCGCCTGGGAGTACGCTACATGACCCTTTCGTGGTCGAACACGAACGAATGGGCGGATTCTTCCGGCGACATCAACGATTCGAAGGTGCAGCATCATAACGGCCTTACCGATTTCGGCAAGCAGGTTGTGCTGGAGATGAATCGCCTCGGCATGATGGTCGACATCTCGCACGTCGCCGATAAGACTTTCTGGGACGCGATTGCCGTGACCAAGGCTCCCGTGATTGCTTCGCATTCCTCGGCGCGGGCGCTGGTGAATGCGCCCCGGAACATGACAGACGACATGCTTCGAGCAGTTGCCAAAAACGGCGGCGTAGTCGATGTAAACTTTTTCTCCGGCTTTGACGACGAAGAGTTCCGCCAAGCGTCGGAGGCACAGAGCAAAGACCAGGCAGCCGCGGTTCAGCAATACATCGACTCGCTCAAGGCGCAAGGCAAGCCTGTGAATTATCTTGAAGTAGACCGCATTGAGCGACAGTGGATCGCGAAGATTCCGCGGCCACAGTTCCATGTGCTGATCGACCATATCGATCATATCGCCAAGGTCGCGGGTGTGGATCACGTTGGCCTGGGCTCCGATTTCGACGGAGTGAGCGGTGCTACGCCGCAAGGTATGGATTCGGCTGCGGACCTGCCAAAGATCACGCAGGCCCTGCTCGATCGCGGCTATAGCGCCGCGGACATCAGGAAGATTCTGGGAGGCAACTTGCTGCGCGTTTTCGCCGAAGTTGAACGCGTGAGCCGGGAAATGAAGGCTCAGGCGCAATCTAATTGAGGCTGGCTGTCGTACAATCTAGTTTCGCATCAATTTATTTTCTTGCGCTAAGGAGCAATCATGCGTAATTCGTTCCTGCTTGTCGTTGCGATGTCACTCACGAGCTTGTATGGGATGGCGCAATCGAGTGGGCAGTCATCTGGGACTAAGCCGCCGGTTCATCACACCGGGCAGCCTACCGCGATCATCGAGACGACTGCCGGCAACATGACTTGCACGCTGTTCCCGGACAAAGCCCCGATCGGTGTCCAAAATTTTATTGGCCTCGCCACTGGAACCAAAGAGTGGAAAAATCCCGTCAGTGGAGTCACGAAGCACGGCGTACCGCTTTACGACGGTACTATTTTTCACCGCGTGATTCCGGGCTTCATGATTCAGGGCGGCGATCCTAAGGGGGACGGCACCGGCGACCCAGGATATAAATTCAAGAATGAAGTTTCCGACGACTTGTTGTTCGATAAGCCCGGCCGCCTTGCATACGCGAACGCCGGCCCTGGAACGAACGGATCCCAGTTCTTTATCACTGAAGTGGCGACGCCGCACCTGAACGGCGGCTACACGATTTTTGGACAATGCGACGATGCGACTGTCGGGCTGGTCAAACAGATTGCCGGGATGTCGCGCGATCCAATGAACGACAAGCCGTTTCGCCCAGTGAAGATTCTTCACGTGAAAATTACTTATGCTTCGACGTCAGCATCCGGTACCCCGGCGACGAAAGCCCCTGCCGCAGAGTCGACCTCAAACTGAGTTTGTCCAGGATCGCGCCTCACTGCGGGACCGCGAACTTAACCTAATACAAATACTGAAAGGATTTTATGACCCGCCAACCCGGACTCTACGCAACTTTTGAAACCAGCGAAGGAAATGTTGTCTGCCGCCTCTTCGAGAAAGATGCCCCCAAGACCGTGGCCAACTTTGTGGATCTTGCCGAAGGCAAACGCGAGTGGACGCATCCTTCGACGCACAAAAAGTCCAAAGACCGGCTTTACGATGGCACGATTTTCCATCGCGTTATTCCCGACTTCATGATTCAGGGCGGAGATCCGCAAGGCACGGGGATGGGCGGGCCCGGCTACCAGTTTGAAGATGAAACCAAGGGTTCGGCGCACAAGTTTGACAAGCCGGGGAAGTTGGCGATGGCGAATGCTGGGCCGAACACGAACGGTTCTCAGTTTTTTATTACGGTCGCTCCGACCACCTGGCTCACTGGCAAGCATACGATTTTCGGTGAAGTCGTCGAAGGGCAGGATGTGGTCGATAAAATTACAGCCGCGCCGCGCAACCGCCAGGATCGCCCGAACAAAGATATCGTCGTCAAAAAGGTGACGATCGAGAAGAGTTAGTCGTTTTGCAGCGTGATCGGATTGCATTGATCGAGCGATTGCGTGCTACAATCGGCGGCGCGAACGGGAGAACCCTTATCATGAGCCAACCAGTCGTCCACTTTGAAATCGGCTGCCGTGACTCGGCCAGAACAGTGGCATTTTTCTCGGATCTTTTCGGATGGAAAATGCAAGCTGCCGGCCCGGCAACAATGATCAATACTGGCGCCGATACCGGTATTCATGGCCACATCACCAGTCTGGGCCACGAGCCGCACCAGTACACGATCTTCTATGTCCAGGTGGACGATGTGAAAGCATATCTCGATAAAGCAGAGACGTTCGGGGGAAAGACGCTCGTGCCGCCGGTAGAGATTCCCACCGGGACCTTCGCCTGGTTCGCCGACCCTGGCGGAAATACGATTGGATTGTGGAAGCCGAAATAGCCGCCTTCAGCCCGGCCAGATGCTCAATGCGGTTTTGCGAAGAACTTGCTGCTGAATTTCTTCTTTGAGTGGAAGCGCGCGGAACTGATCCAGATTCTTTTTCACATCTGGCACGCCGGGGCCCGGCCAATCCGTGCCAAACAATGTTTTGTGAGCGATCTCCTCTAGGCGGGGAAAATATTCGAGCAGTGTCACCGGTGGAATTCCGCTGATATCAAGATAGACATTCGGGTGCCGCCGGATCAGGAAAAATGCGGTATCCATCCAGAGCGGGCGCCCACCGTGGGCCAGCAGGATTTTCAGCTTGGGAAAATCGACGGCAACATCGTCTATATAAATCGGATCGCCATATTTATTGCGAGCGCCTGGAAAGATCGAGGTTCCGGTATGAAACATCACTGGCACTCCATTTGCTTCGGCGGCGCGGTAGATGATTTCCAGCTCCTTCACTCCGCTCAGGTAGTCGTTAGGAAATAGAAGCTGGTGTGGAGGATGAATCTTGATCATGCGGATTCCCAGGCGCAGAATCTGCTCCATATCGGCAAGAACGTTGGCGGTGTGGCGAGGGTGCAGGCTTCCGCAGGAGAGCAATCGCTTGGGATCTTCTTTCACGTAATCGGCTATGAATTGATTTACGCCGTTCGTGAAGCCAATCACTTCCGGCGCCACGTAATTGATGAGCACCGCGCGGTCGATGGCGCAAGCATCCAGATACTTGAGAAAAGCTTTGGGCGAGCGGCAGAACTCGGCGATCTGCTCGAAGTTCGGGCGCTTCTTTTTCATTAATTCCAGCGCATGGGGCTTGAACATTTCCATGGGCTGAATGTGGATGTGGCAGTCTGTGATCATCAGTTGGCCGCCGCGGCCAGCACAGCGCGCTTGGTAAAAACGCGGATCATCTCGCGGCGATACTCGGGCGTAAGAGCGGAGGTAGTGAGCGGCTTCGCCGTGCGCGCCGCGATATCGCCGGCGGCCTCGGCCAGTGCCTCATCGACGATTTTTCCGCGCAACAACTCAGTAATTCCCTTCACCAGCACTGGAGCGGGATTCACCGCAGTCAATCCGATCCGCGCGTCGGCCACATGTCCGTTCGAACGTTTTAGCAGAACAGCAACACCAGCCAGCGGATAATCGATCGATCCGCGAACTCGAAGCTTGCGGTAGATTCCGTGGCAATCTGCCGATTCTGCCGGAAGGAATACGCGCGTAACAAGCTCCGTAGGAAGCAGCTTGCGGTAAGTTACCCCATCGCCCGTGTAGAAGTCGTGCAATGGGACGCGCCTCGAGCCCTTTGCGTCCACGATTTCGATTTGGGCATTCAAACAAAGTAACGCCGGCGGCGTATCGCCCGAAAATGCGGCCCAGCATTTCTTCCCACCTGGGGCGACGTGGCACAGATCTCCATCTTTCTTAATGCAGAATCCGCAACCTTTCCGCCATGCCAGCGATTGGTTATACCAGAGACAGCGCGTATCGAGGCAAATATTTCCGCCAAGCGTGCCCATGTTTCGGAGCACCGGCGAAGCGACCGTAGACGCAGCCTCAGTGAGCACGGGAAAGTGCTGCCGAAGATATGTCGACCTTTCGATCGCCCTCAGAGTGGTCAGCGCGCCGATTTCGACAGTGCCATCCGCCTGCGGTCGAATTCCGCACAACTCCCTTATTCCGCGCAGATCGAGTACGTATTCCGGCTCGAACAGTTTTTGCCTCATCGACGGAATTAGATCGGTTCCTCCGGCGAGCACGCGAATGTTGCCATGGTGGCTTGCAAGCAGGGGCATAGCTTGATCGATGCTGCGTGGGCGGAGTAGATGAAACTCTGGAAGGCTCAATCCGCGCCTCCGACTGGCGCGGATGCCGGCTGCCGCGCTGGATCGAGCGCATGACGCTGGGGGCCTTTGCCTTTGAAGCACAACGATCCACCATGCTCGCGAAAGCGCACTGGTGAAGTGGGATCAATCCCCTCGGTTAAGTTCAAAGCTCTTTCTTCCCGCTTCGTGCGCAGAGCGGCCAGCACGCGCTCCGGCGTAAACGGACACTCGTGCAGGCGCACGCCGACGGCATCGTAAATCGCGTTGGAGATTGCGGGAATGGTAGCTGCCAGCGAACCTTCGCTGCATTCCTTCGCGCCGAATGGGCCTTCGGGATCGATGCTCTCGACGATGATTGGCTCGATCTCCGGTGATTCGATCGAAGATGGGCTGCGATATTCGAGCATGCCGGGGTTCATCAACATGCCGTCTTTCCAGACCATTTCTTCGGTGAGCGCCTGGCCCATGCCCATCCAGACGGAGCCGATGACCTGGCCTTCGACGGAAACAGGATTGAGCGCGCGACCGCAATCGTGCGCAGCCCAAACTTTGTGAACCGTGACTTCGCCGGTGTCTTCGTCGACGCTAACTTCGGCAACCTGCGCGGAATACGAATACGCGGGAGACGGACCCACGCCGCCTCCTTTGTGTTTGCCGCCGCGGGCTTCGGGCGGAGGAGCATAAGAACCGGTGCCGGTGAGCGCGCCGTGAAAATCAATTGCGGCGACGACAGCTTCTTCGAAGGTCATTCGATCTTTCGGACCTTCGTCTTTGCGCTTCTGCTGGAGCGAGCCGCGAAGAATCTGGCCTTCGACGTGGCCGGAAACTGTGGGTGAGCTTTGCTCGGCTGGGCGGACGAGGGCGTCCGCCCCTCCATGGTTATTTTTTCTGGTCACAGTATCGTCGCGAAAAATCAGATCCTCGGGCGCGCAATTCATCTTCTTAGCAGCCGTGGCGGCGATTCGCTTCTTCACATCATCCGCTGCGCGCAGCGTTGCGTTGCCATTCATGAAGGTGACGCGGCTGGAATAAGAACCGAGATCGATAGGAGTGAGATCGGTGTCGGCTGAGACAACACGAACGCGAGCGAGCGAGCAACCGAGCGTTTCGGCGGCAATCTGCGCAACCATGGTGTCGGAGCCCTGGCCGATATCGGAAGCGCCGGTGTAAACCACGACGCCTCCATCGCGATCGATCTTGATATTCACGGTCGAGTGCGGCATGTCGGAGCGAATGATCGAATTCGCCGCGCCACTCACGTAGTGGCTGCAGGCGATGCCAAGGCCGCGTCCTTTGGGGAGTTTGCCTTTGCGCTGCTTCCAGCCGGAGCGCTCGACAGTTTTCTCGATGCACTCAGGCAAACCGTAACTTTGCACACGCAATCCATTTACCGTGATGCACGGAGGCTTCAGCAGATTTCGCCGGCGAATTTCGGCGGGATCCATTTCGATTTGTGCGGCGAGCTCATCGAGTTGCGACTCGAACGCGAAGCGCACGTTGACGGTACCGTGGCCGCGCATAGCGCCGCAGGCTGGCTTATTGGTGAGAACACGGTAGCCGTCGTATTGAATGTTGGGAATATCGTAGAGTGCGCCGAGCAACGCGCCAGAATAAAGAATAGTTACAACGCCGTAGGAGCAGTAGGCGCCGCCATCCTGCACAACGCGGGCCTTGACGGCAGTGATGCGGCCGTCTTTCTTAACCCCGGTTTTGAGATCGATGATGGTGCGCGGACGTCCGCGATGCGCCCAGAAAACTTCTTCGCGCGTGTAAGTTACTTTGACCGGAGCTTTAGCTTTGCGCGCGGCAATGGCTGCGATGATTTCGAGCGGAATGACTTCGCTCTTGCCTCCGAACCCCCCGCCGACCAGCGGCTTGATCACGCGAATCTGCTGCATCGGCATTTCGAGCACAAGCGAGAGTTTGTGCTGCAAGTAGTACGGCACTTGCGTGGAGGAGGTGACGGTGAGACGGCCGAGGTTGCCGGTGTGCGGATCGAGTTCGAAGGAAGCTAATGTCGAGTGTGGCTCCATGGCGGCGTGCGTGACTTCGCCTGCAATGAAGCGGGATTCTGCGACTTGATCGGCCTCGCGGAATCCTGTATCGGGATCGCCAAAGACGTGGTGATAATCCTTTTCGATATTGTGCGTTTTATGATCGTGAAGGAGGTTGGTTTCCGCCTTCATCGACTCTTCAGGATCGAAATAAGCCGGCAGAAGTTCGTATTCGACATCGACAAGTTCGAGGGCTTTTTCGGCGATGGCTTCCGAAACCGCGACTACGCAGGCAACGTTATCGCCGACGTAGCGGACTTTATCGAGAGCGAGAGGATACTCGTCGTGGCCGACGGGGAGGATTCCAAAAGGATTGGGAGCATCTTCGCCAACGGCGACCGTTACGACACCATCGAGCGCTTCGGCGCGGCTGGTATCAATCCGCTTGATGCGCGCGTGCGGGTAGGGCGAATGCAGAATTTTACCGGTCAGCATTCCGGGAACGCTGATGTCGTCGGCGTATTTGCCGGCACCGGTGGTCTTTTCCGCGGCGTCGATCAGCGCGGTGGGCTTGCCGATGATGGAAAATCCGTTGTTCATGCGCCGCTCTTCCGCGGATCCATATCGATTCCTGCTTCTTCGGGGTCGCGCACCATCACAATATTGGCGTCGATCGCGCGCGTGCGGATTGGGATGATCTGCCGGTATTCAGGAGAGTCGTACCAATTGCGAGCGGCGGCATAGTCGGGATAAGCAACAATAACGGTTCGAACATAAGTCCATTCGCCGGCACGCACATCAGGCTTTTTGTCGACGGCGACATACCTTCCCCCATAGCGCTCAATAATGGGCGCTACGCGCGTCGCGTAGTCCCGAAAGGCCTCGATATCGAGAACTTTTTTGATGGTAACGACTACGTAGGTCATTCGCTCACCACCACCACAGGCGTTGCATCCTTCTCTGCCGCAACCGCCGACTTGATCGCTTCATACATCTGGCTGTAGCCGGTGCAGCGGCAAAGATTGCTGCTGAGTGCGTTGCGAACATCAGCTTCAGAGGGATCGGGATTTTCTGCCAGCAAGGATTTCACCGTCATGACGAATCCGGGAGTGCAATAGCCGCACTGGGCGCCGCCCCAGTCTCCGTAGGCTTTTTGAATGGCAGCAAGACTGCCGTGTTCGCTGACACCCTCGATCGTCGTAATCTCCTGGCCCTCGCAACTTGCGGCAAGCAGTGCGCAGGAAAGCATAGCGACGCCATCGATTAGAACCGTGCAGGCGCCGCAGGATGACTCGTCACAGCCGCGTTTCGAACCCGTAAGGTCCAGATCACAGCGCAGCACGTCGAGCAACAGCGCGCTCGGTTCTACGGCAAGCTCATGCGTGCGGCCGTTCACTTTGAGTTCGATGAGTTCTTTTTTCATTTTGCGATGCTAGCTCTGAGCCGCGAGCTCCTAGCCATGAGCAAACCAAACATCTTGTCATTCCGAACCGGCCGACGGGCCGGTGAGGAACCTGCTTTTGTCTTACTCCCGCTCTCCTAATACAACGGCACCTGCGAGTCTATCGTTCGCGACCAGGCATCAATGCCGCCGCGCATTGATTGCGCTTTCTCGAATCCCTGCTGACGAAGCCAGGCAGTGACGTTCATCGATCGAACTCCGTGATGGCAGATCACGACAATGTGATCCTCCGGATCGAGTTCCTGGTGCGCCCGTGAAGGCACATCGCCCATGGGCATCAGCTTTGCGCCATCGACGTACGAGCGTTCAAACTCCCAAGGCTCGCGGACGTCGATGAGCGTGAACTCGTCTTTTTGATCGAGTTTCGCCTTCACTTCTTCGGGAGTGATTTCGTAATCCATTTAGCGAGGCCGCGCTACAAGCCCAAAAGCCAGGAAAAGCAGGTTCCTCACCGCTCCTCCGGACCGGTTCGGAATGACATCGTCTCGACTTTTGCTGCTACTTTTACTTCTATTCCTACTTCCCTTCCCATGTTGTCATTTCCCTATCCACTTCGGTTCTCGCTTTTCCATGAACGCGCGAATGCCTTCGTGGGCGTCGGAAGTTTTCATCAAGTCTTCCAGATAAATTTTCTCAGCGCGAGAGAGACCTTTGTCAAAGTGAGCCGCATCCCACGCATAGAATGCTTTTTTCGTTACGGCCAACGCAGCAGGACTAAGTCGAGATACTTCCCGAGCCGTTTGTTGGACCACATTTTCAAGTTCCTGCTCAGGCACAGCACGATTTGCCAGACCGATATTGGTAGCTTCCGTTCCCCCTATCGTGCGCCCGGTCAAAATTAATTCTGATGCGCGCTTCTGCCCAACCAGAGCCGCAAGCGCCGCACACGCGACCGGCGGATAGCATCCCAGCTTTATTTCCGGAAAGCCCCAGTGTGCGGAATCGGCGGTATAAACCATGTCGCAGACTAGGGCGAGTTCGGCGCCGCCGCCAAGGCAGTTTCCGCGAACGCAAGCAATGGTGACCTTTTTCGTGCTCACCACTGCGCGAACGGCAGCGTGGAATTTGCCGAGCATCTCTGCAATTTTGTCGCGAGTGTGATCGGCGACGTTGACGCCAGCCGAGAAGTTCGCGCCTTCGCCGGACAGCACGATCGCAGAAATGTCATTGCGTTCTTCGATCTCTGTCAGCGCCTGCGATAACTGTTCCATCATCGGAATGTCGATGACGTTGAGAGGAGGGTTTTGCAGCGTGATTCGCGCGATGGGCGAGGCGAGATGAGTAGCTATCCGCGTGGTGATTTCGGGTGGTATTGAAGATACCGGATTCAAAAGCTCACCTCAGCGGCTCAAGCCGCGTGTCTGATGCACGTCTCGATGGCACGGCTGAAGCCATGCCCTTCCCTATTTCCACTCGGCGCAAATTAATTCCGATTTCCAACCGCTACAGATTAATCGCCGACTTCCTTACTTCTCCAATCGAGGCCAGCGGATCGCGCGCGCCGGTCTTTTCCGCGATCCATTTTTTTTCGGTTTCGATGATGTCGAGCAACAGCTTCCGGTCGGCCGGCCCGGGCATGTATTCCTTCAGGTGCTCTTCATAATATTTATCTTCAATCGGCTCGCCGGTTTTCGCGTGAAATTTCTGGTTTGCCCAGCGGCCGATGAAGCGATTGAACTTGATATCGGGCGCGTAGAGTCTTGGCTCACCGGACTTAAGCGAATTGCTGAAGCGCTCGATCAGGCCCGCGACTTCGTCACGATAGAGATGGCGGTTGTAATCGTTCAAATCGTCGAGATCGGCAGCCGTGTCGTTCTTAGGCTCGTCGTAGCGGCCTTTCACGCCCCAAACATAGGCCCAATGCGCAGAGGAAGAATGATCGGTGCCGAACAAATCGTAGGAACTTGAAATCCACTTGTTGAGATATTTTTGAATCAGCCAAGCAGGGATCACGCCCGCTTCAACCACGCGGCGAATTCCGTCGTTGCCGGTGCCCATATGGAAGGCTTCTTCACGCAGCATGTACGACATGGACCGGCCAAGCGGAGCGAAGGCCGAGAACTTGAGCATCTGCAATTGAAATTTGCCGTCGCGATCGACGAAGTCGGTGTAGGTGAAAAAATCCATCCAGTTGTCGACATCGACGTTGAATGCGCCGAGCAGGCGCTTGTTTTCAAAGGCGCGGCGCTCGAGCATCTTTTGCGCTTCGACTTTGCCGGAGTATCCGAAGTGGTCGATGAGCAGCGCGCACATCTGCCAGCCGTGACGCATCTCTTCGATCATCACGCGGGTGATGGCGCGCCGGTCCCAATCGGTGGGAGCGTTTTCGAGCAAGTTGCGCTGCTGTTCGACGCTGGCAAATTCCGTATCGCCCTGGTAGACGATCATGTTCATCAAGGCGTCGCGCATTTGTTGCGTGGGAATCTGGCGCAGGTTCTCCCACTTGCGGCGGCCCTTGTAGGAGCCGAATTCGATCTCTTCGGTATCGATCGCGCCGTAGAGTGTGTCGAAGTGGAAGCCCTCGATTTCGTTCGTGTTGACGCCGATGTCTTTGCGCCAGTCATTAAAGAGACCGACCCAGTCGCTGAAGGTTCCGATCTTTGCTACTTTTCCAGGCATGATTGCAAACTCCTATCCCATATTCAGCCAAACCGTTTTCATCTCCGTGTAGTGTTCGACGGCGTGCGCTCCCAGTTCGCGGCCGAAGCCCGAACTCTTATAACCGCCGAAGGGCAGCGAAGCGTCCATCAATCCGTATGTGTTGATCCAGACCGTTCCCGCTTTCAGGCGCCGGGAAACCGTGTGAGCTTTTTTCACATCGCGGGTCCAGACGGCGGAGGCAAGCCCGTAGGGATTGTTGTTGGCCTCGGCTATTACTACGTCGATATCGTCAAACGTGAGCACGGAGAGCACCGGGCCAAAAATTTCTTCGCGGGCAATCGTCATATCATTTTTCACGTCGCCGAAAATTGTGGGCTCGATGAAGAAGCCTTTACCGCCGTCGACTGAAACGCGATTGCCGCCGGCGACGAGCTTCGCACCATCTTTTTTGCCCGCCTCGATGTAGCCGAGCACGGTGTTCATCTGGTCCTGGCTGACGATGGCGCCAAGGCGCGTCTTCGGATCGAGAGGGTCAGCGGGACGCATCTTGGCGGCACGGGCCGCCAGCTTTTCTGTGAATTCGTCTTTAATTTTGTTTTCCAGAAATAAGCGCGAGCCCGCGTTACAGACTTCGCCCTTGCCGTAGAAAATTCCGGTGATCGCGCCTTTGACGGCATTGTCGATATCGGA
>CAZGXY010000047.1:0-10424 GCA_964530145.1 uncultured Acidobacteriaceae bacterium | reverse complement strand
CGAAGACTAATCCTTCGAGCAGGGAATTGCTAGCTAGCCGATTAGCGCCATGAACACCGGTGGCAGCGGCTTCTCCTGCGACGTATAGGCCGGGCAACGTGCTGCGGCCGTTGAGGTCAGAGCGTATGCCGCCCATTGCGTAGTGCGCCGCCGGGCGGATGGGAATCAATTCGGTGGTGATGTCGATGTTGTACTGGAGGCAGGTGGCGTAAATCCGTGGGAAGCGGGCCTTTACATGGTCGGGGTCGAGATGGGTGAGGTCGAGATAGACGACCGGGTCTTTGGCGCGGCTGACATCCAGTTCGTGAACAATGGCGCGAGCCACCACGTCGCGCGGCGCAAGTTCGGCCATGGGGTGATACTTGGGCATGAAGCGATCCATTTCAAGATTGCGCAAGTACGCGCCTTCGCCGCGCAAGGCCTCGGATAGTAAAAACCTCGGAGCTTTTTTCAGATATAACGCCGTGGGATGAAACTGAATGAATTCCATGTCGCTGACTTCAGCGCCTGCGCGGAAGCCCATAGCCACTCCGTCGCCAGTGGCGACTTCCGGATTAGTCGTGTTGCGATAGAGTTGTCCCATACCGCCGCTGGCCAGCAAGACGGCGGAGCATGACATTTCTTCTGGTAAGCCTTTTTCATTGATCAGCGTCACGCCGTCGACGCGTCCGCTTTCGGCTTGCAGTCCCGTGGAAAACTCGAACTCGCGCACGGAAATATTCTTGACTGTTTGCGCCTTGGCATAAAGGGCGCGCAGAATTTCACGTCCCGTGGAATCGCCCTGCGCATGCAGAATGCGGTTGCGGCTGTGCGCGCCTTCACGTCCAAAGACCAGCTTGGTTCCGCTGCGGTCGAACTGCGTGCCCCACGCAATCAGTTCTTCGATCCGTTCCGGCCCTTCCTCGACCAGAGTTTTCACCGCTTCCGGATTGCACAAGCCATCCCCGGCAATCAGCGTGTCCTGCAGGTGCAGGCTTACTTCGTCTTCATCGCTGAGCGCGGCCGCGATTCCGCCCTGCGCGAACTGTGTGTTGGAATTCGTGACCTCTTTTTTCGCCAGTACGAGCACCCGCCCCGCATCGGCGAGTTCGATGGCGGCGCGTAGGCCTGCGACCCCGGCGCCGATCACCACGAAATCGGTCTCGGCTGGAAGACCCCTCATAGACCGAAAATGGTATCACCTCAGTGCGGTGTTCGCGACGAAAGACAGCAACTGAGTAAACCAAAAGGGGAACGGAGATTAAATTGCTCCCGCCGCTTGCGCTATTATGGATTTTCATGGCTCAAGTCACCATTCATGTGCTGCCAAGGCCTTACCAGGCCCGCATTGAGAACGGGCTGCTGGCGCGAGCGGGCAGCTTGTTGGCGGAGTTGCTGCCGCAATCGAGCAAGCTGTTTGTGGTAACCGTTCCCCCCGTGCGCCGCCGATGGGGGACCAAGCTGGTTCGTTCGCTGACTTCCGCCGGTTTTAAACCTCAAATATTGCAGATGCCCGACGGCGAGCCGGCAAAGAAGCTGGAAACCATTGGGACTCTCGCTGAAAAGCTGTCTCGTCTGGGCGCCGACCGCAAAGCTGTACTGATAGCTTTTGGCGGAGGCGTGGTTGGCGATGTCACGGGCCTGTTGGCGTCGCTTTACATGCGTGGCGTGGAACTGGTGCAAATTCCGACCACGGTACTGGCTCAGGTTGATGCATCGGTCGGCGGCAAGACTGCCGTCAACCTTGGAGCAGGAAAGAATCTGCTGGGCACGTTCCATCACCCTCGCGTGGTTCTGATTGATCCGGAAATTCTGCGGACGCTTCCCAACCGTGAGTTTCGCGCTGGACTCTATGAAGCGCTGAAGTGCGGCATCATCGGGGACCTAGAGCTTTTTCGGCGCTTCGAACAAAAGCGTGCACAGATTCTTAAGCGCGATCCGGTTGAACTCGAGGGGCTGATCGCGCAGTCGGTGAAGTTGAAGGCCGAAGTGGTTTCGGCGGACGAATATGAAGGTGGCCTGCGGCGCGTGCTGAACCTGGGCCACACGATCGGGCATGCATTAGAAGCGGAAACCGGCTACCAGAGCCTGCTTCACGGCGAAGCCGTTGCCTGGGGAATGATTGCCGCCACGAACATTGCGCTTACTGTAGGACGCATTGACAGCGTTACGGCCGGCCGCATCGCTGACGCAGTTCTCAGCCTGGGACGCTTGCCGGAACTGAAGGTCAGCGCGCGCAAGATTCTCGCCCGCCTGCAGGCTGACAAGAAAACCCAAAACGGGGCCGTGCATTTCGTTTTGCCCCGGGAGATTGGCAAGGTCGAAATCGCCGCTGACGTGCCCGATAGCGTGGTCGTCAACGCGGTTGAAGAACTTCGCTGCTTATCTCACGGCGGATGGGGGAAGTGAAAATTGTTGATTACTGATTGCTGATTACAAAATCAAAGAAGACTTTGACATCGTTGAAGTTCAATCAGCAATCGACAATTAGCAATCCTGCTCTCTATGCCTGAAGCCAGCAAACTCGTAGTCGGCGCAGCGCCTGAAGGAGCTAAGGACACGCTTTCGGCGGCCCGCGCGGTTCGCGAGATGTTTACCTCGATCGCACCGCGCTACGACCTGCTGAACCACGTGCTTTCCTTTAACGTCGATCGGCTATGGTGGCGCCGCACGGCCCGCACCTTCGCACAAATTCTGGCGCAGCCCGGCGTTCGAGTGCTCGACCTCTGCTGCGGCACGGGCGACATGACTTTTGCCTTGCGCAAGAGGGCGGGAAACCCCGGCTCGCAAATTCTGGGAGCGGATTTCTCTCACGCGATGCTGCAGCGCGCGTGGTCGAAGTCCCACGCGCGTGGGTCAGCAAATGGCCACGACATGCCAGACTGGATTGAAGCCGACGCACTCTGCCTGCCATTTCCTGATCAGCATTTTGGATTGGTCACTTCGGCCTTCGGCTTCCGCAATCTCGCCGACTATGATGCCGGTCTGCGAGAGATTGTACGTGTGCTGAAGCCTGGCGGTGTGTGCGGCATTCTCGACTTCAGCGAACCGAAGAGTGCAATGGGCGCTCTCTATCGGATCTACTTTAAGCAGGTTCTGCCCCGTATCGGCACCATGATTTCGGGTGTGCGCGGCCCTTACGCTTATCTCCCAAATTCGGTCGAGCAATTTCCCGCACCGGAAGAAATGCTAGGGCGCATGCGCCGCGCCGGTTTCCGCGAAGCCAGTTGGACACCCTACACGTTCGGCATCGCAGGATTGTATCGCGGAAGGAAGTGAATCCTCGATGCGTCGAGAATTCATCCGCCGAAGAGTCGCTATCCGGCGTTCTGCAACAGCCTGCCCAGAGTCTTAATGTCCTCGCCACTCGCATCGCCAATTACAAAATATCGAAGCCCATTCTTGGTCCAGGTTTGCAAGTTAAACGATGCCGCATTTGCCGTTCCTGACGACAGGCTCCGCATAGCCCCCTCTCGATCCGGAAAAATAAATACCGAGATCTCATGTTTGCGGACTTGATAAATCAAATGCGCTCCACTGACTTGCTCAAGATAGGCGACTCGCCCCCCCAGCAAGCTGAATTCAGATCCCGGAAGGTCCGGCAGATTAAAGGTGAAGGGAACTTTTCCCTGAAACCATGGTTTCACTGTGTGGCGATCGGTCGATAACACATCCACCTGCGTGGAACTGGCCAGGGTAGCCACATGCAGGTCGGCCAATTCGCTATAGACGCGCTGCTGCTCGGCCCGCGCGCTGCCGAGGTACGAAGTCAATAGAAAAGCTACGGCCAGCAAACCCAGGGCCGGAATCAGAACGAATTTCCACTTCGCAGCGATTCCGCGGTGCGATTTTACCTCGATACTCTTCGTAATTTTGTTTCGCAAGTCGACGCTCGGCTCGTACCGTTTCCCTGCGACTTGCACCGCGCGTTTCATCTGCACCCGCTGCAGACCATCCGCGGCGCACTCCGCGCAACTTCGCAAATGCGCACCCAGCGTGGCGGCTTCCGACGACATGAGCTCACCGTCGACGTAACTGTCCAGCTTGTCGCGCCATTCGTTACAAGCCACGGCCGCCTCCTTGCATCTTCTCTGACAAGGCAATGCGCAACGCTTTACGCGCGCGAGATAGCCGCGACATCACCGTGCCTGCAGGGATCGACAACGTTTCGGCAATCTCCTTGTACGACATGTCTTCCACATCGCAGAGCAGCAGAATTTCTCGAAAATGTACGGGCAATGTTTCCAGAGCCTGCTGCACCATCTCGTGTGTCGCCTGATCAATCAGCAGACTTTCCGGCGTACTACTTACCGCAGGTACCGCGTCTCCGCCCTCCTCATCGATCACGACAGTTACCTTCAACCCAGCACGCGAATTCAGAAACGAATTGCGCAGGATACGGTAAATCCACGCCTGAAAATTCGTACCCGCATGAAACGAGGAGAATCCGCGTAAAGCTCTCGCGTAAGTCTCCTGCACCAAGTCCTCGGCCTCGGCCCTATCCTGCGTGAGCCAGTGCGCAAAGTTGTAGAGTTGATCGAACAAGGGCAATGCGAGATCTGCAAACGACGCCGCGCTGGTTCGGTCTTCGGACACCCGCATAGAGTAAACTAGCTATCCTCGAATTTATTCCCTCGACTCGCAAAAATGTTTGATGGAATAAGATTCCGGCCGGTTTCGGTGCGTGCAGCGAAGCCAAATTTTCAAAACGTGCGCACTATCCAGCGTTGCGGATTAAAGAGAGCAACAGCACCGGCTGGAAGGACCAATGGAGCTGTGTTCAGGAGAGCCTAGCTCTGGTCCTCTGGCTGCGATGTGGCTGGCTTGGTTCTGAAGCTGTCGGCGAATGCGTCGACAATCGTGTAAAGCATTACATGCTCGTATTCGCCCCCGAGGAATTTTTGCAGACGGTCTGTATTCATGATGTATTGGCCACTCATGTAAGGCAACGCCTCGGGTGGAATCGCCGAGATTTGCCGGTTCCAAAGAAATGACAGGACCATCCGCATCGCCCATTTCCCGGGCACGCGGATCAGCTTCGCCTTCGCCATTTCTATGCAGCGGCCGAAGGTGAGAGGCTCTCCCCGTCCGGCGACGTTTAGAACGGTGAGGCGCTGTACCTCCGGATCGCGATGCAAGATGTGGGCAATGAGCCGCGCCATATCGTCGACGTGCACAAACTGAATTTTGTTATCAAGATATTGTTGGCCACGCGGCAGCATGCAAGGCAGACGGTTGCCCTCATGGCGCATCTTTTCCGCTCGCGGACTTTTTCCATTCGGCGTGCCGCGGAATGCTCCTAGCAGGTAGTTCTCCACGCTGGCTCCGGCAAAGATGTGTGGCCGCAAAATGTAGACGCTGCAGCCACGCAGGGCCGGCGAGCGCTGTTGCACCACTTCATCGCACTGTTTCTTATGGATCGCGTAGGGCAGAGTATGCGCCGCCATGGGGGATTCTTCCGTTACCGGCGAGGGCAGGCTGGGACCATATACCGAAACGCTGCTGGGAAAAACAAATTGCCGGATCGGAGAATCCGCTGTGCGATTTGCCTCGGTAATTGCCTCCATCACTCGAGCCGTACCGGCGACATTGATTTGCCACATGCGCGCGGCCTCTGTCACCCCTGACCGTACAGCATCGATGATAAATGCGAGATGCACCACCGATACCGGACGCGTGTCGCGCAGCATTTCGTAGAGCAAACGTGTGGAGGACTCCTCACCCAGATCCATGCGCTCGAATTGCAACGGTAAATCGGTGTGGGGTGGATTCACATCCACCCCAAGCACAGAAAAATCCCCAAGCAGCGGGAGCAACCTGGATCCCAGGTTCCCCGCAATTCCAGTGACTACGACGACAGGTTTTGCGCTCGCCATCAGTCCGGCTTAGACGGAGGAGGTGCCGGTTGCGACGGAGCTTGCGTCGACGGCGGAGCGCTCTGGGCGCCTGCTGGCGGTGCCATCTGCGGCCGCATATGCGGCGGTGGCGCCCCCTGATTCATCCCTGGCCGCCCCGGCATTCCCGCGGGCATTTGACCAAAATACGCTTCGTTGGGTATCGCTTGGAACGAGTTGGTGTACTTGTCGGTCA
Organism: uncultured Acidobacteriaceae bacterium; assembly: GCA_964530145.1. Taxonomy (GTDB): domain Bacteria; phylum Acidobacteriota; class Terriglobia; order Terriglobales; family Acidobacteriaceae; genus Sulfotelmatobacter. The sequence goes on along the minus strand of CAZGXY010000047.1, from coordinate 4,355 downwards.
TCTCCTTCAAACGCTCGCTCTTCAACTTGTTATGGATTTCGGTCTGCAATTGCTGATCCAGCGGCAGCACTTCTTTGCTTACCACCTTGTACACATAGTGGCCGCCGTTATCGCTGATCACCGCCGATACGTCGCCTGCTTTCAAATCGAACACGGCCGCATGCGCAGGAGGCAGCCCCGTTCGCCGCACCTTTGGCAGATTCACCGTTGGAGACTCGACTTTTGTCCCAGAGGCTTCGAAGGCTTCCTTCTGTAACTTGGTGAAGTCTTCTCCCGCGGCAGCGCGCTCGCGCAACGTGTCGGCCAGCTTGTTCAATTCCTGCTCGCCTTTCTCACGCTTCGCCTGTTCGTCGGCTTCCTTGGCTTTCTGTTTTTCTTCGGCTTCTTTCTGATTGTCCTTGTCTTTATCCTTATCCTTGTCGTCTTTGTCTTTCGCTTCGTCCTTGTCGTCTTTATCTTCAGTCTCAAGCGTTTTATAGCGAGGGATAAACAGACGGTCTAAGGAGAACTGTTCATAAGCTTCCGGATTTTTCTTGTAGTAATCTTCGACCTCCGTCGGCGAGACTTTGTCCGCCTCGTCCTGCAGGGATCGCTGCAATGCGGTGGTGAGAATCTGCATCTTGGCGAGCTTTAAGGTTTCCTTATATTGCTCGCTATTCTCGAGACCCTTGGCCTTTGCCGCCTCTGACATTGCCATGAACCGTGGCAGCGCCGTTTCCAGCTGACGCTTCAACTGGGGCGTTACGGTTGGCGAAATTCCGCTGGCAATCTTCTCGAACTGCGCACGCGTAATCTCGGTTTTGCAGTCCGCTGGTTTCTTCGCTGCTGCGGCGGCAGTGGCAGTCTTCGCTGCCGTTGCCGTCTTCGCCGCCGGCGGGCAGACGCCTTTTATGGTGAGCACAACCGTACTCTCCGGTACTTCCGGCGCCGGCGCCGGTATGGGTGGCTTCGTGGCAGCGCCCGGGGCCTGCTGCGCTGGGCCTGGCGGTACCGGCGCCGTGCCAGATTGCGCCTGTCCCCAGGCTAACGTACCCAATAGCACACACAGCAACCAACTCTTACCCATAGAAAAGTCCTCCAGGATTGGTACATCAGGAAGTTGAACTACCCGAACTTAGCATCCTAGCATAGAGGCCATTTCCCGCAGTAGGGGTAATGTACCTGACGCGGCATCCAAGAAAAGTAAGCTGTATCTAAGAGACCGGACTGGGCGGGCGCATCGAGCTAACACAGTTCTGACAAGTGCACCGGTAGGATGGATGCGCGGGCATGGCGGCGTGTCCGCAACGGACGCAAATGAACCACTCGCCGTCCGCTCTCGCCGTCATGAACCTCGGAACCTCACCCTCCACACAATACGGACATCGGAGGGGTTCTAATGCTCTCATCGAGACGCTCGGTGCTGCTCCAGCCGTTTCTCTTTAGCTGTTCCAGCAGATTGTTTAGCTCGTCTACCACGGAGATTTCTGACGATCCTTCTCCACCGCGATTTGCTGGCACAGAAAATCTAAACGTTCCCGCTCCTCGGGAGTCATAGCGAAAGCAGTCTAAAAGCATTCGGCTTTCGCGTCTGTCCGCTACCGTACAGAGCATCCCAGCGCACAAACCACAAATCTCAGATAGATATCGAAACGGTCGTCATCTTCCTGGTTCGGACCCTGCACGGACAAGAGAAAATCTGATTCCACTTGGCGCAATTCCGGATTAACGGCGATAATCCCTTCATGTCCGGAACCCCGGCCCTTTACTCGCCGAACGCGATGCGTGCAGAGAAGCGCGCGGTGGCGGGTAATTCGGTGGTGGCAGCGGTCCTTATCACCACCGCCAAAATCGCGGTCGGAGTGACTACAGGAAGCCTCGGAATTCTTTCCGAAGCTGCACATTCGGCGCTGGACTTGATCGCGGCCCTGCTGACATATTTTTCTGTTGGAGTTTCCGATAAGCCGGCCGATGCCGACCACCAGTATGGGCACGGTAAAGTTGAAAATTTCTCAGCCTTCGTTGAAACCGGCCTGCTTCTGATCACCACTGTCTGGGTCATCTACGAGGCTATGGTGCGTTTATTTTTCCGCCGGGTGGACGTCGAACCTTCTGTTTGGGCCTTTGTCGTGATGCTGATTTCGATGGCGGTGGATTGGTGGCGTTCCCAGGCTTTAGGCCGCATCGCTACGAAATATCAAAGCCAGGCGCTCGAGGCCGACGCGCTGCATTTTTCCACCGACGTTTGGTCCTCAGGCGTTGTCATTCTGGGCCTGGCTCTCATTCTCTTAGGCCGGCTCTATCACCTCGATTGGCTGCTCCGCGCCGATCCAATTGCCGCTTTGTTTGTTGCGGGCGTCATCGTATCGGTGAGCTGGCGGCTGGCGCGACGCACCGTCGATGCTCTGCTCGATGCCGCTCCCGCTGGAGTCCGCGCCCAGATCACGGATGCGGTCGCCCGAGTGGATGGTGTGCTGGAAGTGGGCCGCGTCCGCATCCGCCGCGCCGGCAACCACTATTTCGCCGATCTTTCCGTTGGACTGGCGCGCACCGTGACCTTTCAACGCTCCGAGCAATTGGTGGCTGCGGTGACGGCCGCGGTTCACAACATTCTTCCCGAGGCCGATGTAACCGTCCAGCCGCTGCCCCGTGCCCAGGGCTCAGAAAATATCTTCGATCGTATTCGAGCAGTTGCGACCCGCCACAACCTGAATGTGCACGACATCAGCGTGCAGGATCTCGCCGGCCGCCTTCATGTCGAACAGCATGTCGAACTCGACGAACGCCTGTCGCTTAAAACCGCGCACGACCAGGTGACCGAACTCGAAGCTGATATGCGCCACGAAGTGCCTGAGATTGCCGACATTCTCACTCACATCGAGAGCGAGCCCGCCACTATCGAAACTGGCGATGAGTTAGTTCGCGACGCCGAACTTGAACGCAGGCTGAAGCGGGCCGCCAGTCAGTTTCCGGAAATCGTCGACATGCACGACGTGCAAATCAAGAAAGTGCGTGGCCGGCTCTACGTTTCCTGCCACTGCACGTTCTCCGACGATCTGCCGCTCGCCCGAGTTCACGACATTCAGACCGACCTCGAAATCCATTTCAAGCAGGATGCGCCCGAACTTTTTCGGGTATTGATTCATCCCGAACCCAGTACGGATAATCGGAGATAACCAACAATCAGAAATCGACAATTTCCCGAGGCAAAGCCGCATGACGAACGCCCGCGTCACTTGGATTGAAAAACAGCGATTTAACGGCATCTCAGATAGTGGTCACGAGATCGCCCTCGACGGCGATAAGGCTGCTGGGAACTCGCCCATGGAGCTTGTGCTCATCGCGCTCTGCGGATGCACGGGGTACGATGTGGTTTCGATTCTCCGAAAGAAGCGGGAGTCTTTCACCGGTCTCGAAGTCCGAGCTCAAGCGGAGCGTGCCGTCGAACCGCCTTCGGTCTATACGGAGATCAGGCTTACCTACCGCGTGAGTGGTAAAGTTTCCCGCAAGGCAGTCGAGGATGCGGTCAACCTCTCGAAAGAGAAATACTGTTCGGTTTCAGCCATGCTCGAAAAAACCGCCAAGATCACAGCGGAAATCGAATACGTGGACAGCTAGAACATGAACTCTGCCGTGTGACGATCTCGTTCAAACCATCGAAGCGATTTAAGAGGCCACCATCCCCAGCTCAAATCATGACAGCACGCGCTCGCATCTTCTGCGTGGGTATTTTTTCATCGCTTCCGCCGCGTTTCTTTGGGGAGTTTCAGCCGCTCTGGGCCGCGCCGTTTTCACGGGGAAGCTCTCGCTAGGCTCGGCGGCGTTCCGCCCTATCGATCCGCTTATTCTTTCGCAGACTCGAACTACATTTTCGCTGCTGGTGCTGCTCCCCATTCTCGTTGCTGGGCACGGCTGGAAGCGCATCAAGTTGCCCGCACGCGATCTTGCGTATTGCTTTCTATTGGGCACGCTCGGCGTGGCCGTTTCGAATTATTTTTATTATGTCGCGATTCAACGAACGAACGTCGCGACCGCCATCATCGTGCAGTACACGGCTCCGGTGTGGGTGCTGATCTATGTGGTGGCCCGTGGCCAGCAAAAACTTTCTCTGCAGAAAGCAGTTGCGGTCGCGCTGGCGGTCACTGGAATCGCGCTGGTCATCGGCATTTTCGGAGCGAAGCAAAACGTTGGTTCAGGCCTTCGCCTCGACTCTTACGGCATAGTCGCCGCTCTGTTGGCATCGTTCTCGTTTGCCTTTTACAACGTTGCCGCACACGGCATCCTGGCCCGCTATGATCGCTGGCGTGTGCTGTTGTGGACGCTCGCCGCCGCCGCCGCATTCTGGCTCGTCATCAATCCTCCCTGGAAAATCTTTC
>CAZGXY010000046.1:0-60869 GCA_964530145.1 uncultured Acidobacteriaceae bacterium | reverse complement strand
AGGATGACGCCGCTTAAGGATTTTGAGGTTACAACTCAAACTGCACCGCCACCATCCCTTGCTTACTGCGGTTCTGGCGACAACTTCCGACTCTCACCCGACCCAAATAGATCTCCCACCACATGCAGGTTCTGGTCGAGTAAAGTGCTCTCATTGAGCGTGCGGCACTCTAAAGTTGCGGACGCTCGTCGAAACTGTCTCCGTAAATCGAGGGACATTTGGAGCCCATCGGACGCAGATAGGTGGCTAGTTGTCCACGGTGATGGACCCTGTGGTTGTTGAAGAATACGAGATAAGCCACGGCCGGAAGTTTAAAGGCTCCGAGAAAATCGATGGATGTAGCCAGTTGTTCCGGCGTCAGGGCGCGAATCCTGTCCGCCGCTCGTTTGAAATTCTTGTCATACCAATCGACCAGTTCGGCGACGGTTTTGGGTTTGCTTTCCTCATCTCGAACGTCCAAGTTGAGTTTAAAGTCGGCGATTCCATCGAGGAAATGTATATCCATACTAGCCAGATGCCACGCCAATTCCCATGCAGTGCGCGCGTGGGGATCGGGCCGGTAATCACTCTTGGCATCAGGAATCGCGGAAATAACTTTCTTGGTAGTTTCCAGTTCGCGGGTCGTCCAATAAAGCAGGGTCTCCCGTATGACGCCTGCAAAGTCGGGGCTCAAAGCTGGTTTCACGTCGGTTGACACACTTTTTCTTCCTACTCAGGTCGGTATTATGCCATATTCTCGCCGCCCTCCGAGTCTTCCGAGGGGTTCTGGAATCGCCGCTTTGTACTACGAGCGATAGTAGGCTTTAAGCTGGAAGGAAATCTATTTTTACGAACTCCTCCCATTGACTTTGTGCATTTCGGAAGGTACTGTTGTCGGGTTTTGGAGTGAACATGTTTCGAGTCAAGGGGCAAGCAGGATCACGAGGTGCTCTCTGTTCAAAAGGTTTTCGACGATTCCATCCCGGGAGGGTAGCCACCATGAAAGTCTCAATTCTCACAAGAGGATTGAAAGATTCGCCGTGCCTTCGGCCGAAATACCATGGGAGAAACATCTGTTTCTTAGCGTTGGTCACCGGTCTTTTGTCTTTGACACCTCTTGGGCGGTCTGGCTTGATAGAGGCCCAGACTCAGACTCAGCCACAGACTCAGACCCAACAGACTCCGGAGTCGCCGTCAGACGCTGGCCAAGTAAACTCTCCGGATGTTCCTGCAGCCAACACCACGCAGCAACCCAAACCGGAAGCGAATGACATCCCGGCTCTGAAGACTTTAGTCAATGTTACGGACAGCATCTCGGAATCATCCCCGGCAAATATCTCTGTGCTTTCCAATCAGACTCTGGAGACAGATCCCGGGGTAAGTTTGGACGATGAACTTCGGATTGTTCCGGGTTTCAGTTTGCTGCGTCGCACATCGGGAGTTGTGGCCAGCGCGACGATTCAGGGGGTAGCGTTGCGTGGACTAGGACTGGCAGGTCCCAGCCGAGCGCTTGTGCTTTGGGACGGCCTTCCTGTGAATGATCCCTTCGGCGGATGGATCAATTGGACTCGCATTGCTCCTGAGAATGTTGGCGAAGCCGATGTCACTCGCGGCGCAACCACAAGCGTTTTCGGAGATCTGGCAATGACGGGTGCGGTTTCTATTTTTTCGCGGCCCGAAGAGAAAAATGTGATTGATGTTTCACAAGATGGTGGCACGCAAGGTACGCTGCTGAATCATGCCACGTATTCCTGGTTGGGATCGAATCTCGGCTTCTCAGTGGATGCTCGCAGCTTCGCCACCGATGGGTATTACGTGGTTCCCGAGGATTTGCGAGGGCCAATCGATGCCCGCGCGTTCGACCGCTTTGCCGCTGGCGCGCCCAGGATTGACTGGTTCTCCGGTGAAAACCGTTTCTTTTTAAAGGCCGACGCTCTTTTCGAGCATCGCAATATCGGAACTTTGATAGACCAGGAGTCCACTGGCTTAGGGGAGTTCTCCGGGCACTACTCCCGCGAAATGAAGAGCGACACGTTTTCCATGGTCGGGTATTACGAGCACGAAGATTGGACTGCTCACTACAGCGAGATCCTGGAGGACCGCACTGTAGAGAAACTGGTCGATCTGCAATACGTGCCGTCGAACGGCGGGGGTGGGGCGGCGTTCTGGCAGCACTTCCAGCCGCACTGGCAAGTCACGGCCGGAGGCGACGTAGAATACGTCACCGGTTTCTCCCACGACCATTCCCCCTTTACCGGTGCCACGACAGTGGAAGGTGGAGACTTGTTGGAGCACGGGCTCTTCGCACAAGCGGATTACCGTGTTGGTCCGGTGCAATTCTTTGGCGGGATTCGTTATCAGTTCACGGACGCGCGCAACAACATCACTGCGCCCAACGGTGGCGTGGCCTACGCCAAGGGCATTTTTAGATTTCGCGGCTCGCTCAACCGTAGCTTCAGGGTGCCAACTCTCAACGAACTATACCGACCTTATCGACAGGGCGATATAGAGACGCTGGCCAATCCTTTACTAGTTCCTGAAACCATGAATGGCGGCGAATTCGGATTTGACGTCAAAGGTAAGGCCCAGCGTCTCAGCGTCACCTTTTTTCGTAATGCAATCACGAATTTCATCGAACAACCCAATATCTCCGAGACAGCAACTCAGATCACTCGAGAACGGGAAAATGTCGGCGATGGGATCAATGAAGGCGTTGAAGTAAGCGCACAGCAACGCTGGCGAAGCTGGCTGGGCAGCGTCGGATACCTATATGCCGATACCAGGCTCACCAGCGGACCTTTATCAGGGCTATGGGTTCCCGAGGTTCCCCGTCACGAGGGCTCGGCACAAGTGACCTACCTACATCGTGGAACCATGTTGTCAGGGGCGTTGCTAGCCTATTCGCGCGTGTTTGACGACCAGAACAATCAATTTGTCGACCCGGGCTATGCCGTTCTACAATTTTCTGGTGCGCAGCACCTCTGGCGAAACTTGTCCGCAACCTTTGACTTGGAAAACGCCTTGGATCGCTACTACGTGGTGGAATACACCCCGGTGGTGAACAACGGCGAGCCTCGCGTAATACGTGTAGGATTGCGTTGGAATGGATTTGAGCGTTGACGATGATGAGGTGTGTTCTACAACACGCGCCCCGACCAGTCGCACGTTTAAATTAGCCCTTAATCGTCGCTAGGGGCATCTATTAGGCTCTTACAGGCAAGAAGGGGGTAGGCTTCGGGGTTCGGCTTCGAGAAGACGCTATCGCTTGGAATGCGCCTGGGTTCTGACGGTTGGCTGAATTAGTCCCAAAATGTTTACCTACTCTGCGCCAACCTCGATCGAAGAAGTACTCGATATTCTTTCGGAGTGGGGGTCACGCGCTCGGATCTTAGCTGGAGGGCAGACGCTCCTACCGTTGATCCAGAACGGGATGCTGCAACCCGGACACCTTGTGGACATCAACGGCGTGGGGAGCCTCGATTTCATCGATTCGAAGAACAACCTGTACGTCGGCGCATGCTGCAGGCAATATGATTTGGAAGTCTTTCTGCGAACCAGTCGGCGGAACTCACTCATCGCGCAAGCGTTGCCTTTAATCGCAGACCAGGAGATAAGGAACCGCGGCACGGTCTGCGGAAGTCTCGCAGCGGCACCGCGCGGGGCAGAATTGCCGGCAATTGCCCTCACTTGCAACGCCAACCTTCACATTCGCAGCAGGCGCGGCGACCGCGAGATCTGCGCGACATCCTTCTACGGGGAAAACGGAACCGTCGCTATGGCACCGGATGAGATTCTTACCCACGTTAGCTTTGAAGGCGACGACCACAGCGGCAGCGCGATTGAAGAGATCCGTTACACTCAATTGAGTTTTCCAGCATGCGGTGCCGCAGTTCTGGTCGATTCAGAAAACGGATTCTGCTCCTCGCTGCGCCTTACCATTTTTGGACAGGGCATTCCCGCTCAAAGAATAGACGGGGTGGAATCATTCGTTAAGGGCGAAAGACCTTCAACTCAAGTGGTCGACGAATTGGCAACCCGTATTCGCAAAGAGGTGCGCGTCGATTCAGCGCCCGGAATACCGGCGGACTACGCTCGACACGTGGCCGGATCGCTGGGTGCCCGCGCTTTCAAACGGGCGGTTGCGCAGTGTGAAGTCCGTGCCAGCAAAGCTCAATAAACATGCAAACAGCCACGATAGAAATCGAACTGAACGGGAAGGCCTGCAGCCGCGGCGTCTCCGTAAACCAAACACTTGCCGGCCTACTTCGCGAGGGCTTCGGACTCAGCACATCCATCTCTTGTGGCGAGGGAAGTTGTGGTACGTGCAGCGTATTGATAGATGGCCGGCCCATTCGATCCTGTCTCATGCTGGCGATCCAAGCATCAGGGCGGGCTGTGACAACCCTCGAGGGTCTAGTGGATCAACTCCCTCGACTACAGAAAGCGTTCTCCGAGAATCATGCCATACAGTGCGGCTTTTGCGCTCCAGGTTTCATCATCGCAGCGGCGGCTTTACTGCGCACCGGCTCGCGACCGTCTGAAGCGGAGATTCGCGAGACTATTAAAGGACACCTCTGCCGCTGCTCCGGATACTCCGGATTCGTTAAAGCGATTCTCGACGCGGCCGCCCAAGGGTAAGCTATGTTAGGCAAATCGATTCCCCGCTTTGAAGACTCTCGCCTGCTTTCTGGTGCTGGACGATTTGTCAGCAACCTGCAATTGCCAAACATGGTCTACGCTGCAGTTTTGCGGAGTCCCTACGCGGCGGCACGTATTCAAGAAATTCAGACGGCTGAAGCCCGCAAGATGCCCGGCGTCCTTGCGGTCTGGACATTCTCCGATTTGGCAGACGTACTCAAGTCCATCCCTCAAGTGGCGCCTCACCCTTCTTTACACTCTCGAACGCCGTTCGCGCTGGTTAAGGATGTGGTGCACCATGAAGGTGAACCCGTGGCGGTTGTGGCTGCTGAAACCCGCGCTGCTTGTCGCGAAGCCCTGCGCGCGATCGAAGTGAGCTACGAACCGCTGCCCGTAGTGGTGAACGCCGAAATGGGAATATCTGGCGCAGCGAAAGTACATGAGGATTTGCCCGACAACGTCGCCGCCCAATTCGGCCAAAAAACTGGGGATGTCGCCGCCGCGCTTGCCGATTGTGATTGCGTAATTACGGAGCGGTTTACCATCGGCCGCGTTAGTTCCCAGGCCATGGAAGCCCGGGCTGTGATGGCCAAATTCGAGCCCAACTCATCTACGGCGCGATTGACGGTCTGGACAAACACGCAGTCGCCCCACCTCTCGCGTGCTCTTTTGTCCCAGCAGGTGGGTCTTCCCCGGCACGATATACGAGTGATCGCGCCTGATATCGGTGGGGGCTTCGGGGTTAAAAATCGATACTACCCGGAGCATACCCTGATTCCTCTTCTGGCGATGCGGCTGGGACAGCCCGTCAAATGGGTCGAATCCCGCCGCGAAAGCTTTCTTGCCACCTACCACGGGCGCGAGCAGATTCACGAGGCGACTCTCGGCCTCGATGCGAGCGGCCGCATCCGCGCCATGCGCAACCGCATTCTCTACGATCAAGGCGCTTACGTCACGCTTGGCATCGTGGTGCCGCATATCACCACCATCAGCGTTCCGGGGCCGTATCGCGTTCCGAATTATCAAGTCGAATGTACTGCCGTGTACACCCATAAGGCCCCGTCGGTGCCGTATCGCGGAGCGGGCAAGCCCCAGGCTTGTTTCGTCATGGAGCGGATGCTCGACTTGGCAGCGGGCAAGCTCCGAATCGATCCGGCGGAAATAAGACGCCGTAATCTGCTTCAGCCGGAGGATTTTCCTTACGACACCGGACTAAAGGACGTGGACAACACTCAGGTGCTCTACGATAGCGGAAATTACCCGAAGTGCCTGCAAGGGGTGCTGGACTTAATCGGCCACAGTTCTTTCGATCAAGAAAAAAAAAATGCGGCAGCGGCCGGCCGGAAGATCGGCATCGGAGTTTCGTGCTTCATCGAAATGACGGGCCGGGGGCCCTATGAATCCGCACTGGTTCGAGTCGATCCGGGTGGGCGCATTGTTCTTTCTACCGGGTTATCTTCTCAGGGCCAGTCTCACGAAACGACGCTGGCGCAAGTCTGCGCAGACGCACTGGAGGTCGAACCGTCCACGATCCACGTTCAACTCGGAGACACGTCCATCATACCTTTGGCAATCGGCGTCTACGCGGCCCGATCGGCGGTGATGGCGGGGAATGCCGTAGCGATGGCTGCCGCAGGCATTCGCGAAAAGGTGGTCAAAGCGGCGGCTGCGATGTTACGCCTGCCGCCGGACGCGGTGGAATATAGCGGCGGCAAAGTCAGAGAACTCGCGGAGCCCCATAGAAGCCTGGCGCTCGGCGAAATCGCGGGCGCGCTTAATTCGCCCGCTCTTATATTTCCCTTTCCTCCAGACATTGATCCCGGACTCGAAGCGCTGCGTTTCTATAAGAGCACTAAACCCGCCTACTCGAATGGCGCATACGCGGTGGTAGTGGAGGTCGACGCGGAAACCGGATACGTCAGGGTCGTCCGCCATGCCCTGGTGCACGATTGTGGAAACCTGATCAATCCGGCGGTGGTCGAAACCCAGATGACCGGAGGCGTCGCGCAGGGGATAGGCGCATCTCTGTTCGAAGAGTTGCATTATGACCGTGATGGGCGTGTGCTGAATACATCGCTCGACACCTACCTGCTGCCGCGCGCCACGGACATCCCCAGCTTAAGACAGTCGCATATAACCACTCCAAGTCCCTTCAACCCGCTCGGAGTAAAAGGAGTCGGTGAGGGCGGTACGATCCCGGTTGCGCCAGCGTTGGCCGCCGCGATCGAGAACGCTCTGGGCGTCGGCATGAAGATTACGCATGTTCCGATGACTCCGCCACGGGTTTTGTGTGTGAGCCGGGCCGCCGATGAGGAACGCAATTGAGCCGGGGATACGGCTGCCGTTTTTCAGGAAGCCAGCAAAGCCACCTAAGAAATTTTCGCGATTGGAAATATCACTAGTGGCTCAATCTGAAAAAAACTCGTGCGTCCGGAACTCGTGCGCGCCGAGATACTTCCGGCCGCTGGGAAAAACGCGGACGTTCGGGATGACGCCGTACTAGTCGCAGGGGCCAACTTTTCAGTTCTTCTCCTCGAATTCTAATTATCGGTTTTGATCGCCGGCGCCATGCATGTGACGGCAGAGCCGGCAATATGTGGGCGGGAGGCTGTTATCCACGCGATGGCGAACCGGGTTTAAGGTCCGCAGATAAGCAAACATCGCCCGCAGATCGTCATCGGTGACGTTTCTATAGACGACAAACGGCATCGCCGACCCAAGCGCTCGTGCACCCACAAAGCCAGTTCGCAAAGCCTGGATGAAGACAGCCTCGTCGAAGTACCCGATTCCCGAGGCGTCGGGAGTGATGTTCCCGCTTACGATAGTCGTACCTTTGAAGCTGATAGGAAATCCTCCGGCAAATTCCATCCCTGGGATAGGCCTATTGTCCTTGCTGGTGGGAGTGTGGCAACTGGGGCAACCTGCCATCCGCACCAGATGTTCTCCCCACTTCAGGCGGTCGCTGGGATCGGGAGCACTCACCGGTGCGGTGACCGGCTGAGGCAGCGCGTTGATCAGACGGTTGATGGGAAAATTGATATGCGTCTTGGGCAGCTCATGATGAATGGCAGGCAGAGACCGCAGGAAAACCACGACCGAGCCCAGATCCTCATCAGACATTTCTCGAAAATTCTGGTACGGCATGATGGGAAACAGCGTCCGTCCATCGTGGCCAATGCCTTCGCGGATGGCGCGGGCAAGTTGGTCGTCCGTCCAACTGCCGGCTCCGGTTTCCACATCAGGGGTCAAATTTGGAGCGACGATTTGTCCGGGAAGCAATCCTTGGGGAAGGATCTGGCCAGCCCCCGTCATGTCCGGCATGGGAGGGTAGCCACGTTCCGACAGGTCCATCGGGGTATGGCAGCGTGTGCAGGCAGATAGCGAGGTAAAGATGTAGCGCCCGCGTTCCAGTCTTTCGGGAGTCGGCTCAAATTTGCGGGCCGTCAAAGGACGCGTCTTCGGCCCGATGAACGGACCCGATCCGAACTTCATCCTTACGCCTATCAGTAGAAGGGCAGCCAGTGCGGCCACTGCGATCAGCAGGATTTTCCCCAGCCTCTTCATGCCTCTAATTGTTGAACTCCTTGTTTCATGGTTTGCGTTGCCGATTCGTGTCGGCGCTCACAGTCATAGCTGCGCAACAGGATACACGAGTCGGCAGTCCTACTCCTTTGGGCGCGGTACAATCGCTCATCAAGAGAGTAAGCAGAATGAAATAATGCCTTGCTCCAACAGGAAGATGGCGCTAAAACATCTTCAAATTCAGGAAGAAAATCGCTATACTTCGCGGCATGAAACCTAAAGGCCTGCTCCATCCTCCACGTCGAGGATTAATCGGCGTTGTAATCGCGCTTGTTCTGATGTCCGCGGGAGTGTTTTATCTTTACGGACAGGATAAATCGCAATACCCCGACGGCTATGACGCGGTCGAGATCGCGCCGGCGGCTCACAAAGTTCTTTTCGAAAACGTCTTCGTGCGCGTGCTGGAAATCCCCACTCCGCCCACGGGAACGATGATTCCCGCGCACCATCACCGCTGGCCGAGTTTCTTTCTCACCTGGGATACCGGCGGCAAGACGTCGCACATTCGTTTTCGCAAGCCGGATGGCAGCGTGCAGGACATTCCCAGCGTCACCACACCGGTTCATCCCGGAGTGTTTAAAGTTCGCTGGTCGGAACCCGAGCCCATGCGGTCGGTCGAGGTTGTAGACAATGTTGGCACTGCAGAAGCATCTCCGGATCACCCGCCTCTTCTGCGCATTGAAATTAAGTGTCACCCGTGAGACCTGCCCTCCGTGGGTGGTGGCCGGAAATACGCTGAACGAGTCTTCTCCGGGAACTTTCATCAACCGACCTCGAAGCGCACCTGCAGCTTGCCTGGCCGGCGGTTTTGATAGAGACCGCTTATCGCTTGAGGCAGGTTTTCGAAACCCGCGACCACATTGTAAATTGGCTTCAACTTGCCGTTGAGCATCAGCCCCGAAAGGTCGTCCTCCGCCTTCAGTCGCTCGTCGTAGAACACATGGAGCCTGAAAGCCTCTGTTTTGAGATTCTTCAGTTTGAGGAGCGCCTCGACTTTATCCGAAATGCCAAAGGACTTGCGAATGTTGAAGGTCTGATTACGAATGTCGAAGGGCTCGCTCTCAGGCATCGTGTCATCCGCATAGAACGCGACTACTCCCCCATAGGAGAACAACCGTCCGCTAGGCTTGATCTGTTCTGCGACGGTTTCGGTGAGAGAGCCACCAACACCATCCGAGTAGACGTCGATGCCGTTGGGGAATGCATCCTTGAGTTGATCCTCGAAGTCGGCGACGCGATAGTCGATGCACCGGTCGATCCCGAGATTCTCTGCCACCCAGCCGCACCGGTCCTCGCCACCGGCAAATCCGGCGACGTAACAGCCGGCAGCCTTTGCGAGTTGCGCAACGATGGAGCCGACCGATCCAGTGGCAGCGGCGACCGCGACCCGATCCATTGGCATAAGCGGACCGCACTCACGCATACCAAAATATGCCGTCATTCCCGAGGTTCCGAACATGTCCATCAGCACTTCCGCAGGCCACATCTCCACTATGGCCGGCCGAAACTTGTAGGTCCACGGTGAGTTCGTTCCGTTCAGAGCTTTGGTAAGTTCGCTTGCGACTCCGAATCCCACGGCGCCCGCCTTCGTGCTGACGACCTGATACTCTTGCCAGCCCGTCTGGCAGGCAATGACGTCGCCTTTTTTAAACGTCGGAGCGCGGGACTCGATGACTTCCGCACAGGCATAGTTCGCCGCGTCCGTTTCGCCAAGAGGAATGGCCTGTGTGGCCATCCGCATACGCGTGTTGGAATGGATGTTGATCAGCTTCACCCGGACCAGAACTTCGTTGTCCTTCAGTTCGGGCAGAGCAACCTCTCGAAGCTCGAAATGCTGCGGGGCGAGTTTGCCCTTATCCAGTGGCTTTGCGTAAATCCATTGCCGGGTCGTCATACCCACTGCGTCTGCTTAGTCAATGTATATGCCGTTTGACGCGCTCTAATGTTCGTGATTTCTGTCGCGACGGGCTTCCCAAATCACCGAAACGCTGTTGCGTTCTGCTCTAGCCAATGGTCGAAAGATGCCGGCTTTCGCCCGAGGACGCGTTCGACGGTGTCTGTAACTCTCGCAAGTCGCCCTTCGCGCATCGCCCGAAAAACGGAGATGAGGGCTTCGACCATTGGCTTCGGCCGGTTCCTCTCGACCAACTGGCGACGCTCTTCTTCGTCGGAGAGCGCTTCGAACCGGAGCGGCTCGCCGATCCGGGCACCGATCTTCGCCACCATCTCGGGATAGCTGAGCAACTCCGGGCCGGTAACTGGCAACGACTCTCCGATGTGTGTGCGCGTTGTCAATGCCTCTGTGGCGACGGCGGCAATGTCATCGGAATGAATGACGGGGCTCTTGCCGTCGCCGGCGGATGAACGAACAACCCCTTCGGACTTGATTGAGCTCGCCCACCACAAACAATTCTCCATAAACCCTGACGGCTGCACGAACGTGAACGGGACTCCGCTAGCGCGAATCGCGGCTTCGCCCTGCGCATGCCACACGCCCGTCCCAATGTTTTTTTGCGGCACGGCGATCGACGAGATCTTTACGAGATGTTTCACATCGGCAGCTTTTGCCGCCTTGGCGGCCACTTCGTCTCGTGCTGCCAGGTCGTCGACCGAACTGACCAGCAAGAAAGCATCGACTCCCGTAAGTGCAGACTTCATCGTCGTCGCATCCGCGAAATCGCCGACGAAGAAATCCACGCGATCGCCGTAGCGCGATCGTGCCTTCTCCGCATCGCGCACCAGAACTCGCGGCCGATCGCCGCGTTCGAGAAGGTGTTTGACGACCAGCGAACCGATGTTTCCAGTCGCTCCCGTGATGAGATAGTTCATGCGATCTCCGTAACGATGTAGAGTAGCTCAGATACGACTGAGGTGTAAAAAGCGCATTTAATCTCACAAGGCGTCATCCCGATGAGCCCGCGTTTTTACCAGCGGGCTGAGGGATCTCCCGGGGCACGCAGCATGGTAGCGGAGATCCTTCGCTGCGTCTGAAAAACGGCTACGCTCAGGATGACAATGTTCAGTGGTAGAGAAAAATGCACCACCACCGAGATCGGGTGGCATTGACAGGGCAGAGCTATCCCTTATACCGTAACGCGAGTCTCGGCAAGCGTTTCGAACTTCGCTTGCCGATTTTGGATATCTGAAATGACAAGCGCACGACCTAAGATGTTTTACGGGTGGTGGGTTGCGCTGACGGCAGCCCTCGGAAACTTCCTTAACACGGTCCCAATTGTCATATTCACCTTCGGGATATTTGCCAAGGCGATCGGCCGCGAATTTCATTCTGGACGCGCCCAGATTTCGCTGGCGTTCACGATTCTTAGTTTGACTTGCGCTTTGTGTTTCCCGCTGGTCGGACGATTGGTCGATAAGTACGGCCCACGAAGAGTGCTGATCCCCAGCATCGCCGGCCTGGGCCTGATCCTTATCTCGAGTATCTTCTTGTCGCGGACGCTCTGGCAGCTGTATCTGTTCTATTTTGCTTTGGGCTTAGTCGCCGACGGAGCCGGAACACTACCATACGCCGATGTTGTCTCGCAATGGTTTGATAAGCGCAGAGGGCTTGCTCTGAGTGTAATGATGTTTGGGTTGGGGTTGGGAGCGATTGTCTTGCCTGCGGTCGCGCAGCAAATCGTGCAAAGGTGCGGCTGGCGTCTCTCGTACACCATCTTCGGATTTGTGGTTTTGCTCATCCCTCTGCCGGTGGTCGCGGCGTTTCTGGAAGAGAAACCTCGAAGCCGAGGACTTCTACCGGACGGCGAGACGGATGCGCAGGCGGCCTCGCGGATGGCGGTGGAGGAACCGGGAGTGGCTGTGAGTGAAGCCTGCCGCACCCCAGCTTTCTGGATTATGGTGAGCGTCTTCTTTCTGGTGACTGCCAGCGTCCATGCGTGTTTTATTCATCTGCCCGCTATCCTGACCGACCGGGGAAGCACAGCACAGATGGCGGCCTTGGCTAGTTCGCTCCTCGGAATTGGGCTGTTCATAGGACGGATAAGCTCTGGCTACTTGATGGATCAGTTCTTCGCCCCTCGAGTGGCGGCAGGGTTTTTCTCCGCAGTCGCTATCGGGCTTGGGTTACTGGCGGTAAGCCACGGGATCCGGTCTGCATTCGTCGGGGCCTTCCTGGTCGGTCTCGGCACAGGCGCTGAGGTAGACATAATCGCGTATCTGATTAGCCGCTACTTTGGGCTGCGTGCGTATGGAGCGATTTCTGGGTGGATATGGGGTGTCTATGGAGTGGCTGGCGGATTGGGAGCTTACCTGATGGGCCTCGGTTTCGATAAAACCGGATCCTACGTTGTACCGCTAAGCGGGTTCTTCTGCGCCGCCGCCCTTGCGACACTACTGATTGTTACTCTCGGACCGTACCGGTATCGCGTTGGCCTTGCTTTTGTGACTGAAGAAGGTCCGCAAACAGTGCGCGCTCAATAAATTCCGGGAATAACCTTCGCTGTCGTTTGCGAGTACGCTTCGTATTTGGAACCGAACACGGTTCTTAAATGACGCTCCTCAACCTGGATTTTGTTTGGTAAGGTTGTTCTCAGGTGTTCTTGGGTTCCTTAGGAGCCTTTCTTATGAAAGCCTGCATCGCCCGCTTAGGCCTGCTGTTTCTCCTCTGCGCCTCCGCCTTTGCTCAGACCCTTGGTGGCAATAACACCTGGACCGGAACAAACACTTACACCCAGTACGTGATCGCCGGGAACGGTACGACTGGATACGGATTTGCGTGCGACAACATGTTCCTGGGTTCTCTAAATGATTCCTGCCTCCAGATTGGCGCATCCGCCACCGGCGGGAGCGCACCCTCGCAAGCATTGCAGTTTACGTCCTACGTGGGCGGCGTTCAGGAAAACGGAACGATTACCCAGGGAGCGGATGGGAGTTTTTACCTTCAGCCCTTCTCGGGACTGGTGTGGGCTAACATTTTCGCTGTGCCAGGTACAGGCGCGGAGTTTTCCTGCGACAACGGCCCACTGAACTACAACGGCGCGGTAGGCGATTGCGTATATATCGGGTCACTTGCGGACACAGGAGGTCCGCTCAATTCTCAGAACCTTTCTTTTCGGGCGGTCAACTCCAACAGCGAAAGTTTGAAGGCGTCCATCTACGAAGACTCCTTGGGGAACCTCACCTTGGCGGCATCATCGGCGACGACAAACGGCGCACCACGGATTCCTCCCCGAGCATTTGCCGACTGGCCTTCTTGCACTTCCGGAACGGAGGGCATGTATGCCTCGATCACGGACTCCACTACAAAGACGTGGGGCGCAACCATTTCTGGGTCAGGGACCGACCATGTGATGGGCTACTGCGACGGAACCAATTGGACGGTGATGGCCAAGTGAAGTTAAAATGGCAAAAGGTAAAACGTTCCGTCCGCCTCGGCGCGGCCCCGTCGAGCCGGGGCACTCGTAGGCGATGCCTTAAATAGTTTAAGGTAATACCGAGGTGCGCTTAGAGCCCTTCGGCCCGAAGTACTGAGATTCCGCGCGGATAGCGGATAGGTCCTTTACAGTCTTTGCCGCTGTCGCGGGGTCTTCGCCATAGGACAGGCGATACGCGGGCAGCTCCGCCAAACCGGCGAACACCGCAGTTTGCTTAGATCGGAAGCGGGCGCTCCCCTTGAAATGCAGACCCGCGGCAAGATGCTGCACCAGCTCGGTGGCAGGCATCGGCGCCAGGCGCGGTTCCGCGGCAACTGCCCGCTCGAGATAGATGGAACACAGCGGCTCGACGTAGTTCGCTTGCGCGCTTTGCAGTTTGCTCTTGTCGAAAAAACAGAAGTCCACCCCTTCATACGACAACTCACGAACCTGACTTCGAAGTTCGGGAAAGAACCGCAGAGCATCCGGACGAAACATCGTGGGAAAAGGATCGCCCCATACGAGGATCCCTGAGGGAGCGGCCTCCAGGAAGATTACGTGATCCGCAACAAGTTCCATTCCCAGTTTCGTGGCCACGTAACTGGCGGAGGTCTTGCCGCTATTCGGCTCTCCCAACAGAACCACGCACCTTCCCCCGAAGGCAACACAAGCCGCCGACAGGCAGGTAAACCCTAAACTCGTGGCGGTCATGTAAAGCAAGAACTCAAGAGGGGGCCGGATAGCCAATCTTGGTTCAGCGATCTCAACAGATCCCTCGGCTAAGAACGCAATCCCACTCCGCGTGTCTGCATCCACAGCCCCGAAGCTGCGCTCACCGAATTTCACGAAGCTGAGGTCGGCATCGGAAAAGCCGGAGGTGGGCCTGCCCGGCCAATCGAGTTCACCGGGCTCGGTCAGGATACGCCATGTAAGGTCGGGATAATCGAGCTTAGGATCACCCTGCGATACCTGTGGATACCAGGCAAAGAACTGCAGCGCGTGATCGATGACCCTGGGGCTATCGCTCTCCAGGCGCACCGCCCTGCCCATCAGTTGCAAGGTGATCGCGTGCGGCGTGGGCACAGACCGGCGTAGCGGATCCGAAAGTCTGCCGGTGTATGGTACGACCTCTGTCGCGCTCGGGGCATCGCGGCGTTCAGCATCCTTTATTAAGGGCAATTAGAAACCCCTTGGGAAACTTCTTCGAAATGACGCGCCAGCCGCGGAGCAATCACCCCGGGCTCACCCCAGTATCGCAATTGCCAGCACGGCATGACAACCAATTGGTCAATGACTTTCCGTTGATTTTCCATCAGTGCGGGAGGCTCAACCATTAGCTCTCGATCAAGACGCTGCGCAGCCTCTTGTGGAAAGACTGCTTGTAAGCAGAATTCGGGACCTTCACGCCGGTCCAGAAAAATCAGGCATTCCGGTTCACAGAACTTCGCTCGTTTGAGGCCGAGCTGGCTCTCCGGATCGAACCGTAATATCGATTCCCCATTCACACGATCCGTCGGCTCCCGTTGCGCCAGCTCATGAAACCAGAGCTGAGCTTCACGCCGAAGTTTCACCGAAGGGACAACGCCCCAGGCGGAGAGCACCTCTTTGCCCGCGGAGCAAAAAGTTCGATCATCGGAAAGAAATGCGAAACCGTCGCGGGCGAGCGCCGTCACCAGCGTGGACTTGCCCGAACCGGAAGGTCCGGCCAGCAGATATCCCTTGTTATTTTTTACGACACAGGCGCAGTGCAGCTCCACCACGCCGACCGAGGCGGCGACGATGGACATAAGCATGGGAAAGATCACCCCCTGCCAGTAATCGCGGTCGCTAGCCATATTGGCCGAGAATCGTCCAGCCACGCGGCGTTGGCGAAGGTCGACAACCATGAAGCTATCGGAATCGAAGCTGGCAAATACAAGATGATCGAGACCTCGGACAAAGGGCTTTGGCCATGGAGTTCGCGACGAAGACTCAGAATCGACCCACAGACGGAGCGAGAAATCCGTGTCCGCGGCGTCAGGTTGCAAAGGCAAGAATGCCTGGTGAGCGGCTTCAAGAACTTGTTCGCAATTAGTGTGCACGGCGCACACGGCCCCCGCGGCCAGGAATCGCCGAATAAGTGGCGTTTGAGCCTCGCGCCGAAAAAAATCTGCCGGCTTCACGGGAAATTCCTGGTGTGGGAGCCTTGTCGCATTCATTGTTTCTGCGCGCTTCCTGTGGAGATCTCTGGAGCTTGCGGGACAGCCCTTCTTCGATTGAGCCACCACCATCTGGGAATTTCACACAGATACCGCGCTCCCGAGCCGACATAATACACAACGAGATGAAACACGAACGGCCGGCGCCACCGCGACGAAACCTCTCGCAGCAAGCCACCAAGTTGTGAGCCTAAGAGCATACTTGGCCGATTGCGGATCGAGCGAGTTATGCTTGGGCGTCCCGTCCAGGGCAGTAAGCGTCGGCGCAGGAGGTCTCTTCGGCATTTCACGTCGGTCAGAAATTGCCAATGCAGGAACAGAGCCAGCTTGGAAGTAGGAAGCACACCAAGTTCGCAAACCGGTATCTCCTGGAAAGCAACTCGCGACCCATAGTTTTCCAGCCAAACCCCTACCGGAGGAGGTAGCTTTGCCTGCCATGTCTGTAACAGGGCGGGGAGCGGAGCCTGAAAAAAACCGCTTGCCAGTCCCGCGATGATGGCTACCAACTGCGTTAGCCGGACATCGGCCTCGGTGCGCCGCTCAACTCGTTGCCAGAACGACGGGTCGTTCCGCCGCTGATGGAGACAATAGGCGATTTCATACAGCCATGACGTCTTTACGTAGCCGATCAGGAGGTGCTGAAAGGTATGCATTACTTGGAGCAGAAACGCGTCTTCCTCGCGCAAAGCTCGGAAGTGCATTCCTCGCCACTCGTGGTCGACGCTCCGGGAGGGAGAAAACTGCGTACCGGCCATATCGATGTAGTGCTCGTCCGAACTCCAAAACCCCAAATGCAGCTCAATAACATAGCGGCCTTTGCCCTCGTATTGTTCGCTCGAATTTAGGGAGTGAGAAATGGGACCTTTCGCGAAGCTCCACTCTCTGGAGGCGGGGTCATGGTTATTGAGGAAAAATCCCAAATCGCTGAGCGCTTGCTGCGCAATCGGCAGCGACTGTTCGTCGACCAGATAGTCGAGGTCACTTTGCTGGCGTAAATAGGCATCGGGGCAGAACCCGGGGACAAGAGAAAAACCTTTCACTACGGCATAGTTAACGCCAAATCGACGGAACCTTTCATTTACCTCTGCAAACGTGCTTGCCATTTCGTCGACGCGGAGCCGGTTTTTAGAGTAGTCCTGTTCCAGACGCGACAGCGCTGCCCGCGGAACTTCACGATCATCATGAGCGTCGCGCAGTTTCTGCAACAAATAGAGTGCGAGGTTCCTGTTCTCCAGCCACTGAAACGTGTGTTCCCACTGGCGCTCACTGAAACCGCTAAGTGAAGCCCGGCTCTCGTCAATCTCCTCGGAGATGCTGAGATAGCGAATTATGCTTTCGGCCAACCGTCGATTCATCGCTCTATTTCCACCAAACTCAACGCCTCAAAAGCTCGCTCGCAGGTTCGCGAGTTGAAACTGCAACACTTGTCGAATCATTCACGATTTCGCCTCCGGCAAATTGTAGTTCGCGAGTACACAGTCGCCGCGCATAGCTCAAATCATGGCTGACAAATACTACAGTTCGGCCTTGCCTGATCGCGCCGTCAGCAATCCGCTGCAGGCACTGCTCACGGAACTCGGCATCGGTCACATCGAGTAACTCGTCTACCAAGAGGACGTCTGCGTCGGCGTGAGCGGCCACGGCAAAGGCCAGGCGCACACACATGCCTCTGGACCAGCGCTTGATGGGCATATTGAGAAACGTCTCGACTCCCGCGAAGGCCACGATCTCGTCGAATTTTCTGCGAATCTCGGCTTTCTTCATGCCCAGGATCGCGCCGTGCACGTAAGTGTTCTCAGTCCCGGTCAGCTGACTGTGAAAACCCGCACCTACATCGAGCAGGGGCAGGACTCGTCCACGGATTTCCGCGCTGCCCTCGGTCGGCTCCGTGATGCGCGCCAGGACACGCAGCAGAGTTGTTTTGCCCGCACCGTTTGATCCCAACAGCGCTACGACCTCTCCCTGCCGCATTTCAAACGAGGCGTTCCTGAGTGCCCAGTGCTCGCGGTTCGCAGCATTGCCGGACCTCTGCATGGCTGGCGTTCGGGAAAATATCCGTGTACAGGCTGAAACCAAGGTCTCGCGGAGTTCCCGCCGACCGCGATATTGCTTCAAGGGGTATTTCTTGCCAAGAGTCTCGGCGCGAACTGCAATATCGTTCATGTTCAGACCACGTCCGCAAAGCTGCGCTCGACACGGCGGAAATAAACCAACGCTGCGAGCAGGAACCCCAACGTGCCCAGTAGCGAATAAAGCAAACCCGGCGCCGCGGGAGGCGAGACGTGCAACAAAGCCCAACGAAAACCCTCTACTACGTTGGCCATGGGGTTCAGATCTGAGAGCCAGCGCAAACGCAGAGGAACCAAACTGCCCGGATAGGCAACCGGCGTGACGAAGAATAATAACTGCATAAAGAATGGTACGACGTGACCCACATCGCGGTAACGAACATTCAAGGATGATAGAAAAAGGCCTACTCCCACAGACACGGCGAGCGCCAGCAGCAGGAACGGAACGATCGTCAAGAGCGCAACCGGACTAAGCTGGACATGGTAACCAAGCATCATGGCTATCAGCAGCAGAAACTCGACCCCAAAATCCACGAAAGTGCTTAACACTGCCGCGAGGGGCAGTATCAGCCGGGGCACGTATGCGCTGGTGAGCAAGAACTGATTGTCCACGAGCGAATTACTAGAGCGTGCGACGGCGCGGGCAAAAATCTGCCAGGGAGCCAATCCACAAAAGACAAACAGCGGGTATGGCACGCCCCCGGTCGGCACTCTGGCGACTCGACCGAATACCAGAGTGAATACGGCCACGCTTAACAGCGGCTGCAGAACCGCCCACCCCAGTCCTAAAGCAGTCTGCTTGTAGCGGACCTTGATATCGCGCCACAGGAAAACGCCGAGCAGATGGATGTTCTTCCACGATTCCGACAATCCCAACGAAAGTCGACGAGTGGATGGTCGAATCAGCACCGTCGGCACCGAATTCTCCAGCGCGCCTGCTTGCGTGATCACCGCCGGCCTCTCGGGCTTAACGGCTTGCTGTTTAGGAGCACGCCGGAAATGCAAGATCATAATCGCGGGTATAACTCGCGCCTTATCAAAATAACTTTCCTTCCCGGCCTGCATGAACAGCGGACGCTCAGGTTCTCCAAGAAAACATTCCAGAGCCTGTACGAGCTCGAATCCTACAGAGTTGAACACCCGTACAATTTCGCTGGAAGAATGGCTGGTGGTTTCAATTTGCAGCGCACCCTGTTGATCCCTGAATCCGGTACGCCAACCGGCGCCGTACGCTGCGGGATGAAGTCCGCTTATATAAAGGTCGGCTTTCTCCGCCAGCACGCGCGAGCACTCCTCCGCCAGTTCGCTGAACGTGCCGATGTGCTCAAGCGCAAACGAACAGATGGCAAGGTCGAAGGAGCCGTCTCTCAGCGGAAGCTTCAGGCAATCGGCTCTGGCTAATCGCCCACTGATCGCGGTTTTCTCGCGAGCCACGCGAAGCATAGCCGGGGATAAGTCAATCCCAATGCCCGACACCAAATCGGCAGCCAACAATCTCTCCAGCCAGCGTCCGGTTCCGCAGGCCAGATCGAGCGCCCGCTTGCGGGTGAGATTCGAGAGAAGCGGCAAAAGGCAGCGCTCTTCAAGGGCAAGGAGCGGATTCGGGGTCTGATCGTAACTGGCTGCCCACCGGGCATAGCCCTCGGCGACAGAAACACGGCGTGGAGTATCGCCCGATACAGAAACCCTGGGATCGATCGCAGGCGCGATCACGGGACCATCGTTCACAAACTCTCCACCTTCGGCCTGCGAAGGTCGATCATGCGCTGGGTCCACTTCAATTCGAACGGCGCGGAGTAAATCGCAAGCTTGTAGCGCCACGCGCTCAATGCCTTCAACGTCATTCTTCCCCACTGCGGAAGGCGGATGTCTTGCACGGTGGGCCAGCGGGAAGAGACTACCAGTTCAAAGTTGTCGATCAATTCCTTGGTGCTGGGCCTCATCCACGGGGTTTTGGGGTCTTTCTGCGTGGCATATCGCTGCCAACGCTCGGTGGCCCACTCATCGGGAGTTTCCGGGAATTGAACCTGGTTTTCGACATTTCCATACATCTGGGTTCGTTGCGGAACCGGCGTATAGTGTTCGACCACAATTTCGGAGTCCGGATTCAGACGCTTCAGCTGACGAATAAACTGGATACACTCCTGCGTGTCTTTCTCGGGATCTTTGGGGTTGCCGAAAATGATCGAGAACTCGGGAATGATATCGAACCGGCGTATGCGCGACGCCAGCGCCAACGTATCTTCGGCTTTAAGATCCTTCTTCATTTCTTTCAGGGTTTCATTGTTGCCGGATTCCGCCCCAAAAAAAATCATCTTGCAACCGGCGCGCCGGATTGCCTCGAAGGTCGCGTCCGAGTAAGACATCATGATGTCGGAACGGCCTTCGCACCACCACTTCAGGTTCAGCGGCTCGATGCGTTTTGCCAGTTCCTGGGTATGGTTTTCGCGCAAAAAGAAATTATTGTCGTAGAACTGAACCGCATCCACGCCGTAGTTCTGCGCCAGATGGCGAAGGACGGCTTCCGTGCGTTCCGGCGCCTCCATCTTTTCCCGGCTTCCGGAAAAGTTTACGACGCCGCAGAAGTTGCAACGAAAGGGACAACCGATGCTGGCCTGGTGCACCGCAGTGCGCTTGCCAAGAAATGTCGGGAGGAGATATTTCTCCACGGGCAACCGATGGTAGGGCAACCAGGGAAACGTATCCGGGGGTTTCATAGGACGCTCGGGATTGTTGCGGGCTCGCCCGTCCGAGTCCTTGTAGGAAAGACCGGCAATGTTCTGCATCTCGCGGTTCTCACGAAGGGTGCTTAACAACTCCAGAAAAGTGAGCTCTCCCTGGCCCCGTACCGCAAAGTCGACATATTTTGAATTCAAAACCGCCGCCGTATAGTTGGTGGCGAAGTAGCCTCCCCAAACAATTTTCACGTGCGGGAACCGGGCTCGAATTTCCCGGCAAGTGGAGACCGCCCCAACGGTTTGGGGCCCGGGCATTACGGTCACCGCCAGCAGTTCGACCGCATGCCGTTGAATCAGGGCAGCGATCGTTTGGGTGGGATGCAGATCGAGATTCCCATCCACGATCTCATATTCTTCGCGGCCCTCCAGAACTGCGGCAATCGACAAAATGGAGAGCGGCAAGCGGCGATTGCGGTAGCGTGTCGCCTTTGGATTGTAGAGAATGATCATTTTGTGATTGGCCGGTTTCCGCGAGTTCGCGCCCGTCGATTTATGAGACTCGATAATCCAGCAAATTTGGCGCGGGGTTAGGTTCGATCATTTTTGCGTCCACGCTAGGTTTGGGCAGGGTCAAGATATTCTTCAAAGTGCGATTGACCCAGAGTTCCACGGGGAGGCCATAGAAGTCGTGATCCAGGCGCCAGCGGGCGGGATATGCGGTGAGATGCTTAACAGCCTTAGCGATTCGCGACGACTTATCTGCGATCGGGTCGCGATCGAATGCGATACGGAGATAATCGCGCATGTTCTGCACTCGTTGATGATCTTTGCCCTTGAGCCAGGGCAGCGTCGTGTAGCGGGGGAAGTAATGGATCCAGCCTTCCAGCGAGGTCGGGGCTTCGATGCCCAGCTGCTGCGCCTGGTGCATGATGGGAGAGCCTGGATATGGAGTAAAGATACTAGTCCAGAATTCCGCTCCCGGGAAGCGGCGGCACACATCCATCATGAAACTGACAGTTTCACGCCGTTCTTTCGGCCCTTCCCCGGGATGACCGAAAATAATATTGAACGATGGAATCACGCCGGCAAGAAGGCAGCGCTTGGTAGACTCGTAGATGTCCTCGAGCACCTGAAAATCCTTATTCATGTGTTTCATCACTGTAGGTGAGGCGCTCTCGATGCCTTGGCAGACCTGGTGCATACCAGAGCGGTGCAACAGCGAAAGTTCCTCGACGCTCAGGCGAGCGGTCAAATTGGTGGTCGCCTGGATGCTCCACTTAAATTTTGCTTCGGCTCGAACCAGCCCTTCGGCAATCTTTAGCGCGCGGTCGAGATCGACGAGAAAGTTGTCGTCGGCCAGCCACAGCAGGTCCAGACGATAACGGCGGGTCAGTTCCATCGTTTCTTCAACCACCTGATCGACCGGAAGGGCGTTCCATTTGCGGCCGTAGACCGCGGCATTTGTGCAATACGAACAATTAAATGGGCAGGCGAGGCTGGAAACGTACATGGCCCAGCGCCGGCCGCAGACGCGCTCATAGCCGTCGAAGTCTGCCAGTTGATAGGCCTTCTGCGGCATTTGGGTGAGTTGTTTCAGAGGCCGCTCCGGCGTAAGGAAAACCTTTTTGTCGCGCTTGAATCCAACCCCGAGAATGTCGTCAAGGGGCTCATCATTCTGTAAGTGCTGAGCCACCTCCAGCATGCTGTCTTCCCCCTGAGCACGAACGATGATGTCCACGTACGGGGCTTCGATCGTCTGCTTGGGCAACAGTGACGGATGCCAGCCCCCCAAGATCACGGGGAAGTCGGGGTCCCACGCTTTTACCGCCTTCGCCACCGCGACTGTTTCCCGAATCATCGGACCGGTAACGACCGAGATTCCCAGGCAGAGAGCATCTTTCACCTCTTCCAATACGCTCTGCACATAATTGGGCGTGATCGTGGAATCAATGATTTTAACTTCGTATCCTGCCTGCAATAACGGAGTGGAAATCGCCAAAATCCCTAGCGGGGCCGTAGCCTCAATGCTGGAGAATGACGCAACGAAGAATACGATCTTGTTCGATGACTTCACGGATGCACCCTCGGGGCCCGGTGGGGAAATAATAGGGTCGCATCCACATATGGCATGAATGTCATA
Organism: uncultured Acidobacteriaceae bacterium; assembly: GCA_964530145.1. GTDB lineage: Bacteria > Acidobacteriota > Terriglobia > Terriglobales > Acidobacteriaceae > Sulfotelmatobacter. The sequence goes on along the minus strand of CAZGXY010000046.1, from coordinate 38,216 downwards.
AATTTGTCAATATATTGCAAGAAATTAAGAACCTGCTCTTGCCTTGCCTGCCGCGCCAAGTGGACCAATTGTCCCTCGCTGAGCGGTTCCCTGGTGATAAGCTCGTCACGCCCAGAAATTGAGGGAGTGAATTACTCCCTGCCTCGTATCGCAAAAGACGCAAGAGAAATGACGAAAGGTTGACAAAGTCCTGACAAACCTTCATTCTGCTCGGATGAGCATGTAAGCGTAAGTCCCCAAGCGCTGCCGGTGAGGTTCGTTTGCCAGAAAAGCACAAGATCGTACTTTTTTATCCGCCTTACGATGGCCCTCCGTTGAGCGCACCTTTGTGCTTGCTCGCGTTGGCGGCGCCTCTCTTGCAGGCCGGATTTGAAGTCAAGTTGATCGACAATATAACTTCGCCCGACTTCGAGAACGAAATCCTTCGAGAAACCAGCGACGCACTCTGCCTCGGCATTTCTGTTCTTACCGGCCCCACCATTGGCGCAGCGATTCGCGTTGCCAAGGCGGTGAAGAAGGCCCGCCCGTCTTTGCCTATCATCTTCGGTGGTTGGCATCCCAGCCTTGCGATCGAACAGACACTGCAACCAGATTTCGTGGATATGGTGGTGCGCGGCCCGGGAGATTTGACCTTACTCGAAGTTGCACAGCGATTGGCGGCCAAAGAGGAGCTGCACGGTGTGCAAGGGCTCTCCTTTAAGGATCAGGGGGGCATTCACCATGAGCCCGAGAGACCAGTCACGAACATCAACGACCTTCCTGCGCCGGCGTTTCACCTGGCGAACTTTGATGCCTACGCTTCCGCCACAGGCTTCCGGCAATTGTCCTATACCACCAGTGTTGGCTGCCCTTACGCGTGCAACTATTGCACGGACATGGTGTTTTACAAGCGCCGGTTCAACGCCTATCAGGCGGAACGGGTGGTAAGCGACCTTGCGGATTTGATCCCTCGGTACCGTATTCAGACAGTGGCGCTCTTCGATTCCAACTTTCTGGTTGATATCAAGCGGGCTTTGGCGATTGCCCGAGGAATCGTCGCCAGCGGGGTTAAATTTTTTTGGGACTTCCAGGCCTCCACGGATTTTATATGGCGAATGAGCGACGATGAGGTTCGCTTGCTGGGCGAGAGCGGGGTATCGCATATGGGCTTTGGCACGGAGTCGGCATCCCAGCCTGTGCTGAAGTTAATGAACAAGCATCACCAGAATGTCGAACAGATGGTGCAGACGGCTCGCAAGGCTCTTCTCGCCAACATTCGCGTTACCTTCAATGTGATCGTTGGTTACCCCGGTGAGACCGAGGCCGACCGCCAACAGACCTTTTCCATCATGAGCGACATAGCCCGGGAGTACTCGAACGTCAGTTTTTCTCCCAATATCTTCACACCGTACCCGGGAATCCCGATCTGGCCGCAACTGAAGGAAATGGGCGTGCACGAACCGCAGTCTCTCGAGGAATGGCAAATCCTGGCTTTGGGCCGCAATATCCTTCCCTGGCTGCAAGGCGAGGAACTGCGAAGGTTGCGTCGCAGCCTGGAGTATTTTCTGCTTAATAATCAAATCCGGAAAGCCACGCAAGGCAAGGCGTGGCTGCGTGAGAGATTCCGTCAGTTACTCGGAGCGCCCATCCGATGGCGGATTGGAAAAAACCGATATTCTTTTCCCTGGGAGCTTTGGGTTTCGCGCGCCGCAGAGCGCGTAGTCACGCGACGATCTCTACTTACCGGGCAGAAACTGTCGGAGCGTATGCAGGAAGTTTGCTGATTGATTGAGTGTACGTATTCAGTGCACATGGGGGCCCCCGAACGTGGCTGATGTTTTACTGACTCATTCTTACCATCTTTATTACGACCGGAAGCAGACCCGCAAGGCCCAGCCTTATCCTCCACTCGGCACCCTCTATGCCGCGGCTATTCTGCGCGCCGCAGGCATTTCGGTAGCAGTATTCGACACCATGCTGAACGACCCTGAGAAGGGATTCGAATCGGCCCTCGCGCAGCATCGTCCCGCGCTGGTGGTGGTTTACGAAGACAACTTTAACTTTCTTACCAAGATGTGCCTTACCCGCATGCGTGAGGTTGCGTTTCAGATTCTCGCAGCCTCGCAAAAGGCGGGTGCCACTGCGCTGGTCAACGGCTCCGATGCCTCGGACCATGCTGAGGACTATCTGCGAAATGGTTTCCGTTGTGTTCTGCTTGGCGAAGCGGAATTTACATTACTTGAGACAGTGCAGGAATTGCTGAAAAACAGAGAAGCTTCGCTGGACGGAATCGCCGGTCTCTCGTATTTATCGCCGCCGGGAAAAGTGGTGCAGACTGCAAAGCGCGGCCAATTGCGGCAACTGGACACGTTGCCATTCCCGGCGCGCGATCTGATCGATGTGCGGCAGTACCGGGATGTTTGGAAATCCGCCCACGGGTACTTCTCACTCAACATCGTCTCCAGCCGCGGTTGTCCGTATCGGTGTAACTGGTGTGCCAAACCCATCTATGGTGACACAATTTCGGTGCGGTCGCCGCGAAGCGTTGCCGAGGAGATGCGCCAGCTGAAATATGAGTACCAGGCCGAGCATCTCTGGTTCGCGGACGATATTTTCGGCATGAACGCAAAGTGGGTTCGGGAATTCGCCGATGCGGTGGAAAATCTCGATGCCGCCGTTCCGTTCAAGATGCAGTCGCGGGTTGACTTGATGACGCCCGCCACCACTGCAGCATTGCGCCGTTCCGGCTGCGCGGAAGTTTGGATGGGCGTGGAATCCGGAGCCCAGAAGATTCTAAACGCGATGGACAAAGGCATTCGCGTGGAGCAGGTCCCCAAGGCGCGCGAGAATCTGCGCAAAGAAGGAATTCGTGCCTGCTACTTCCTGCAATTTGGCTATCCGGGCGAGACCTGGGAAGATATCCAGAGCACGATCGCGTTGGTACGGGACACGCGCCCCGACGACATCGGGGTTTCCGTCGCCTATCCGCTGCCGGGTACCAAGTTCTTCCAACAGGTGCAAGCGCAACTGGGGACGAAAACCAATTGGTCCGACAGTGAGGACCTATCGATGATGTTTAAGGGGGCCTATGCCGGTGAGTTCTATCGCGCCCTGCATGACGCGCTGCACGCGGAAGTAGATTCATGGAACGGAAAAGCTGGCGGGAATGACCCGCAGGAACTGTGGGAGAAAGTGGTTCAACTCGAACGGACGAGCCGTACGCCAAACCCCACCAGGCTCGACGATTCTCCCAGTGGCAGTTTAGTAGGATTGCAATTGCAGTCCGATTGGAGTTCGTAAGACTCCGCGGCTGCCGCGACCGTTCGATACAGCTGCGCAACCGGATATGGATCTGCTTCTCACCCACGGGTATTTCTTGTTTGAAGATCCCAAGGAACTTCAAATCATGAAGCCATATCCGCCGCTGGGCATTCTTTACATTTGCTCACACCTGAAGAAAAAAGGGATTGGCGTCGAAGTCTTCGATTCCACCTTTCGGTCGCGTGACGAACTATTGCAGATTCTGCGGCAGGGCCCTCCGTCAATTCTTGGAATCTACGCCAACCTGATGACGCGCTCGAACGTGCTTGAGATTTTGGGCGCGGCGAAGGAAGCGGGCTGGCGGACCTTGGTCGGTGGTCCGGAACCGAGCGCCTATCTTGCGGAATACCTAAACGCTGGAGCCGATGTTGTGGTCATCGGCGAAGGAGAGGTGACGCTTGAGGAATTGGTGCCGGTGATGCAGGACGGCTGTCGGGAGTCGCTTTCCGCAGTCGATGGTATCGCTTTTCTTAGCCCCGATCGAAATGTCGTCCGGACGAAGCCCCGTGAACAGTTGCGCGACATCGACGCCCAGCCCTGGCCCGACCGCGAGGCCATCGATATGGGGCGCTATGTCGCCACCTGGCGAAAACATCATGGGATGGGTTCGGTTTCGCTGATCACAGCCCGCGGCTGCCCATATCATTGCCGCTGGTGCAGCCACGAGGTTTTCGGCAAAACTCATCGCCGAAGAAAGCCGGCATCAGTGGTCGACGAGATCGAGTGGTTGATCGAACGCTATCGGCCTGATATGGCCTGGATGGCCGACGATGTATTCACCATTCATCCGGGATGGCTCTCGCAGTACGCCGGCGAACTTAAGCAGCGCGGGCTGAAGATACCTTTCGAATGCATTTCGAGAGCCGACCGGCTCAACCCAAAAATAATCGAAACGCTGGCAGAAATCGGTTGTTTTCGCATCTGGATTGGCTCCGAGAGCGGCTCTCAACGGATATTGGACGCGATGGATCGGGGCGTCACCGTCGAAGAGGTGCAGTCGGCAGTAGCTCTCTGCAGGTCCAACGGCATTCAAACCGGCATGTTCCTGATGTGGGGATATGAAGGGGAGGAACTCGACGACATCGAGGCCACGGTTCAACACGTGAAGCGCACCAATCCCGATATTTTCTTTACTACGGTTGCGTATCCGATTAAAGGCACGCCTTACTTCGCAGAAGTTGCCGGAAGAGTGGAAGCGCTCAAGCCGTGGAATGTAGGTTCCGACCGGGAAGTTCGGCTGCGCGACCGGCACTCACGCCGCTTCTACAGCTTCGCGGACAGACTGCTGCGCTCCGAGGTGGAGCTCGAAAAAATGCGGGGCAAGCCGGATGTCGATTCGCCTGCCGTTCAAAAGTTACAGCATGAAATTGCCGACGCTCGTGCGGGATTGCAAGCTTCGATTTCCGAGGTGGATGTGTGAACGCATCGGTCCTGCAAACAACGATCCCTCGTGCCCCCTTCGACGCTGTGGCCGAGACCTACGATCAGGGGTTCACGTTTTCGAAGATAGGGCAAGCACAGCGCTCTGTAGTATGGAGAGAGCTTGGCCGGACGTTCCACGCCGGTGATCGCGTTCTTGAAATCGGATGCGGTACGGGCGTGGACGCCTGTTTCCTCGCCCAGCGCGGCGTGCGGGTCCTGGCCTGCGATAGCTCGCAAACAATGGTTCAGGTCGCCATGCGCCGAGTTCGAGAATCTGGTACGCATAGCGTGGATTTGCGCGTGCTTGCGGCCGAGAATCTGTCTGAAATTTATCAAGAAGGTGCGTTCGACGGAGTCTTCTCCAATTTCGGGGCGCTGAATTGCATGGATGATTTGCACGCGGTTGGTGTGGATATCGGTCGCCTGCTCAAGCCGGGAGGAACAGCGCTGATGTGCTTCCTCGGCCCATCGTGCGTCTGGGAGATTGCCTGGTACTTGCTCAAGGCAAATCCCCGCAAGGCGTTCAGGCGTTGGCACGGTTCGAACACCGCGCAACTCGCGGTCGGGTCTAGTCTTCAGGTTCGCTATTACGGGATCGGATCGCTGAAGCGCATCCTCGCGCCATCATTACGACTGCGCTCTTGGAGAGGAGTGGGACTGCTGGTCCCTCCGAGCTACGTTGAGTTACTCGCGAGGCGGTTCCCCACGCTTTTGAAACTGGCCGAGTGGACGGATCGTCTTTTGGCAAGGTGTCCGGTGATTCGTGGCGGTTCCGATCATATTCTTCTGAAGTTCGAACGGGTGACGCAATGAGTGTTATGAGCGCTGCCCCGGAGAACGCCGCAGAGACGATGCGCCCGCACTACCCCACTTCGTTTTCATGCCCAGCCTGCCGCACCGAAATCGGGCCGCTGAATGGAACTTCCCCACACGACCTACGCTGCCCAAACTGCTCCTTTGTCATTCGAGAAATAAACGGAATTTTTCGGGCATTGCGCCCGGGACGCGACGAATATTTCAAGCAGTTCGTCAAGCAGTATGAAACGGTACGGTCGCAAGAAGGCCGGGGATCGACTTCAGCAGATTTCTATGCCGCCCTGCCTTTCCGAGACCTGACCGGCAAGAACGCCTGGGAGTGGAAGATACGCGGCCGCACATTCACTCACGCCTTGCGACACATCCTGCCTTCCCTCGAAACTGTAAATCCGCAGGGCTGTGACATCTTGGATATCGGCGCCGGGAACTGCTGGCTGAGCTACCAGATGGCGAAACGAGGTCACCGGCCAGTCGCGGTCGACCTGCTCGATAACCAAAATGATGGCTTGGGCGCTGCCCGCTTCTACTCCTCTCTTCTGCGCCAGCCATTTCTCACCGTGCAGGCCGAGATGGATTATCTCCCGTTCAGTTCGGCGCAGTTTGACGTAATATTCTTCAACGCGTCGTTTCACTACTCCGTTGACTATGAGCAAACAGTGGGGGAAGCGTTGCGATGTCTGCGACGCCCGGGCCATCTGATCATTCTGGATTCTCCTTTCTATCGCAGCGAGTTCAGCGGGCCGAAAATGATAGAGGAGAAACGCGCAGGTTTTGAAAAGCGTTATGGCTTTCGCTCGGATAGCGTTCCCAGCCGCGAATACCTCACGCGTCCCATGCTCGACCATTTGGCCGAGAAGTTCGGGTTGCAGTGGAAGACTCTCAAACCATGGTACGGGATCAACTGGGCATTGCGGCCGTTGAAAGCCTACCTATCGGGGAAGCGGGAGCCGTCGAAATTCTATGCGTTCTGGGCCGCTCTGAAAGAAGGCGCATCGGGCCGAGATTTTACAACAGAGGGGCAGAAATAGGTGACTCCTCTCGTAACCCTTCGCGATCCCAGCCAACTGGCGAGTGCCGACCTGGACTTGTCGGCTCACCGTATTGGCTCGCTCCCGGTGGTTGTGCTCTCGCCCCACAACCAATGCAACTGCCGCTGCGTGATGTGCGACATTTGGAAAATCCGCGATGCGAAGGAGATCACGCCAGCACTTCTTGAGACGCAGCTCGCTTCGTTTCGCAAGCTTGGCGTGCGGTGGGTGGTGTTGAGCGGGGGCGAACCGCAGCGCAATCCGCAGGTTTGCACCTTAGCGCGGATGCTCCGCGATCTCGGCATTCAGGTCACGCTGCTCACGGCCGGCACGCTTCTTTCGCAGGAAGCTGAACTTCTGGCGACTGTCATTGACGACGTCATAGTATCGCTGGATGGTCCCGCCGAAGTACACAATCGAATCCGCGGAATTTCTCGCGGCTTCGAATTGCTCATGAAGGGAGCGCACGAGCTGCGACGTTTTCGCCCCGATATCGTCATACGCGGACGGTGCACGGTGCAAAGGGAAAATCACGCATCGCTGCGCGCCACCGTGCAGGCCGCGAAAGATCTAGAGCTGAATTCCATTTCCTTTTTGGCAGTTGATGCGGTTTCGGACGCATTCAACCATCCGGAGGGCTGGACTCAGCCTGGCGCCGATTCCGTCACTCTCGACGGCCAGCAAGTTGAGACGCTGGAAAAAGAATTGGAAGATCTCATCCGCGAATACGCTTGCGATCTGGAGTCGGGTTTCGTGGTGGAGACTCCGGAGAAGTTGCGGCGTATCGTCCGGCAGTTTCGTGTGTATCTCGGCCAGGCACAGCCCGTGGCCCCGCGCTGCAATGCACCGTGGGTTTCAGCCGTGGTTGATGCGGAGGGCGATGTCAGGCCGTGCTTTTTTCATCCCGTCATTGGCAACATTCACGACCGCAGTTTGGAAGAGATCGTGAACAGCCCGCAAGCTTTACAGTTCCGCGCGGAGCTCAACATTGCCGACAATCCAATCTGCCGGCGGTGCGTGTGTTCGCTACACCTTCGGCAGGGGAATTCGACTGAGGCGGGTACCCTCCCTAATGGCGTGTCGGGACTGGCAAGTGCCGGCGATGCCCGCTCCGCAGGCTAAAAAGTCAGCTGGGGTGGGCGGGCTCGGCTTTCTTTCACCGAATTTGCTGTTTGGGAGCTCCTCCTCGCGGCGGGCATGAAAGCATCATTGGCGCCGGTTAAGCGTGGTGGTAATGGAAACTGTTAAATTTAATTTGGCGCTTGAGCGCTCACCTGGTGTAACATGTTGACGTTTGTGAGCCGCAGACCGTCCCGGCGAAACAAGAACTGGAGTTCCGAGGCGCAATGTCGCGCCAGTCACCCCTACGAGGAGATCAAGACATGACGAGTAGACCACGTTCGTGGAAGTTGTTATTGCCCTCTTTCCTACTGTTGGCTTTGGGTACGAGCCAATTCGCCGCCGCCAGTCCACTCTGCGTCAATCCCAAAGGCACCAGTGGTTGCTATGCGACGATCGGCGCCGCGGTGACCGCAGCCGCAGCCGGTTCGACCATTAACGTTGCCGCTGGCACCTACAGGGAAGACGTGGTCATTGGCAAATCGCTTTACCTGATCGGCGCGGGATCGTCCAAAACGATCATCGACGCAGCCGGTCTCAGCAATGCGGTTTACATCGATGGTTTCGACAATCCCGGGTTGTCGGGGGTGACGGTTCAGGGATTTAAGCTTGAAAACGCCAACTTTGAGGGCCTTGCGGCAACCAGTGCGTCAAACCTTAATATTAACAGCAACCTGATCACCGGGAATGACAAGTCGCAGGATACCGGAAACGGGACTTGCCCAGGCCTGCCTGCATGGGAAACCGCAGAGGGCCTCGACTGCGGCGAAGGGGTTCATCTTGCCGGGACCTCCTATTCGACATTTGCGAATAACGTCAGCGAAGGGAATGCCGGTGGGCTTCTTATCACCGACAACACGGCCGTAAGTCAGTACAACGTGATTGCAAACAACACCATCAAGGACAACTTGTACGACTGCGGAATTACCCAGCCCTCGCAACCCCAATACCCCAGCACCGCGAACGGAGGGGTACCGTTTGGAATTACTAACAATGTTTATTACGGCAACACCTCAACCGGAAATGGCACTGGGCTCGCCGGGGCAGGCGCCGGAATACTCTTGGCTGTTGGCGCGCCGGGAGAGTCGATCAAGGGCACGATGATTATCGACAATACCATCACTAACAACGGCATTCCCGGCGTGGTTTTTCACGGCCATAACTCTGCCGATATAATCGAAAATACCGTGGTTGTGGGCAACACCATCAGCGGCAACGGTCAGGATGTTGGTGATGCTGCAACCCCGGGGACGACCGGAATCAACTTTTTCGGCGCCCATACCTCTTCAGTTCCGGGCGGCCTAACCGGTACGGTGATTTATGGCAATACGATCAGCAATGAGGACGCCGCCATCATCTACAACAGCGGCGTGCCACTGACTGTACACCTCAACAACCTAATCAATGTCGGCAACAATGGCATTCAAAATACGGACACTACCGGCATCGGTACGGTCGACGCAACGCAAAACTACTGGGGCTGCTCCACAGGCCCGGGTGCGACGGGCTGCTCGAGCGTGGTGGGATCGAATGTCACGGTGAGTCCATACCTGCCGGCGACGGCAGCGTATTGAAACCGGTTCTAGCATTGACTGTAACTGACTGATGATGCTTTGAGGGGAGGCGATTTTAGCCTCCCCTCAATATTTTGGGTGCTGCAATGTTTGTAGAAGCTGACAAAAACCTCTGCTCGCTCCGAAGCGAGATTTGTGCTTCCGGCCGATAATTCTAGTCCGAGTTCAGAGCCACCTCTTCGCTTACAATCACACGGTGAAAACTATTGCCCTCGAAGAGCACTTCGTTACTGCCAGTTTCCTGAAGGCGTCCGGCGCCTATGGCACCGCCGCGCCGCCACGGCTTCAGCAGATGCAGGCCCAGCTACTCGACCTCGGCGCCGGGCGCGTCGCGGCGATGGATGAGGCGGGGATCGATCTGCAGGTGCTTTCGTTGACCACCCTGGTCGGCAGCCTGCAGGCCGCAACCGCGTCGGCAGTTCTTCACGACGTAAACGACGAACTGGCCGCGGCCGTGAGCGCTCATTCCAGCCGTTTCGCAGGCTTCGCAGCACTGGACACGAGGCATCCCGAAGCCGCAGCCCGGGAGTTCGAACGCTGCGTCAACGGTTTGGGTTTCAAGGGAGCCTTGATCTCCGGAACCACGGATGGCGAATTTCTTGACCAACCTAAATTCACTCCCATTTTTGAAGCCGCAAACGCCCTCCGCGTTCCGATTTACATTCATCCCGCGCCTCCCCCTACTGCGGTGAAAAACGCCTATTTTTCCGGGCTTCCGGGCGAGACTGGCCTGGTTCTCTCGATCGCCGGCTGGGGCTGGCATGCGGAAACCGGACTGCACAGCCTGCGCCTCATCGTCTCTGGACTTTTCGATCGTTTCCCGGAGCTGCAGGTCATTATCGGCCACATGGGCGAGGGTGTGCCTTACGCGCTCGCGCGATCGAATCAGTTACTGTCCAGCGTGGCAGGGCACCTCAAACTTCCCGTCGCGGAATATTTCCATCGGAATTTCCACGTCACCACCAGCGGATATTTCACGCTGCCGCCGTTCCAATGCGCGTACGAGGTTGTGGGCATCGACCGCCTGATCTACTCGGTCGATTATCCGTTCAGTGCTAATACGCAAGGACGGGATTTCCTGAACTCTCTTAAACTCAGCGATGACGATAAGTCAAAGCTCACGCATGGGAACGCGGAAGCCTTGCTTAAGCTCTAGCTCGGCCGAGCACCGCGTTCAGTGAAGAGTTCTGCTTCCGACTGGCAAGAAAAACCCAAATATACAAGTATGCAAAACGCCGGCAAGAATTATTCCCTGCCATCAGGCGACGCCACCAACAGAGAGGGGGATCCTTTGGTTTCAGGATGCGAGGCGACAAAAAAGGTGGCGCACCGGAGTGCGCCACCGAGTAATAGGTTAAACCCGGGCGCCGCTGGGTTCTCCAGGCGATGCCCGAGATGCCTGCCAGTTATTGTTTATGCTTCGCCTGAGTTCCCACCCCAGGTTTCCTGGCCGCGGGGAAGGTTGGTGAACTCGGCTGAGCCTCAATCGCTCCGAGGAAGACGCTGTCATCGTCCCAGTTCAGCCAGTACAGGGTGGTTGCGCTGGCCTGGTAGATGTCGACGTCGAAACTTAGCGACGGCGGCGTCGTCGCCCCGGTGTTGTATGTGGCAACCAGGGGATTGCCCGGCGCGGGAGTCCCTGACATCGTGAAGTACCCGGGAGATACCGCCGTCGGAGTTGCGCTGTAGGTGTCGCCAATGGTCTCCATACCGGTGGTCGTATTGAGCGGGTCGCTGTCGTCGGCCCCGATGCTGGCCGTGCTGAGCGCCCCGGCAGTCACCGTGAAGGGCCCGACCATATCGAACTCATCGCACATACAGGTGACAGAGGGGTTGAAGGTGTTGAAATCCTGGAATCCAGCGGCATAGTTGCCGTTGAAGTCCGTGGCGGTGGTATCAGTTTGTGGAGTGATGACCCCGATTCCACCGGGTAGAGCGGTGTCCAGGTCGACAAGGAGAGCGCCGCCAAGGTCGGTGGTCGTGTTGTTGGGATCGTTGAGGTTAAGAGCAGGATCGGTCATGTATAACCCCAGCGAGCTAACGTCGACGGGGCTCGTGCCGAAGTTCAAGGACATGGTGCCATATCCATTCGGGCCGCTGGTCAGGTCATACGTGCTGCCAAGAATCGAGTAATTTTCCACCTCGACCCCGTTGGTCAGTTCGTTGTCGTCCGCCGTGCCCGACGCGATGCCGCCATCGCCATTGGTGTCGGTGGTGAACTGGCCCAATGTGCCAAATTGCTCATTCCATTGGCCCAGTAGCGTGAATACCGCGCTTGTCAGCGACGTATTGGTGAAGGTAGCTGAGCCCTGCCCGAAGGCCGAGCCGACCGCAGAGTCGGTCGTATCCACGTCGATGAGCCGCATTGCCTCCGGACCCACGACATAAGAGACGAAGGTGATGTTTGCCGGTGCGTTATTCGGGCCCAGCGCTGCGTACGGCACATTGCTGATCCCGGTCACAACCGAGCGCCCGAAGGAGTCCGGAGTGGTCGAACTCGGGGTAAAGGAATTGCCTGTTGAGACGCCTCCATCGGCATCGTTGATATCGATGGTCCCCGCAGTGCTGCCGCCGGCCGTGAAAACACCTCCCAAAGCCACCGAGTCAGTGATAGGATTCACGCCCGATACCGCGAAGGCGAAATTCCCGGTCGTGGTCGTCGCCGTTTGCAGATCGAGACTTCCGCTCGCGGTTGCCGTTCCATCGGCCTGTACAATGAGCGCATGGCTGGCATTTACAAATTGAACGTCGAAGAGTTCTATGCCGCCGACGCCTAGCGCGGTGTTGCTCAAGGTCATGGCGAGGGTTCCGAGGCCGGTGGTTGGATCCACCACCAGGGCTCCCGTTGCCGCAGCGATGGTGTCGGGAGTGTTGGGTTCACCCGGTGAGGTAAGCCCAATTCCGTCATTGTAGTCCTGCTCTCCCCCGATAATATCGCCACTGCTATCGAGGGTCACAGCTCCTGCGATAGCGTAGTAACTACCGGTCGACAATTCCTGGCCGCTGGCGTAGTAAACGTAGGTGTTATTCGTTGACGTAACGGTGGCCGCCGCGTTTGTCAGACTGAAGCTGGCCGAAGTCTTCGCCCCCGTCGCTGCAGCCGTTACCGTGTAGGTGCCTGCCGTCGCGTTGGCCGTGAATGCCGTGGAAGTAGCGGTGCCGTCTGCGAGAGTGGTATCGGTTTCCGTGGCCTTGCCGTTGGCGAATGTGCCGCTGGCGCCCGTAGCGGGAGCGGTGAAGGTTACGGTGACACCACTGGCTGGCGATCCGTTGGAGGTGACCGTCGCGACAAGCGTTTTAGCAAATGGCGTGCTGACCGTGGCGCTTTGCCCACCCCCACTGGTGGCGGTAATGGCTATGGTGGTTGTGGTTGGAGGAGGGGTGGTGGTGGTGGTTTTCGAACTTGAACCACCGCAACCAATCAGAAAACCCAGAGCGAGGCAATTGCATAATGCGAGAATGCTGGCGTACGATCTCCGGTTCATAGAGACTCCCCTTTCTGCGCGGCCTTCTGGCTGGCGCGTTCACGCGATAGAGGAGACAGAGGAACTCCGTGTTGGTTTCGGATCGTATAGGCTTTGCCGTCCACTTTCACAATGCGGGCTACGAATATCTCCCTGTTCTTGATCGTCTTCATAATGCCGGTCACCTCAACTTCCTTCCCAGCAGCGACTGAAAGCGGGTCCTTGCCTTGCAGGGCGAACCTTCCGAGGCTTGCATCCACTTTCCCCGAGGAGGTTGCAAACAGAACATGGGGACCTGCCATCGTTCCCGGAGTGGCTTTCGCGAGGACATCCGAAACTGTGCCACTGAGTGTCACTTCCTTACTGATGTCGTAGAACTGATGGGATTGGCGAGCCGGTTGGGCACCGAGTGGAATGGCCAAGGTCGCAAATAACAGGCCAATGAGCAGCCCCGCGACCATTCGAATGGGTGTGGTGAAACGCCTCATGGATTCTCTCCTTGGAAAACGGATTCTTTGGTTGTTTGCTCCCGAATGGATCCCAGTTCGCAACACGACGGGCGCCGCACGAAAGGCCTGAATAAGGACTTCCCATCTGGCTGACGGAAATTAAAAGCCTGGGTTGGAGGCACGGACGCGGATTATATCTCTCTCATGATCCAGGGTCAATCCCAAATCGACTCGCCAGGGGTTGCCGGAGCAGTGTTCAAGGTCCGACGCTGCGCAAGGAAGTAGCTGCACGGATCTCTGTCTTTCCCCAGAAGTGAATAAGAGCGCGAAAATCTTTTGCACGGGGGGAGTAACCCACCGTTGCGGGGTTCTCGATGAGCGAGGACTGGGTTTGCGACCGCCAATCGTTCGCTCCCGCAGTTTGGCAAACTCGGCGAGCGATATGCCCGAGGAATGGGGCTCACAACACTTCCGGAAAAGACGTTCGACCCAGCTGGCTTTTGAAGGGTACCCCGGCGCCCTACGTGATCTGTGACGTGGCGGTGCAGACCGTTGTCGAAAGAAGTACCCACTGATAGACTCGCTGCGTCATGAAAAAACTTTGGCAGGTGCATCCTCTCCGAGCCACTATTCTCAGCGTTTGCTTGACTTGTTTTCCTCTCAACGTGACCAGTCAGACCGAAACGCCAGGTGATACTCCTTCTGTTGCAGATCAGCAGCGGGTGCTCGCTGATTTGCGCGTGCAGATTGCAGACTTGCAGAAGAAAGTAGACTACTTCGGGGCGCGTGAAAATCTTCTTGCCAGCCGGATGAAGGACAAAAAAGATCGCGAGGACATAATCACGCTGGACGTCACCCGACCTGCATACCAAAGACTGGACACCGACAACGGTTTCCTGCTGGTTTCGGCTGAAAAGGCGGAGCCGTACCAAAACGGCTACAAGATTTTATTGAAGATCGCGAACCCGTTGAATGTGACCTATTCGGGTTTCACGGCCAAAATCAGGTTCGCAAAGTACTACGACAATAATCAGTTCACGATCGATTCGTATGAGGCGTGGCAGAAGAGTATTCAGGAAAAAAATGTTCCCTTCCCCGATGTTTTGGAAAAGGGCGCTAAAAAGGAAATCGAACTTGTTGTGGCCCCGATGACGGCCGAGCAACTTGGATACCTGAAGCTGTCCATCAGCTCGAAGACGGTGACGTTCGATGCGAAGTGACGCGATAAGACTTTGCCTACACGAAGCTGCGGTAGTACAGGTCGCTGCCTAGGCTATCACTAGATTGCCGCGGAGAAGAGGGGCCCCTGCCCGAAGCCAAGTCCTTGCAATTCCGCCTCGAGGCCTCCAACACCTTCAACCATGCTCAGTTCTTTGGACCCCAGTCCGTTGACGGAAACATCGATAGCTCAACGTTCGGAGACGTGATTAGCGCCGCTCCGCCTCGCCCGAATCGGCGCGAAGTTTTTTTCTAAGAGGCTTTGCGATCTAGAGGGCCGTAGAACAAGCCAAGCCTGAAGGCATACCATTGAAAGGCATTCGCAGTGCCCTGTTTGACGCCAGCTTCCAGTAAGTTGTATAAGAATCCGGCTTGCGGTTCCGGTCCCTTGGGCCACATTTTCCCTTTTCAAAACTCGGGAGGTTTCGATGTGTGTTTCACGGTTTGCGATGGTCATGGTCGCGCTTAGTTTGGCGCTAAACGTTATTCGCGTCGATTCCCAGAGTGCGCCCCCGTCACAAACCCCATCCTCAACCCAAACTGCACCGCCAAGCGAAAGCAAACCGCACAAAACAGTATGGGCGACCAACAAGGACAGGCCAAAGCCCCCGCCCCCGGCACCCGGCAAGCTGGAGCATTTTGACATTAACCTGGTAGATACGACCCTCGATCCTTGCCAGGACTTTTACGAATACGCGTGCAGCAAGTGGAACGCCGCCAACCCGATATCCAAGGACCAAGTGGCCTGGGGAACTGTCGGCGGATTGGAGTACTGGAATGAGAGCATTCTGCGCGAAGTTTTGAAGAAGGCGGCAGCGCAAACCGGCAACCGCGCCGGCTACGAAGAGAAGATCGGCGACTATTGGGCCGCCTGCATGGACGAACAAACCATCGAGGCGATACCAGCGACAAGAAGTTTAGAACCGGGTGTGAAATATATCGACCTCATGAAGAGCAAGTCGGAACTTGCCGGACAGGTGGCGCATATTCACCTGGAGGTTCCGGGCGCATGGCGGCGCGGCGATAGCCAGACGGGTTCGGCGCTACTGGGCTTCGGCCCACAACAAGCTTATGACGACCCAACGAAAGTCGTGGCCTCGATTGATCAGGGCGGATTGGGATTGCCCAACCGCGCGTTTTATCTGAACGATGACGACAGGTCGAAGCAGATTCTCGGTGCGTACAAGGCCCATGTCGCCGAGATGCTGATACTTGGAATCTCCGAAGAAACCGCGGAACAAGCCGACGCCGACGCGAAGACCGTAATCTCGATTGAGACCGCAATCGCGCAGGCTCAGATGGACAACACCGCGCGGCGCGACCCGAAGAACCTGAACAATAAGATGAGTTTCAAGCAGGTGCAGGCCCTCACTCCCTCCTTCGATTGGGCGAGCTACCTCAAGGCCGTCAAGGCCCCACCGTCTTCGGCTTACTACCTGGTGAGTTCGCCACAATTCTTTCGCAACCTTGAAGCAATCATTCATCAGTTCTCGGTGGATGATTGGAAAGTATATTTGCGCTGGCAGTGGATTCACGGTTCAGCGCCTTATTTGTACAAATCGATTGCCGACGAAAATTGGTTTTTTTATTCCCAGAGGTTGCAGGGCGCAAAACAACAGCTGCCGCGGTGGCGCCGCTGTGTGCGGACTGCCGACCGCGATCTTGGCATGGCCCTTGGCCAGGCATACGTGGCCGAGGTTTTTCCTCCGGAGAGCAAACAACGCGCCGTTACCATGGTGCACGACATCGAGAACGCGCTCGACCGGGACATAACCGCTGTTGACTGGATGCAACCGGAGACCAAGGCTGAAGCGAGGGTCAAGTTGCACGCGATCGAAGATCAGGTTGGTTATCCCGATCACTGGCGCGATTACTCGTCATTAAAGATCACCCGCAGCAGCTATTTCGAGAATGTGCAGGAAGCGGCGGCTTTCGAGTTTCATCGCCAACTCAGCAAGATTGGCAAGCCCGTGGATCGCTCGGAGTGGACTCTGACGCCGCCAACCGCAATCCTCTACTATGATCCACAGTCGAATACCCTCGACCTGCCCGCCGGGATTTCGCAGCCACCTTACTTCGACAGCACAATGGACGACCCAGTGAACTACGGCGCCATCGGGATGCTGATCGGGCGCGAGATCACCCACGGCTTTGATGACCGGGGCCGCAAGTTCGATGCCAGGGGGGATCTGCGAGACTGGTGGACACCTGACGACGCAAAAGGCTATGAAGAGCGGGCAGAATGCACCGCTCACGTAAACTCCGGGGAGAGCCCAGACACCGGCGTCAGACAGAACAGCGCCTCGACCCAGAGCGAAGACGTCGCCGATAACGGGGGACTGCGATTGGCGTTTATGGCGGTTAGCAATAAGCTGCAGTCAGAAAACAAGTCGCTGGACGCCCAGGAAACGGATGGGTGGACGCCGCGCCAGAAGTTCTTTCTCTCCTTCGCCTACTCGCTGTGTATGCAATACAGTCCCGAACTAATGCGAAGCATTGTGTCGACCAACCCCCACGCTATTGCGAAATATAGGGTAAACAGCGTCGTCTCCAATATGACGGAGTTTCAGCAAGCGTTTTCCTGCAAGAAAGACTCGCCCATGGTGAGAAATAATCAGTGCCGGGTCTGGTGAAAGTTTATTGCGAGCCCGGTCAGGCGAAATTTGGGACTATTCGCCGTTGAAAAGATTTTTGCGCGCATCGAGTTTATCGGGATGCGGCTAGGGTGCCTTGTGAAGGTTTCCGCCACCGTCAACGCGTACTCGATCGAGAAGCCCCTAGAATCTACTTGTGACTTCCCCCTAGGCTAAGCAGATTTCGTTTGTGGATTTTCCTACCCGATGGGGCAAGTTCCGCACCTTCGGATTCCAGGGACAGATCTGGGCAGACTCGAATTTGCTCAACCATGGCGGCGCCAGGAAGATGCTGTGGCCTTGGTCATGGGCGACGTGCATTCGTCGCCACCGCTGGTTCTCATCCATTCAATATTCCGGCTCGCCGCGCGGATTACTACCGTGCCTAGTAGAGTTCGCGGGGGGAGCGGAACGAAAATGCAAAAGTGTTTATTTTTAATCACAATCCCTAAATTGTTTGACAACGACAAGTTAGCTTTTATACTAGGCAGCGCCAGTTGGTACTTCCGCGTGGGGAAAATTTCGAGACGGGGTTGCGATGAATACCGATGAACACCGTTCTTCGTGGGCGGCGTTTTTGTTTCCTGCGGTGCAGTTTGTAATGGTGGCGGGAACTGTCTTCACCTTCATTTCAGGGCGGTTTGCGCCTCCCAAAGCCATCACGGCCGCAGGAGAAGCTATCGACCTGCAATACCACATGACTCTGGCGGTTGCGGCTGTTGTTTTTATACTCTCCCAGCTTGGGCTCGCCTATGTGGTCCTCAAGTACCGGGATCACGGGCAGAGGGTTCAATTTACACGGGGCAACAATGTACTCGAGGCAGCGTGGACTAGTCTGACCGCCATTCTCTTCATCGGTTTGGGTCTGCTTGGAGGGAAAGCGTGGGCGAACGGGCGCATGTTCGAGCCAAATTCGGATGCGAATCTTCTCCGCATTGAGGTCACTGAAAACCAATTTGTCTTCAACTTCCGTTACCCGGGCCCGGATGGGAAGTTTGGCCGAATCGATCCCAAGAAGATCGATTCTTCCCTTGGAAATCCGCTTGGACTTGATTCGTCCGATCCGGCATCGGCGGATGACATCGTTGTTCCAACCCTGACGGTGCCCGTCAATCAAGAAGTAGAGCTTCTCCTGCGCAGTCAGGATGTAATCCATAGCTTCTTTGTTCGGGAGCTCCGCTTGCAGCAGGATGCGGTGCCGGGATCGATCGTTCCAGTGCGTTTCAAGGCTGAGCAGATCGGCAAGTACGAAGTAGTTTGCACGCAGCTATGCGGTCTCGGCCATTCCAGCATGCACACCTATCTGAATGTTGTATCGCAAGAAGATTTTGTGGCCTTTCTAAAAAGCAACGCAGGGTGAGTCTCAGGGGGATCGAGAATGTCGGCGCACGGCCATACTATTCATGTGTCGGAAGCTCCAACCGGATTTGTCAGGAAATACATCTTCAGTACGGACCACAAAGTTATTGGGATCCAGTATTTTTTGTTGGCGCTCACCGCGGTCATGGTGGGCTTGGTTTTGTCCGTCCTAATGCGGATCCATTTGCTGTGGCCCGACGCGAAACTGCCCTTCATCGCCAACGGCATCATGACACCGGCGCAGTATCTTGCGCTGGTCACCATGCACGGAACGCTGATGGTGTTCATGGTGCTAACTACGGCGCCGCAAAGTGGATTTGGGAACTACTTTCTGCCGATCCAGATTGGGGCACCCGATATGGCGTTCCCGCACCTGAACATGCTGTCCTTCTGGGTCACTTTCGTTTCGTTCCTTTGCTTGGTTTCGGCTTTCGTTGTCCCGGATGGAGCACCCATCAGCGGATGGACCGCATACACGCCGTTGAGTGGTCTGGGGCAGATTTCGGGTCCGGGCGAAGGCTGGGGTCAGACGATGTGGATTGTCAGCATCGCCTTCTTTTGCCTAGGTTCATTGCTGGGCGCGCTCAATTTCATTGCAACCATAATTGACATGCGTGCGCCGGGCATGAGTCTGTTCAGGATGCCGCTCACGTGCTGGGGATGGTTTGTCACCGCCATCCTGGGGCTGCTTGCATTCGGAATTTTATTGGCTGGGGGCATTTTGCTGCTGCTGGATCGCACCGTGGGAACGAGCTTCTTCCTGCCTGCCGGACTGGTGGTAACCGACCAACTGCAGCCGCATTCGGGAGGCTCTCCCCTGTTATGGCAGCACCTTTTCTGGTTCTTTGGCCATCCTGAGGTTTACATCGCCATTCTTCCCGGTATGGGAGTAGCTTCCCATGTGCTCTCCACTTTCTGCCGGAAGCCGATCTTTGGCTACAAAGCAATGGTGATCGCCATGAATGCTATAGGATTGCTCGGATTTATGGTGTGGGGCCATCATATGTTCGTCAGTGGCATGAATCCTTATTCGGGTTTTGCCTTTTCAATTATGACGATGGCGATTGGCGTCCCTTCGGCAATCAAGACGTTCAACTGGCTCAGTACTCTTTGGGGGAGCAAGATTCATTTTGATACTCCGATGCTGTTTGCGATCGGCTTCGTCTCGCTATTCGTGTCGGGCGGCCTCTCAGGGATATTCCTGGCGCAGCCGGCGGTGGATAATCTCTTGCACGCGACTTACTACGTGGTCGCGCATTTTCACCTGGTGATGGGGGTCGCTGCAATATTCGGGATTTTCGCGGCCACTTATTTCTGGTTTCCGAAAATGTTTGGCCGGATGCTCAACGAGAAGTTGGGAAAGATTCACTTCTGGTTCACGTTTGTGGGTGCATATTGCATTTTCATGCCCATGCATTTTCTGGGGCTGGCGGGCGGCATACGCCGTTATGCGGATTACACCGCGATTTCTTACCTGCAGTCCATGCGTCCCCTAACAATGTTCGTGAGTTTCGCTGCGTTTGTGACGGCGACTGCGCAATTGGTTTTTCTGTATAACTTCTTTTGGAGCCTTAAGAACGGCCCGAAGGCAGGCAAGAACCCGTGGAACGCGACCACGCTCGAATGGATTACAGAATCTCCTCCGGCTCATGACAATTTCGGCGGGCAGTATCCTTCGGTTTACCGCGGGCCTTATGAATACAGCGTTCCCGGAGCTGCCGAAGATTACATTCCGCAGAATCTCGAGCCTTCGCAAGTCGCACGGGAGGCGCGATCCTGATGTCTGTCGCCATACCTCCGATCGAAACACGAAAACCAGCAGCTCCATTTGGCGCAAACTACGGTGGCCCTCCGATTCGGTTTCTTGGAAACGATGGAGAACCGGAACCGTGGCAGCCAGGGCGTACGCCGCAACGTACTTACACGCTTGGCATGATTGTCGGCATAGGCGCAAGCTCGATGTTCTTCCTGGCGCTCGTGAGTGCATCGGTTGTTCACCGCGGACTCGCGGGAAACGCTTGGATCCCTTTGCGCCCGCCATCGCTATTGTGGGCCACTTCGGCGCTTGCCCTGGCCAGTAGTTCGACTCTGGTTCATGCCAGACGCAAGTTCAAGTCTGGCGACATCGACACTTTTACCCGATGGTGGACGATCACGGCAGTCCTTGGAATTTGTTTTCTTGGCGGTCAGCTTCTCGCTTGGCGTCAGCTTGTAGCTCAAGGTCTCTATCTGGCTTCCAACCCCAGCGTGAGCTTCTTTTACGTTTTTACCGTAGCCCATGGGCTGCACCTTTTGGGCGGCGTGATTGCCTTGTTTTGGATCAGCTGGCGGCAATCGCACGGCTGGCGAAAATCTCCGGGAATATCGCGGAGTAAGGCGACTTCCGTGGCGGCGCTTTATTGGCATTTTGTTACGGTGTTATGGCTATTGCTATTTTCCTTTTTCCTGATCGGAGGCTAAAGCGTGTCTGGAGCTGAGTTGGAAGGCGTACTGGAAACACCATGGTCCGGCGGGGTATCTCCTTTCGCGATCAATTCCAAGAAGCTGGGCATGTGGCTATTCATCGTTTCGGATAGCCTGACATTTTCCGCGTTGCTGATCAGCTACGCTTACGTTCGATTGTTTACGCCGGATTGGCCGCGGCCTTTCGAAATTTGGCCTGCCATCGCCAAATCTTCAATCATGACGTTGGTTCTTCTCTCCAGCAGTCTCACCATGGTTTTGGCCGTCGCGGCGGCTTACCGGGGGCAGGTGAAGAGGGCGGTTTGGTTGCTGATCGCTACGATAGCTTGCGGTATCGCATTCGTCGTTATCCACGCAACGGAATGGGTGACACTGATACATGAAGGCATTACTCCTTGGGCTAATCCCATCAATCCAGCGGTGCCATTGTTTGGCGGAGCGTTCTTTGGGCTCACGGGCTTACACATGCTTCACGTTACGCTTGGAGTCATATACCTGGCGGTAATTTGCTGGGGATTTAACAAGGGAAAGTGGACCGCAGAGCATGTGGAGGTAAGCGGTCTCTATTGGCATTTCGTGGACTTGGTCTGGATGTTCATATTTCCGATGTTGTATCTGTTGAGCGTAAATCCCAAGTAGTGATTCAGGAGACCCCGATGCACGCGAGTACGGAACTGGAGCGCGGCCACCCCGAAGGCAGCACGAAATTATTCTCCATCGTGTGGGTGTGGCTTCTGTTGTTAACTGGATTGGAGATCTTTTTGGCGTACGAACGCGTGGAAGTGCATCTGATGATCACGCTCCTGGTGGGCATCTCCCTGATCAAGTCGGCCCTCATCATCGCGTACTTCATGCATCTGCGATTTGAGAAGTTGGGACTGTTTCTGATCGTCGTTCCTTCCACGGTTTTTTGCATCTGCATGATGATGATCATGTTTTTTCCGGACAGTCTCCGGCTGACGCATCTGCCGCAACTTTAAAATGAAAACGACTCGTTTCGCGGGCATTGCGCTATATTTAGCCGTTTCGGCTGGTTGCCTAGGAATTGCCGTTCCCAGCGCGGCTGCGCAAAGTTGCGCGATGTGCTACCAGAATGCCGCAGCCACGGGAACTACGGGGAGGATTGCCCTTCAACGCGGGATACTGATTCTAGCGGTTCCAGCAATTAGTTTGTTCGCCGGGATCCTGTTGCTTCTTTATACCCGGCGCAATCTTGGGGATCGAAGTCGGGGGCTGGCGCACGAGTGGAGCGAGGCAGTTTTGCACGAAAGATTCCTCGTCAGGAAAGAATGACCGTGATGTGGCCCGGTCACCTCGTCACAGTAAATAATATTTCTTACGGACAAACATGAAACCAGCTAGTCTTTCGGGCGATGTTCACCGCGATGGTCAGGATTTCCTTACTCTGACCCGGTTAGCCTTTCCGGAGCGCTCGAAATCCAGCCAACATACTTCAGAATATCCAGCTTTCTTCCCGTTTCTGACGGACGTGGATCCGAGAATGAATTTGGATGACCTGATTCTGAACATCCGGGAGGAGGCTGCCCGTTTGCTGCCGTGCGATAACGTGTGCTTGGCATTCCACGCGGACGGATTCCTTCAGATATTTGATAAGTCTCACGGCCGGCAGTCGGCAGTCATACCGATTGGGAGCCGAACCTCGATATGGACGACACCCGAAGCAAGACTGATTCCTGAAGACGTGGCAGATCCACTCCGTTGTGTTGGCGGAATCCAGGCGCCATTCAGAATCAACGGAATTCCTGCTGGGACGGTTTCGTTCCTGATGAATGCACCGCATGCTTTTCAAGAATCTGACATGGTTCTGGCGCAGAGAATCGCCGATTCGATTGGAGTATTTTTGGCGAGAGACCTGAGTACCGGGCAAGGCTCGGTTTTGGCTCCCTGCATTTCCCATGATTGGGACAACTTGGTTCGAGCGGTGTGCGAAGTTCCGGACATTCACCGCATATTACCCAAAATCTCAAGTTTTCTGCAGCCCATCATCACCCATGACCGGCTCACCATCAGTTTTCACGACAAAGATCGCAATATGTGGATGCGATCCGTATCGAATGAGGACGGGCCAACCTTCAAACGGGTCACCCTGTCGATTGCGGATTTTCCACGCGATGGATCTTCGGTAATTATCAACGACCTGCTGAGTCATCGCCCTTCAATGCAACCGACCGAGTTCCACCCGAAGGCAATAGATGCAGGGTATCGCTCATTCTTGGTGACCCACGTATGGACTGGCCTACATGGCCTCGGATTCGTTTTTTGGTCAAAGCGAGGCAACGCGTTTCATCGCCGGGACGTTCCGAATGCGCAGCGGATCGCCGAGCTTTGCGCGGTCGCGGTCTCAAGAGAGAAGTTGATACCTAGCCTTGGGGAGACACTGCCCCAAGGGTCGGCTTCTTCAGGCTCTCGACCCTCAGAGGCCGCCCGGGCCCAGCAGCGCGCGGGCCAATCTCGCGAACGCTCGGCGGCCTGGAATCGGGTAATGCGATCTGCGAAGCAGGTGGCGTCCGCCGATACCACCGTTTTATTGGTTGGGGAAACGGGCACTGGCAAGGAGGTTGTGGCACGCAGCATTCACAGCCAATCGTCGCGTAAGGATGGTCCCTTTGTTGCAGTAAACTGCGCCGCGCTTCCTGACAGCCTTCTCGAATCCGAATTATTCGGCTTTGAGCGGGGTGCCTTCACCGGGGCGTACCACAAGAAACGCGGGTACGTCGACATGGCCTGCGGAGGCGTTATTTTTTTTGACGAGCTTTCGGAAATGAGTTGGGGTGCGCAAGCTAAACTCCTGAGAGTGCTGGAGACCCGCGAGTTTCAACCTTTGGGGAGCACCCGTTCCCAGAGAGCAGACATTCGGGTAATTGCAGCGACCAACAAAGATCTGAAGAACGAGGTCCGGATCGGGAAATTTCGGGGAGATCTTTACTACCGGCTTTGCGTATTCGAAATCTCAATCCCACCGTTGCGGTCCCGCAAGGACGACATTTTGCCCCTGGCATATCAGTTCCTTTCCGAGGCGAGCGGCGGCAACGGAAAAATCCTCGAGATATCTCATGCGGCCCAGAATGAACTGTGGGGCTACCATTGGCCGGGGAATGTACGGGAATTGCGCAATGTTGTGGAGCGAGCTTCGATTCTATCTGACGGAGATGTTATCGATGTGGAGCACCTTTCGTTCCAAGCCGGCATTGACGAACATCCGGAAATGAACGAGATCAGCGTTATTGAGCGGCAGATGATCGAGCGTGCTCTCCGCGAAAGTGGCGGCAACAAAGCGCGGGCTGCACGCATGCTCGGATTAAGCAGGACGCAACTCTATGTACGGCTACGACGCTACGCCTGACTTTCGGATCCAGGAGTTTCATTGAGAACTGCGGCGCCCATGATCGGAGTATTCCGCTCAACTGCCATTGTTGGATTAGGCGTTCGAGTGACGCTTCAGGCGTATCTACAGTCGGATGCGGCTCGAGCCCCAGGTTCTGGCGGGTCGAGTTTCATTGCCGCACGATTCACGCAAGGTGCACTCAATGATCTTTCGCTCGCTGGTGTTTACTTTCGATCACATGCTCACAAATGCACACTCGCGTACTTGCAAATCAAATCGGCTGTAGTAACTAAATTGCTCAATCTGACTCGTCAGGCTAAAGCATTTTGTCGTTTAGTCGATATGGCTTTGGAATTGCGTGTGTACTGCTAATCACTGTGGGTGGAGGGGGCTGATTGGTCTTTGACCGGAGCGTCTGGTTTGCGCGGTTACGCGCGATCTCTCTTTTTGCCGGTGCGTTTGGGATTGCTGCAGGAGTGTCGCTGGGCGCACGGGCAGCTTCGCAGGCCTCTTCGCCGCCTAACAATCCAACGAATGGCGCGCAGGTAGCGAAAGCTGCCCCGCAAGCGGCTCCTGTGGTTGCAATTCTTCCTGCGCCGGCGCCCACTGCGGGCAATCAGGCCCAGCCCGCACAGGGTCAGCCTGCACAGGCTCAGCCCGTACAGGCCCAACCCGAACAAGCCCAGCCCGCGCAGGGTCAGTCCGCACAAGGCGCCCCCGCCACTCCGCCGGTTCCTGCGCCGACATTCGTCGGCGAGGAACTCTGTTCGCGCTGCCATTACGACAAATTCATTAGTTATCAGAACATACCGATGAGCATGAGCGGCAACAAGAATACCCCGGGGGCGCATGAGGGATGCGAAAGTTGCCACGGTCCGGCTTCCAATCACGTAGGCGGCGGAGGCGGACGCGGCGTTGGCGGCCTGATGAATTTCGCGAAAGACCGCCCAACCGCCGCTAAGAATGCGGTTTGTCTGCAATGTCACACCCGCGGCTATGTAGCGCTATGGCACGGCAGCAAGCATGATGAAGCCAAGCTGGCTTGCGTTGATTGCCACCGGATTCATGGCGGAAATCTCAAGTTGTTGGCGGAGCCTACCCAGTTGCAGCTTTGTACCAGGTGCCACCAACAAATCCGCACCGCTTTGCTGAAACCCTCCCATCACCCTCTTCGGGAAGGAAAGCTGGTCTGCACCAACTGCCATAATCCCCACGGCACGCAGACTGAGAGGTTAATCGCGGCGAACTCGGTGAATGACAAGTGTTACGAGTGTCATGGCGAGAAGCGCGGACCCTTCCTTTTTGAACACCCGCCGGTTCGCGAGAGTTGCCTCAACTGCCATGATCCCCACGGCACCTCACACGAACCCTTGCTGGTCGTCAAGAAGCCGATGCTTTGTCAGCGTTGCCACTCGAACGTATTTCATCCCGGGCAGCTTCTGACAATACCTGCAGGCCAGGGCACAAGCGTCTATCAACAGCCTGCTATGCTCCAGTACCGAGCCTGTACGAACTGTCACATCATGATTCACGGCAGTAATCATCCTTCGGGAAAATTTTTCCATCGCTGAGTGGGGCACTGTAATGACACGAGGGGGGGGAATGAATCGGCGGGTTCCATTTAGATTTCCGGTATTATTGCTTGCGGTCGGAGTGCTGGTGTTCGGAAAGTATGCTCCTGCAGCCTGGGCGCAGACACCGAATGCGTCGACGGCCGTCGCGGACGATGGCTCCAGTTCCGGCAGCGCATCCGCCTTATCCGGTGCAGCTGTACCCGATAGTACTCCGGAGGCCGAGTCAGGAGCGCCACCACTCTACTCGTCACGCCGCTCTCCTTTCGAATTGCAGAAACCTCATTTGCTGAATATAGGGCCTCACTCCGGGTTAATGCCGGACATGCTGCCCCCGGCAACGGATCGAAGCACAAGTGCAGGCGAGGCCGCGAGTTCGGGAGGTTCATCGACAAGTGCGGATCGAAACTCGCCTCCGCCAGGCGAGTTGGGGCGTGCGCAGGTGGCAGAAGATGCGAACGAGCCCGGCTCTAACTTCCCGCCGTGGGCGGTGTATTCCACTCAAGATGACATCGATCCCCGCGTGAGGCCCAACGCTGGATTGCGCATGCCGCAATTCCTGGCGGATTTGCCGGATCTTCAGCAGCTACCTCCGTCATCCCGACCCCGTTTGTTCTCCAACTTTTCGCCGGTCGTGCCCGATTTCGACCGCACGCTGTTAGCTACCCGGAATTGGTCGGTAAAGGTTTCACTAGCTGATTTTGTGGTCTATACGGACCCAAACTCTTCGAAATTTAACGAGTTTCGTGACGTACACGATGGAGTGGTCGCCGGCGTCGAAGCGCACTTCCGTGATGGTACGAATTATCTAAATGTTCTTGGGCGTAACCTGGGCCGGAGAGACGAGGACCTGAACCTCGAAGGTGGCACAGCCGGGAAGATCTTCGTCAATTTCTATGACACTCAAGTTCCGCATAACTATATGTTCGGGGCACGTTCATTGTACTCGGGCGTTGGCACCGGCAATCTGACTATTTCGAATAGCATTCGAAGCGACATTCAGAATTCAACGTCGGTTCCCGATGCGGATGCCAAGCTGTCGGCCTACGTCAGTCAGCAGGGTCAATCGGTCGACTTAGCGCATGAGCGCGAAAAGGTCGGTGGTGACGTAACCATCGCCGCGACCTTCCCGTGGCAAATCAAGTTTGGAGCGAATGACGAATCCAGGGACGGCGAAAGGCCGTGGAGCGCGTCTTTTGGATTTTCCGAGTTTGTCGAAATTCCCTGGGCAGTTCATTACGACCAGTACGACCTCCACGTCAGCGCCGAGTGGAATAAGGATGATAGCCGCGTTTATTTCCTGGCAGGATTCAGGACGAACCTGTTCGACAATCACGTTCAAACTCAGACCTTCAGCAATCCTTACCGCGTCACCGACTGCGCCGATCTTGTAGGCACTTACGACTGCGGCCCCGCGGCGGGGCGCATGGCGCTCTACCCAAGCAACCAACTCTACGAACCTACCGCCATGATGGTGATAAAGGATTTGCCTTGGGACAGCTCGCTCAGTTGGACACTTTCTACAGGTTTAATGTATTCAAACCAAACCCTTCAACCGTTTTCCACCAACACCGCCGACACCGTCTACAACACAGCGGGAACCCCGTTCAATGCCACCGATCCAGCTGCACTTCCGCGGGCGACGACGGAAGGCAGGATCAACACCGAAAACGCGCAATTGCGGTGGAACGCGAAGCCGACCGATCGTCTGCATTTGAATTTGGAGTACCGTGCTTATCGCAATGCCGTGACCACTCCACGGTTCATTATCTCTGACTTTGTTCGTGAGGACCAGGATGTCCGCACTCCCCAGTCAGTTGGGGATGTGTTCAGTAATCTAGATATCGGCTATACCCGGCAAACGGCAACTCTTGGCGCGAGCTATGACATCGGCCGCGACAGCAAGATCGGTCTGACCTATACGCTTGAAAACTGGGATCGCCGCTATCGCGAAGTCAAGTATATGGACGATAACAAGGTGAAGGTTTCGTACGACACCAAGGCCAAGCAGTGGCTGGATCTCAAATCATTTTATGAACACACAGAGCGCACGGCTTCCGCCTATCACTTTAATGAGGCGCACATCGCGGAGGGCGATGGCGACGAATATACAGCACTGCCGTTTCTGCACAAATTTGACGAGGCGCCCTACCATAAAGATGACGTCCAGGTGATGGCGACATTCGCGCTGGGAGACTCGATGAGCGTCTCTACGCACGGACTTTTTGGAGAGACGCAGTTCGACGGCCAGAAATTCGGTGTGCTCAACAATTCGCACCAGGCTTACGGTGTGGACTACAGCTACGACGCCACCGACCAGGTGGCGTTCTTTGCCGATTACAGTTACGAACAGTTCCACCTGAAGCTGCATGATCGTCCCTTCGAGCCGGGCGACGCATGCGATCCTTACACCCTCGCTCCCGGTTATGCCTCCTCTTGTAACTGGTTCGGAATTCCGCAGGACGCCTATAACACGGTGGGAGTGGGAGTGGATAGCTACTTTATTCCGAAGCGTTTTCACAACACCTTGTCATTCACATTTTCGAAGAGTCACGGGACGCAATCATATTCTGGCGGTGGGGGCGTGGATGATCCATTCACGCCCACGAACTTCAACAATGTTGACAGTGTCACCAATTTCACAATCAACAACGAACTGGAATACAAATTCAGCAAAACGGTCGCTCTGGACGCCGGGTACCAGTACGAATTCTGGCATGACAACGATTACAACTACGTCGGATTCAATTACGTAAACCAGTTTGACTCCTTCAATTTCCTTACCGGCGTAAACAATATCCCAGGGACGAACCTGCTGATGGGTGGACTGCTTCCACCCTACTATCACGCGAACCTTGCGTATTTTCGATTGAAGATTGGCTTATAAAGGACAGTGAGCTAATGAGTATGCGCAAGAACCACGTATTCAAGACCGCCAGGCTGTCACGACTCTGGCTTTTTGTCGTGATAGCAGCGCTTCTTGCGCTGGCTGGATTCCGGGGAACGAATCTGAGTGCACGGACAACCAGCGCGGAACTGGATGCGGCGATGCAGGATCAAGCTGCAACGTCACAGGCATCGCCTTGCAAGGGGATTCTGGCCCAGCCCGACACGCTCAAGAAAACACTTCCCGAGGTCCCGAAGTACCAGAAAACCTATGTGCTGGTGCTGGGAGGCAGCGCGAAAGACAAAATCACGTCCGCCACCTCCCCGGAGATACAGAATCTCTCCGTCGAAATTAACGATGACCCGGAGTCCGCAGCTATTGCCAGCGATCTGCATATCGCAAATGTCCAGCGGGTGAAAGCCTCCGATCAATCGCCGGTGCAGCCTGTTGTGGATCTTGGCGCTGGAAAAACTGACGCCGCCATTGTCTGGGCGCCGCTCGCTGGAGCAGCGCTGAGTGATCTGGGGCTGGAAGACAAAATATCCCTGTATAGCGTGGATCGGCCGGGTCCGGCTCCGGCCCCCTACACCGAGGCGTCGACGGGAAATGCGAACCCGTGTGCCGCCTCTGTTTCGGACGACCTCGACTCCTTCGGTGTTCTACCAGGGGAGCTATTGGTCCCGGTGCACATGCGAGATCTGCTCAATACGCCGACACCGACATTCAGCATGAAAGGCGCAGAACGGGGCCAGCAGGTGTTTCAGCAAAATTGTGCGCGGTGTCACGGGCAGTATGCGGTTTGGGACCGCGCTCTTGCCCCGGTTAACTTGTTAATATCGATTCGGAGGTTTCAGTTTATCGGTTTCAAGTACATCGTGATGAACGGGCGCGCGCAAAAAGGCATGCCGCCGTTGCGTGGGACAGTTTCGGAAGACCAGATAGCGCTGATCTATCAATATCTAGTAGCACGATCCAAGCACGAACTGGCTGCCGGCAACTCGGCTCCTGTTGCCAGCAAGTAAAGCAAAGAGCATAATCAAAATTCACGGAGGCTTAAATGCAAGTAACCTGTATACCCCGGATTCAAAGATGTTTCATCAGTATCGCGGTCTTCATCTTAGCCGTCGGTTTGGCGTGGGGTCAGGGAGGCACGGTGGTCGGTACGATTCACCTCACTGCGACACCAGCCCCCAATCCCCCTATCAGAATGGGTGCCGATCCCAATTGCCTCAAGATCAACGCGGGAAAGCGCGTCTTTCTGCCTCTCGTCGATCGGAGCAGCGACGGAGGCCTGGCAAGCGTGTTTGTTTATGTCCAGGGTTCCTTTCCACAGGCGCACGGCGGTTCCGGCAGTGTCACCATCGATCAACAAGGATGCATGTACCATCCCGATATTTTGGCCGCGCAAGTCGGCCAGACTCTGATCATAAAGAACGATGATTCCACTCTGCACAACATTCACGCCGTCGACCCTTCGAAGAAGTACGACTTCAATCAGAGCCAGCCCGGGGCGGGTCTCACCTTCAACGTCCCGCTGAAATCTGAAGAAGTGATGTTGCACGTAAAGTGCAACGTTCATCCCTGGATGTCTGGCTATATTGGAATCGTTTCCAGCCCATATTTCGCCGTCAGCGACGACAGCGGCAAGTTCAAGATTGAAAATGTACCGGCCGGTAAGCAGACAATTGAGGTCTGGCACCAGGTCTATGGACCGCTAACCCAGACGGTGGACGTCAAAGCGGGTGGAACCACGACGGCGGATTTCACCTATACCGGAAATGAACATCCCGCCACAAGCAGGTCTTTGCCAATACAGGAAATCACAATTCCAGACGGAACGACTACAGCCACGTTTATTCCCCCAACGCGATAAGAGAACAAAATAGGGTTCCAAAACCTGGCAGTTGCAGACAGATTTTGGGACCCGAAATTATTTTATAGAGAACTCGGGATAATCATGCGCTTAGTTCACGCGCCGGTGTCTAAAGCAGTTGGAGATACTTGGCACGATAGTCAGTTTGTCTCTAGGCAGGTTCCCCTCCTATTTCGCAGCCGTTTCCCCGGAAATCTTCGGGCGCTGTTATACATTTTCGCATCGCTGATATTCAGCGCCGCCCTCTCGTTTGGCCAGATTCTTACCGGAGCGGTCACCAACTTGACCGAGAACAAACCTGGCGCGAAAGATGATGTCATCCTGCTCAAACTCGGCCAGGGGATGGAGGAAGCGGCCCGTTCCAAGACTGACAGCCGAGGTAATTTCAGTTTCAAGCTCGACGATATTCAGTCACCGCACTTAGTGCGCGTGATTCACCAAGGCGTGACCTATCACCGCCTGGCTCCTCCCGGTACAACTTCTGTAGAAGTTCAGGTCTATGATTCGGCGCAGAAAGTCGAAGGCATTTCAACGGCTGCCGACATCACGCACTTGCAGACGAGTCAGGGAAAGCTAATCGTCCAACGGATGTTTTCCGTGCAGAATTCCTCTCGGCCACCACGTACTGAGATGAATGAGCGGAGTCTCGAGTTTTACCTGCCGGAGGGTGCGAGCATCGTGCAAGGGTCTGCAATGACTGCGGGCGGACAGCCACTTGCCCTCGCTCCTGTGGCCGAAGGTAACAGTAAAGATCACCTCTATGCCTTTATTTTTCCATTGCGACCGGGCGACACCCGGTTTGAAGTCGACTACGAGCTTCCATATTCCGGTGCTGGCAATATCTCGCTCAGGTTGGCTGCGCCTGTTCAGCAGTTCATGGTTATCGTTCCCAAAACGATGCAGTTGAACCCCGTTCCGGGATCGCCATTTCAAGCTGCCAGTGATACCGACGAACCTGACGCGGTAGTACAGATGGCTTCCAATGTGGCGGCGGGCCAGTTGCTATCGTTACAAATCGCAGGACAAGGCGCATTTCCACCGCAAAACGCTGATTCTAATCAAGAGTCTCAGGCGCAGAGCGGCCAACCCGACGGCACGGGCACGGGTACTTCATCCGGAAATGCACCCGGTGGAGGACTGGGACCACCCATCGACGCGCCAGATCCGTTGCAGAAATATCGCTGGTATGTGCTCGGGGGATTAGCCGGAACTTTGATCGTAAGCGCAGGTGTAATTGCATCGCGTCAGCAATCTGCGGCTCACCAGGCGTCCGCATCGGCAGCCTCCCGCTATCGCGAGGCGGACCAGAACAAGGCTCTGCTTCCCAGCGCGAGAATCGAACAGCGCAATGCGGTGAATGCTGGAGGGCCAAACTTCTTGCTGCTCGAAGGGCTAAAGCAGGAATTTTTTGAGGTCGAACTTGAATACCAGCGAGGAACTATCTCTCCCGTCGAATACGAGCAGACTAGAGCAGCATTGAATCAAACTCTGCAGCGCGCACTTAGAAAGCGGGAAGATACTTCGGAAGGGTAGCGACATCCCTCCGATGTTCTGCTAACGGAAGAGAACACTATCAGTAACTGATGCATGCCCAATTCTCCTGCCTTTCGATGGTCGATCCCGATGGAGCCAGTTGATGCCTAAGCGCACAAGAACCCTGCAGTTCATTCAGCTTCCTTTAGGTAATGCGGCTACCTCCCGCTGCACCATCTGTAAGCGCCGGTTCAGCACTCCGGCAGAGACCGGCGGGGAGGGCGGTGACAGACTTCTGCGTATGCGAGCGGAGTTTGAGGCTCACGAATGCGAGGAACCCTCCAAAGTGTTCCCGGCCTCACCAAAACCCTGCTGACGTGACCGGCTCTATCTTCAACAGTTGACAGAAGGTTTGGATAGACGGTTCCTCTGTTGTAAGAACCGTCGACATTGCCGGTCGAGACTCATGCAAGAAGATCCCAAAGTCACATGAGGTTAATTTGGTACTGAAGTTCCTCACTGACGCATGTTGCAAGAGCCCGAACTACCTGAAGCCCGAAGAGGCCTCTTGCACTGCAACCAAAGGGTGAAGCTTCGGACTTCGAAGTCCGTAGCCGGCGCCAGTCCCTGTTCGAACTGTGGCAGTGTCAGAGTTACGACACTTGTGTCGCACGACAAGTGTCGAAAGGTGCGTCGACAGCCGTAGCCACCCTTCGTCTTGGGATTCTCTATTGCCTCATCGGAATTCGTCTGTGGGCTCAGCTCTCGGAAGCCGCGGTGCATGAAGGTGTAAAAGTCATGACGGCAGAGGGCCTGATATTCATGGGGATTGATCGTCATTGTTTGTCTCTTTTGCAATTCCTTCATCGACATCGAAACGCTTGAGGATTCCATCAAGAACTTCCTGATCGAGGTCGTTGAGTGCCGAATCTTGTGGAGCGACTGCGTTCTCTTTGGCTTCGGCATCTCGTGCCAATTCGAGCAGTTGCTGACAGGAGTGACGGTTTCCGGAATCTGCCTTATTGACCAATTGTCTTCGAGCGCAGCATCGAGAAGCGAGTCGAGGAGTTTGGCAATCTTGTCGAGGTGTGGAGTACAGAAGGGAAGCCGGGACGCGAAGGACGACGCGAAGCCATCCTCGCGAGGCATCGAGTCGTTCCAGATTGTGCATGCTCACGGACGCTTCTGGATCGCCAGCCTCATCTTTGAGGATGAGCGACCAGGGGCTTGCCCGATTGAAACTTCTCAAGATTTTTTGAAATCTGTCTAATATGCCGGGTTTCATCCGTCATACATTCAGGAGTACAAATCAATATTGTTCCCAGAGGGAGAAAAGGAAATGCAATTCGCCCTGCTGATCTTTGAGTCATCAGAAGCTTTTGCCGCACGGAATGCGAACGAAAATGATCCCTACCTCGGTGCGTGGCGAGCGTACTACAAAGCCCTCGTCGAGGCCGACATCTACGTCGGTGGCAGTCCACTGCAACCGCCGGAGACGGCTACCACGGTTCGACTGAAGGATGGAAAGCGGCGTGTACAGGATGGTCCCTTCGCGGATACCAAAGAGCAACTGGGGGGATTCACAATCCTGGAGCTTCCCTCGCTTGACGAGGCGCTCGAATGGGCAGCGCGCTGCCCGGCCGCCTCGATCGGTGCCGTGGAGGTCCGGCCCGTTTCGCCTGAATTCAAGCGTCGAGTCACCGGATGAGCGGAAGCGAACAAGAGAGCACTCGCCGGAACACTCATCGGACTATCGAACGTGTGGCTCGCGAGTCCTACGGTCGCCTGGTCGCATACCTTTCCTCGCATACGCGCGACGTGGGGAGCGCGGAGGATGCTCTCAGTAATGCGCTGGTAGCAGCACTCGAAACTTGGCCGAGAGACGGCGTGCCACAAAATCCAGAGGCCTGGCTGCTGACGACGGCGCGCCGGTCTTTTATCGACCTGGTTCGTCATCGGCAAGTAGCCGAGGCCAGTGAGCCCACGCTCATTCTGCTCAGAGAGGAATCCAAGGCCACGACTTTGTCCCCGGGATTTCCGGATGAACGATTGAAGCTGCTCTTTGTGTGTGCTCATCCGGCCATTAATCCGGCGATGCACACTCCACTCATGCTCCAGACCGTTCTCGGCCTGGATGCCTCGCGCATTGCCCACGCGTTCCTGATTTCGCCCGCCACGATGGGGCAGCGTCTGGCGCGGGCCAAGACGAAGATCCGCGACGGGGGTATTCGGTTTGAAATCCCGCAGGAGCGCGACTTGCCGCAGCGGCTTGATGCGGTGCTGGAAGCGATTTACGCCGCCTTCGGAATTGGCTGGGATGACATGGCCGGAGTCGACCAACGTGGGCGCGATCTCGCCGAGGAGGCGATTTGGCTCGCTCGGGTTCTTCTGCAGTTGATGCCCCAGGAAGCAGAGGTCCACGGTCTGCTGGCTCTGATGCTCCACTGCGAAGCCCGCCGAGCGGCGCGGCGGCGGACGGACGGCCGGTACGTGCCTCTCTCGGAGCAGGACTGCCAGAACTGGTCTCTGCCCTTGATCGAAGAGGCGGAACGGTGTCTCGGCGAGGCGTCGAGTCGCGGTCGCACCGGCCGCTTTCAACTCGAAGCTGCGATTCAGTCGGTACATGCCGAGCGGGCGCGGAGCGGCGGGATTCAATGGAACGCGATCATGATGTTCTATGAACAGCTGATCCGGATATCACCGACGCTCGGCACGCGAACTGGATACGCCGCGGCCGTAGCCGAAGCGAAGGGAGCCGAAGCAGGACTGGCAGCGTTGGATGGGATCGACGCGGATACGATCTCGGCCTATCAGCCCTACTGGGCGGTTCGCGCTCACCTGTTGCAACGGCTGGGGAAAACACCTGAGGCCTTGGATGCCTTCGACCGGGCGATTGGTCTAGCCGAGGACCTCGCAGTGAGACAGTTTCTGCTCCAAAGGCGAGGCTGATTGTTTTACTTGCTTTGTCGAAATCGACTCTCTTCACTCGTCATACCTAAAGAAGCGGCTTAGCGATTAAGCTTCGCCGCCCGAGAGGTTCACGATGACAAAGACAATGACGATGAGAATCGCAAACAAAACGGTGCTAGTGACCGGGGCCAATCGCGGTATCGGAAAGGCGCTGGTCGAGGAAGCCTTGAGAAGAGGTGCAAAGCGGGTGTATGCCGGTACGCGCCAGCCCTTGGCCCACTCAGATCGGCGTGTCACGCCCCTGACCCTGGATGTAACCAACTCTGCACAGATTCAGGAAGCAGTCGAGAGAGTCGAGTCTCTCGATATCCTCATCAACAATGCGGGCATCGCTCTCTACGACGATCTGAGCAATTCAGGCGCCATTGAGCAAAGCCTGGCCGTAAACCTCTTCGGACCGTTCCATGTGATCCGCGCAACCCTGCCGTTGCTAAAGCGCTCAAAAGGAGCCATCGTCAACAACCTGTCCCTGAATGCGCTCGCCCCGTTACCGGTTATACCCGCCTATTCCATTTCGAAGGCGGCCGCGTTCAACATGACGCAATCACTGAGAGCGCTGCTCGGGGGCCAGGGTGTAACGGTCCACGGCGTCCTTCTGGGCCCCGTTGACACCGACATGACGCGAGGCTTCGAGATTCCGAAGGCCTCGCCTGAATCAGTCGCGGCGGGCATCTTCGACGGATTGGAGAATGGTGAAGAGGATATCTTTCCCGATCCGATGTCTCAGTCCATCGCGGAGGGCTGGCGCACCGGCGTAGCCAAGGCGTTCGAGCGTCAACTTGCTGCGTTCTTACCAGCACAGGCCGTCGCATCATAAGCAAAGGGGCAGCGTAAAAGATCAACCATAGAGGCGGCTTAGCGGTCACGCTTTGCAACCAAGGAGGTCAATCATGTGTCCATTCTGTTTGGCAACTATGGGATTAGTCGTCGCGGGGGCGGTTTCTACCGGCGGTCTAGCAGCGTTGGCTGTGAAGCTTCCCGCAAAAAAACGGAGCGAAGAAATCACCCCGAATCTGAATAAGAAGGAGAAATGAAAATGTCGATGAACAAAGAGCACGGGAAAGGAAAACCCGCGATGAATACACCCCCGATCGTGTCGCAGCAGGAGTGGGAGGCTGCGCGCCAGCAGCTCCTCGTGAAGGAGAAGGCCTTCACTCGCTCCCGTGACGCGCTGGCCGCCGAACGCCGGCGGATGCCCTGGATGGCGGTGGAGAAGAACTACGAGTTCGATGGGCCTAAGGGTAAGGTTAGCCTGTTCGACCTGTTCGAGGGCCGCCGGCAGTTGATCGTGTACCGGGCCTTCTTCGAACCCGGGGTGTTCGGCTGGCCCGAGCACGCCTGCCGCGGTTGCTCGCTGGGCGCCGATCAGGTCTGTCACCTGGCCCATCTCAATGCTCGCGATACCACTCTTGTCTATGCCTCACGCGCGCCGCAGGCGGACATCGCGCGCCTGAAGGCGCGAATGGGTTGGGAGATGCCCTGGTACACCATGACTGACAGCTTCGACAAGGACTTCGGCGTTGATGAATGGCACGGCCACAACGTGTTCTTCTGCGACCGCGACAAAGTGTTCCGCACATACTTCATCAACAACCGCGGCGACGAGGCAATGGGGACCACCTGGAGCTATCTCGACCTCACGCCACTCGGGCGTCAGGAGATTTGGGAGGACTCGCCAGAGGGTTACCCCCAGACCCCACCGTACAAGTGGTGGAACTGGCACGACAACTATGACGCAGATGCCTTGCCCGACCCGAAGTGGGTCAAGGTGTCCGGCGCAGGAGAAGCCGCCTTCCGAAAGCCCGACGTAAAGACGAAAGCGAGCTAAAAAAACGCGACCCCCTGGACCCGGCTCATGGCTAGGATTTACGAGATGCTTCGGGCCAGAGCCGGCACGGAGATTTTCATTTGAATATGTATGAGCAGGGACTACTCGTGCTGCCCGTGGGCATGTTTTTCGAGAAACTCGCGGTACAGATGGCTCCGGAGTTTTTTTTACCGCTTCCGCCTGGCTCGTGATCGGCCCCAACGAACGCGTTTCTCTTCAGTCGTTGACTTCGTGACGAGAAGCCGACTTATCAGGAGTAATCTCATCTCCCCGAAGCCCGTTCACGCCCGACTTCCGGAATGACGGCCCACGCGGGAGGTCATCTCCGAAAGACTCTTGCCAACAACTGCGGCGACTGGTCTAAGCGCGTTTCGTTGTCGCGGCGGCCATGTATGACTGGCAAAGGAGCACGAGTTGCTCTCGTGCTTTCTGGACCGTGGCTGGGGATGCTCCAGACTCAAGCAGAGAACGCATCGCGCCTCCCATCGCTGAAAGCATGATTTCTATGGCGAATTTGTCTGGCGGAGACTTGATGTCCGGGGCTGTCTCAAGCATTGTCTCAACCGCTTTGCGGGTCCGCTGGCTGACCTGTTTGACCAACGCGGGCCCACCCACGTCGGCCGCGACGCGGTAGAGCGCGACGGAGATATCTGCGCGTTGCATTTTCGCGTCGACGAACGCCTCTACCATTTCTCTAATCATGTCAGCCAGGGTCTTGTGGCGGGAACTCTCACAGGCTGCCTCAACCCTTGATGCCACCTTATTGAAATGATTTTCTAGCACCGCAAAGAGTAATGACTGCTTATTGGGGTAGTACTGATACAGGGTTCCCACCGAAACTCCCGCCCGATCGGCGACCCGTGTGGTGGTCAATCGCTCCGCCCCATGGGTGAGCAAAACCTGAACAGCCGCCTCGGAAATCGCGTCCACGGTGACTGTGGACCTTGCTTGAGTGGGCGTTTTTCTTGGCTCAAATGCAGTTATCGTGTTTGTCGACATAATGCGAAGTCCAAACCTGAAGAATCCTTCATCCAATGATCTTAGATGCACGAGAAACGCTGGAGGAACCGAATGCTTCAACAAACTGAGCTTGTGCGCAGCTTCACACTCCCCGGGACAGCTATGAATCTGAACCGAATGGGCTACGGCGCCATGCAACTTGCGGGCCGGGATGGCGACAAGTTGGTGTGGGGGCCTCCCCGAGATGTCGAGGAAGCGATTGCCGTGCTGCAAGAGGCCGTTGCGAGCGGGGTGAACCACATCGACACCGCTGATTTTTATGGTCCTCATGTCACGAACCAAATCATACGAAAAGCGCTGTCTCCGTATCCGGACGATCTGACCATTGTCACCAAAGTCAGCGCCCGGCGCGGTGAAGATGGGTCATGGATTCCGGCTTTTTCGCGCGAAGAGCTGACTGCGC
>CAZGXY010000045.1:0-44389 GCA_964530145.1 uncultured Acidobacteriaceae bacterium | reverse complement strand
AGGATGACGCCGCTTAAGGATTTTGAGGTTACAACTCAAACTGCACCGCCACCATCCCTTGCTTACTGCGGTTCTGGCGACAACTTCCGACTCTCACCCGACCCAAATAGATCTCCCACCACATGCAGGTTCTGGTCGAGTTGAACGCCAGCTCCCAACGCGCGGCGCGTCTTTCCACGGCTAAACAATCCCGGTAGTTGCACAAAGCGCAAATCCTGAAAATAGACAACGTATCCGCTTCCCGGCGGCTCGAGGGTCTCCGTCTCGGTAATCGGATACTGGCCCCAATCCAAGTAAACGCGTCCCAAATACGACTTCTTGGCCGCCAAAGTAATCGGTGTCTCCTCTGGCTTGTAGAGGATTCTCATATTATTTTCCGGATCGATCTCGGGTCCCAGCGAGTTGACCGGCGCCAGAACAAAAAAATCGCGAGTTTCCACGACTCCGTACCACTGAAAGGGATCGCTCAATGCCGGATACGCCGACGCTCGCAACGGCTCCGCTCCATGATAGGTTTGAGCGCTCAATGCGGCAACGGCGCGCCGGTGCTCAAAGTCGCGCATGCCCCACATCAGCACCACACCGATGAGCGCGAGCGCCGCTGCGATCCGCCCGCGCGGTCCGCGGTCGCGCGCACCGATCTCCTGGTCAATCAGTCCGAACAGTGACGGCATGATCAATCCCAGCAGCAGGATCGCGAACATGATCGGCTCAAAAATAAAAACAATGTCCCACGAGTACCATTTTTCGGAAAAAGGCCAGAACGGCCGCACTCCATAATTATTGGTAAAGTCGAGCAAGATATGGCTGAGGCCAGCGAGGCACGCGTAGAAATAAAGCAGTCCCCACCGCGGCGGCAGGTTGGGACCTTTCACCTTGCGCCCGCGCAAGCGCCAGACCAGATAGATAAATCCCAGCACCACCGCCGCATCGATCGGAACACCGAGGAAAGAATGCGTAAAGCCGCGATGGTGCGCGAATCCAAATGCAGAGCCTTTCAGCCGGCTGAGTACATCGAGATCAGGAGCCTCGGCGGCCAGCGTCAACGTAGCGGTTGCCAGCGCCGTCTTGCGATTGAGCCCGGCGCGGCCCATGCACGCGCCCGTAAGGAAATGTGTGATTGGTTCCAAGCAGGTTGGAAGATTCTATTTGGATGGGTGTGGATTTGCCAAACGCGCCCGGCGATCGCTGACCGAATCGTCACGGCGCGGGCACCAGCAAAGTGAGCGCGTCCGGAACCGCGGTGATCTCGGCGGGCAACATGCCCACCAGCTCTCCATCGGCTTCGATATAGATTTTTTCGCGCCGCTTTCCGTCAGAAGCTTCCAGATAGGACAGCGAAACCTGCTCGCTATGCGCCAGATCGATTCCCTTTATTTTCCATCTCCGGCCTAGAAGTCCCTGCGTTACATAATGAAGGAAGGCAAGACGGCTCGCGGTTCGGCAATAAATCAGCCGATTATCGTTGCGGTCGAGCGAAGCCCCTGGGGCGAACTCCCTGAGGACGCCGCCAAAATTCCGTATGCGCACTGCGATTAACTCGGTCACATCCGCGCTTTGCCGGTCTCGCGCGCCCGTCTCCGCGAAATCGACGCGAAAGCGGACCATGACATGCGAGAACCACAAATTCCACGCCTTCGCGTAGTAGGCGGCCATCCCCATGTTCTGTTTGACTCCGCTATGCAGCTTGTAAAAAAGATGCGCATCCACTCCGGCGCCGGCGGCGACCACAAAGAACCGTGACTCCGGCTCGCCCGACAGATTTACAAACTGC
Source organism: uncultured Acidobacteriaceae bacterium (assembly GCA_964530145.1). Taxonomy (GTDB): domain Bacteria; phylum Acidobacteriota; class Terriglobia; order Terriglobales; family Acidobacteriaceae; genus Sulfotelmatobacter. The sequence continues at coordinate 42,615 of CAZGXY010000045.1, read as the reverse complement.
ACACGGCCCACGGCCACACGCCGCGGCACGCCGTGCAACGCAGCCCGCGCGGCTGCCGCGACATTCATCGGCAAGCCCACGTCGTGCGCCAGCGCATTCGCCGTGCCCATGGGCAGAATGCCCAGCGCAATCGGAGTGTTGGCCAGCACCTGTGCAATGTTGTGGATCGTGCCATCGCCGCCGCCCGCGAAAACCGTGTCGCATCCATCGGCTAAGGCCTGACGCGCCATGCCGCGAGCCTGCGCGGGCGACTCGGGCAAGAACAACTCCGCCTCGACGCCTTCGTCGCGCAGCATTGCCAGCACGGAATCCAACTGGGCTCTACGCCGCCCCCGCCTGCCGCCCGAATCAGAGTTGAAAAGTAGAGCCGCTTTTCGCATGCGCCGAAGCTGGATTGTACTTGGAAGCCCAAGGATTTGGTATGAGGCGTTCCGCGAAAGATATCGGGTGGGGAAAGCGGTGTTCGGTTTTCGCCGCTGAGAGGTGGAAGATTACAAACTGCAAGCCACGCGGAATCCATAATCCGCGTACTGAAATTCCGGAGGGATACTCGACCGCGCCGAGCAGCGCGAAACTTTCACATGATGCCGCCACGATCCGCCGCGCGAAGCCTTGCGCGGGCCTTGCTTCGGGCCTGCGGGATTGCGCTCCGGCGCAGTTGCGTAATAATTTGCGTCATACCAGTCGCTGCACCACTCGTGAACGTTGTCGCAGATGTTGTAAAGGCCGAATGCATTGGGAGCATAACAGCCAACCGCCTCCGGCCCTGTCGACCAGCGCGTTGGGTAATCGGGAAGAGATTGGGGAGGCTCGTCTCCCCACGGGAAATTTCTCTGCTCGATGTCGCCGCGCGCGGCACGCTCCCACTCGGCCTCGGTTGGAAGACGGTACGGACGGGCTGTTTGCGCGGCCAGCCAGGAACAATAACGGTCAGCGTCGAACCACGAAACTCCTACGACCGGCTGTTGCGGATGATTGAAATTCGCGCTGGCCAAGAATGGCGGAAGAGGATTGCAGGTAGACTTCGCAAAGCACTCGTACTCTGCATTGGTCACCTGAGTGGCAGCGAGCAGGAAAGTATCGACCCACACGCGATGCACCGGACGCTCGCAATCCTGCCCGGAGGGCGACCCCATCAGAAACCAGGCGCCGGGAATCTCGACGAGATGCGGATCGAGCGGAATAGTGAGGTCAGATTTGGAAACGTGCGAAAGAGCGGTGGACATTCGTCTCCCTGAAAGCGGCAAAGGCCCATGTGGAAGCGGGCGACTCGCCCGCTTGCTTTTCTAAGCCGCAGACGAAAACAACTTCCCATCCCACCACAGCCAACGATACTCCGAATAACTGCCGGCCAGCCCAGCCCGAACCGGATTCTCCATGATATACAAAGCTTTCTTCCTCAAACTCTCATTTCCACGAAGCACGTGATCGAACGATTCATCCTGCCAAACACGCCCGGTCCTGCCCATGGCTTTGTTGATCCTGTGAGCCGACTCACTCTTGACGGCTTGTGTAATTTCAGGAATCGATATCTCGCCATCGTGGTCCCGGTTGGGCAAACAGATTATATGCACGTGATCCGGCATTACGACCGCAGCGTAGAGCATGTATCTTCTCCCATTTGCCCGGATGCAAGATTCCAGCGCCAGGTCCCGTGCAAGTTCGGGCAATCTCCAACGATGCCAGGTTGAAAAGGTGATGAACAAAACGCGATTGTCCTTCTGATAGTGGGGCAAGCACCGCCGGTATTCATATTTTCGCTGCACGATTCATGAAATTACCACGGCTAGGAGGCGACGAATGATCCAACCACGCAATTTGCCTCGAGGTAAAATCCAGATCGGGAATCATCAGTGAGGAGACAGATCGTGTGGCACGGCGACCCGGCCTGTGCAACCCTTACCAGGAGGACAATAAGGTAACCCTAGATGCCTTTAACCATACCGGCACCAATGTGGAAGTGGGCGGCTCGCCCGCTTGCTCTTAGGCGTGGCTAACTGCGAGACCCCGGCACGACTATGATTCCCTCGCCGCACGCACCAAACTCCATAATCCAGCCGTTGCGGAATTCTTCCGCAGTCACTGCGCACAACGCGGCATCCACCAAGTCGACGCCGGAGAGCATCCCTACGTCGTAATTCCGTTCCCTCAAAACTTTGCAACGCGTTTTCTTTTTTGGCCTCGCAGAGACAACCTTCCCAACCAGCGCACAGACGATGGCGTGGGGGAAGGTTTCGAAGCAGATCGGGCGGGTTCCCCTGTCTCCGTCAAACAATCGATAGTGTATCTTTAGCTCGCGGTACAGCTCTTCGCCGTTGAAGACCCAGTCGTAGAATCCCCGTCGGTGCTCCTCAGCATGAGTTCGTTTAGGCGTCGCAAAACAGTGAATTTTCTTCCCCGCCAAGTCCCGCTCCGCCGCTCGGGACGAGCCTGACAGGCTCCAACCGCAAGGGGCATCCACCGCAACAATGTCGGCGCTCTGCTCACGACACCATTCCGCGACTTCGGCCGGATCGGAGGACGATTTTGTTTTCTCAAAAACACCATCTCGCAATGAGACCGCGTGGAAGCCTTTCCTCTTTCCCCCGACATCGATCCCAACTACAGTCTGGCTGCACGCCATCATCACGCTCCCGACGGCAATCTCGTCACTGCACCAAAAACCGCGCGGGCGAGTCGCCCGCGCCCACACGAGTCTTTCCTAGGCAGGGAGCCGCTACAGAATATATCTCGATAGATCCTGGTCCTTCACGATATCCGTCAGCATCTTGCGCACATAATCGGCGTCAACGATAACGTGCTCGCCTTTTCTCTCCGGGGCCGAGAAGCTCAGCTCGTCCAGCACGCGCTCCATGATCGTGTGCAGGCGGCGCGCGCCGATGTTCTCGGTGTTTTCATTCACGCGAAAGGCAAAGTGGGCAATCTCATCGAGCGCCTCGGGAGTGAACTCCAGCTTCACGCCTTCGGTATCGAGCAGCGCCGTATATTGCTTCACCAGCGACGATTTCGGTTCGGTCAGGATGCGCACGAAATCTTCCATGGTGAGCGACTGCAATTCCACGCGAATCGGGAAGCGGCCCTGCAGTTCGGGAATGAGATCGCTGGGCTTCGAAACGTGAAACGCGCCCGCCGCAATAAACAGGATGTGATCGGTGCGAACCATGCCGTAGCGGGTGTTCACCGTGGTGCCTTCGACGATGGGCAGAATGTCGCGCTGCACGCCCTCGCGCGAAACATCCGGACCGTGCCCACCCTCGCGCCCCGCAATTTTATCGACTTCATCGAGGAAGACGATGCCCGCGTTTTCCACGCGCTCGATCGCAACGCGGGTCACCTGATCCATATCGATCAGCCGCTGCTCTTCTTCCTGAATCAGATACTCGAAAGCCTCGTCGACTTTCATCTTGCGCTTCTTCGTGCGTGCTCCGAAGATGTTCGGCAGCATATCTTTGATGTTGATGTCCATCTCTTCAACACCCTGCGTGCTCATGATTTCGAAGGTCGGAAAGTTGCGTTCGCGGACGTCGATCTCGACCTGCCGCTCGTCGAGCTTGCCTTCGCGCAGTTGCTGCCGCAATTTTTCGCGCGTGCGGGAAGAAGATTCGGCGAGCGAGGTGCTGCCGTCGATCACAACGCCGCCAGCTGTCGTGCTCTCCATGGGCCGCTGCGGCTGGGAGGACGGCAACAGAATATCCAGAAGGCGCTCTTCGGCATTCAGTTCGGCCTTGTCGGAAACATCTTCTAACTTCTCTTCGCGAATATTTTCAATGGCAATCTCGACCAGATCGCGGACAATCGATTCCACGTCGCGGCCCACATAGCCGACTTCAGTAAACTTCGAAGCCTCGACTTTTAGAAATGGAGAATTCGCCAGCTTGGCCAGCCGCCGCGCGATCTCGGTCTTTCCCACGCCGGTGGGGCCGATCATGAGAATGTTCTTCGGCATGATCTCTTCGGCGAGTTCGGGCGTGAGTTTTTGCCGGCGGGTGCGGTTGCGCAGCGCGATGGCGACGGCGCGCTTGGCATCTTTTTGTCCGATGACGTGTTTGTCGAGCTCGACGACGATCTCACGCGGTGTGAGTTCGTCGAGTGCGAGCTGTTCTTCTTCAGCGCTGGAAGGTAAATAGATAGCCATAAAGGTTCTTGGAGCGGCGGAAGCCCTCGTCCGCCGGACCGATCTAACGAGCTAGAATCTCGATTTGTTCAACGAGATCGAGGAACGTCGAGCTTCGCTCGATTTGACGGACGAGGGCGTCCGTCGCTCCAAGAGATTACAACTCTTCAACGGTGATCGCATCATTGGTATAGATGCACATCTTGCCGGCAATCTTCATTGCTTCTTCGGCGATCTGGCGGGCGCTGAGCTGCGTGTGCGTTGCCAGCGCCTGGGCGGCGGCCTGCGCATAGGGGCCCCCGCTGCCAATGGCGGCCACGCCGCCGTCGGGCTCGATCACGTCTCCCTGGCCGCTCAGAAGATAGGTTTGCTCTTTGTCACAAACCAGCAGCAGGGCTTCCAGGTGGCGCAGGTATTTATCGGTACGCCAGTCTTTCGAGAGTTCGACCGCGGCGCGCCCGAGGTTGCCGTGATACTGCTCGAGCTTCGATTCGAAGCGGCTGAAGAGCGTGAAGGCGTCGGCGGTTGAGCCGGCGAATCCGGCGAGAATCTTATCGCTGTAAAGGCGGCGAATTTTTTTTGCCGTATGTTTAATGACGGACTCGCCGAGCGTGACCTGCCCGTCGCCGGCCAGCACCACGCTGCCGCCGCGCCTTATGGATAGAACTGTGGTGGAACGTATCAGACGTTTCTGAGGCATGAGCGCAATCCTCAATTATAGCAGCGCCCACGCCCCTCTTCCTCTGCGTTTTACTTCCGCTCCGTGTTTTAGTTCCGCTCTACTTGCCGACGTAAGTTCGCGGCGAGCCGATGCCAGCGCATTCATCCCACCCGACCTTGCACTTCGAAGATCCCTGCGTGATGTCGTAGAAATCCGCGGCGTACTCGGTCTGGTTGGCGAGTTCACCGTACATCCAGGTGAGTTCGTCGGCGCTCGATTGCTGCCGGTTGCCGGCGGCGTTGACGATGCCAGCAAAGGTCGGCGAGGCCCAGCTGGTTCCTCCCACCGAGTACCAGTCGCCCTCGAGGTAAACCGGCGCGCAACAGAAATCGGAAGCCACGTCGGGATATCCGCGGTGCGTGCCGACAATGGCCGAAATGCCGCTCTGGTAGCTGGGAATCGGCTCGTAGGGGCTGATGTCGCCGCCGCCGCCGCCGTAAACTTCGCTGACGAAATCGCCGCTGGAGTTGCGATTGAACGACGTGCCTCCTACCGATACGACATTGGGCGACGAGCCCGGATAAATGCTCACGCCAATTCCCGAATCGCCGGATGCGGCAAAGTAAACGACTCCCGGCTCGGTGAAAAATTTATCCCAACTGGTTTCCTGGGCAACTTCGGGATCACCCCAGCTCATGCTCACCACTCCGCCGCCGTTTGCGGCGACGAGCTTCGCGGCGAGTTGCACCGCCTGCCAGGTGGGGTCGGTATTTTCCAACGTGGAGACTACGAGAAACAGCTTGGCTTGCGGCGCCATGGCATGAGACCACTCGATATCGAGGGCTTCTTCGGTGAGCCAGTCGTCATAAACCGGGGGCCTGGTGGTTCCCGGCCACTTGATCGTCAGGTTCGCGCGCGGGATGCCGTAGTAGTCAGAGAAGGCCGCGAGATCTTTTGCGGCAGAGGGATAATAACCGGCGTCGACAATGGCGATCGCCCCGATGCCGCCGGTGGGCACTGCCGTGCTGGTGGCCACGGGACAGCCCGCAGGTCCGGCGACGAGTTCGTACACGCACGCGAGCGACCCCGGCGTCTCAACCCCCGACGGCGGACCGCTGGGCGACGGCTTGTCGGAATCGACATAGAAATAATTCGTGTGATGGCGGCCGGGCTGCGGAATGCTTGATTGGGGAATGAAGATTCTGTGTCCGTTGTAGACCGACTCGACGTTTTGCGCGGACGCTGGAGAAGCGGACAGGGAGAAAATGAGGGCGAGCGCAACGGAAAGCGCAAGAACCTGGGAGAAGCATTTCATAATGTGGCTCCTTTTAATGGTGGCTTGAGGCGGCGGACCAATGACAGCCGGCAATTATGACAGGGTATGGAGGAAATGGGAACCGGCAAGGGAAGCGGGTTTCGGCGCCGGGGAACGATCCGGCACCATTTCGATGCTCCTAGATGCGCCAAGCCCCGGCAATTTGCCAGGGCTTAAGGATACTAAACGCTATCCGCGAAACAATTATAGGATAACGCCGGGATCGGCGATGTCAAGCAAGATTAGTATCGTCGAATCACTTACACCCCCACCGCTTCCCGCTTTCCCGCCAGCAACTGCCGCAGCACATACTGCAAAATCCCCCCGTTAGCGTAGTAGAGCGCTTCCTGCGGCGTATCGATGCGAACTACGGCTTCGAACTCGGCTTTCGGCTTGGCGGACGAGGCGTCCGCTGCTCCACGAGCAAGGACTTTTATTTTCTGTCCTGCCGAGAAATGCTCGATCAGGTTGCGGATGCCGGCGATTTCGAAAACTTCTTCGCCAGTGAGCTTGAGCGATTCGGCGTTCTGCCCGGCAGGAAACTGTAGCGGCAGAACTCCCATGCCGACCAGATTTGAGCGGTGAATGCGCTCGTAGCTTTCGGCAATTACAGCATGAACCCCAAGAAGCCGCGGGCCTTTCGCCGCCCAGTCGCGCGACGAACCGGAGCCGTATTCTTTGCCCGCAAGAATAATCAGCGGCGTGCCTTCGGCAATGTATTTCTGCGACGCGTCGAAGATCGACATTTCGGTGTTCGTCGGAAGATGGCGGGTGAATCCACCTTCGGTCGAGACCAACTTGTTGCGCAGGCGGACGTTGGCGAAGGTGCCGCGCACCATGACTTCGTGGTTGCCGCGCCGCGAGCCGTAGGAGTTGAAGTCGGCGGGCTTCACGCCGTGCTCCTGCAGGTATTTTCCGGCCGGGCTGTCTTTTTTGATCGACCCGGCGGGTGAAATGTGGTCGGTAGTAACGCTGTCGCCGAGGACGGCGAGCACGCGGGCCGAGCGAATGTCGCCGACTGCGGCCGGCTGGATTTTCATGTCATCGAAGTAGGGCGCGCGGCGGATGTAGGTGGAATCTTTTTCCCACGCGTAGGTCTGGCCTTTAGGGACGCTGAGGCCGCGCCAGCGCTCGTCACCGGCAAAGACTTCGGCGTAGCTTTTGGAAAACATTTCTGCGGTCACTGAGTGCTCGACCGCATCTTCGACCTCGCGCTGCGTCGGCCAGATATCGGCAAGGTAGACGGGTTTGCCGTCTTTACCTTTGCCCAGCGAATCCTTGCGGAGGTCGGTGTCGATTCGGCCGGCAAGCGCGAAGGCGACGACCAGCGGCGGCGACATGAGATAGTTGGCGCGAACTTCGGAGTTGATGCGGCCTTCAAAGTTGCGATTGCCGGAGAGCACGCTGGCTACGACAAGATCTTTTTCGTCGATGGCCTTTGAAACTTCCTCGGGCAGTGGGCCAGAGTTGCCGATGCAAGTGGTGCACCCGTAGCCGACGATGTGGAATTTCAGCTTTTCGAGATAGGGCGTGAGGCCGGCGTTCTCGAGGTAGTCGCGCACAACTTTCGAGCCGGGAGCCAGCGAAGTTTTGACCCAGGCTGGAACCTGCAGGCCTTTCTCAACGGCTTTCTTGGCGAGAATTCCTGCGCCGATCATGACAGAGGGATTCGACGTGTTGGTGCACGAAGTGATGGCGGCGATCACGACGCTGCCGTGCTTGAGCGAGTCTTTCACGCTGGCGGGAACGTGCTCGTGATCATTGGGATCCTCGACGCCGATGGCGGCAGGATTGCCGCCTTCCGCTTCCCAAGTTTTCGCGTTGCCATTCCCAGGTTTCTCAAAAGCGGCGAAACCTGGGGCTCCCTCATTTGAGCTGGTTTTCGCGGATTTCGGTTTGATCAATGTCGGTAGGGCTTTGTTGAACGACTCTCCGGCTTGCGAAAGGACCACCCGGTCTTGGGGCCGCTTCGGTCCGGCAAGACTGGGTTCGACGGTTGCGAGATCGAGAGAGAGCAGTTCGGAGTATTCCGCCTCGGGTGTTTTCTCATCGTGAAAAAGACTTTGCTCGCGGAAGTAGGCTTCGACCAGCGCGATCTGTTCTGCGCTGCGCCCGCTGAGTTTCAGATACTTCAAACTTTCTTTATCGACCGGGAAGATGCCGCACGTCGCGCCATACTCGGGGGACATGTTGGCGATGGTGGCGCGATCGGCCAGCGGAAGATCGGCGAGGCCGGGGCCGAAGTATTCGACAAACTTTCCGACGACGCCGTGCTTGCGCAGCATCTCGGTGATGATGAGAACGAGATCGGTTGCGGTAGCGCCTTCGCGCAGGCGCCCTGTCAATTTCACACCGACAACCAGCGGAATCAGCATGGAGACAGGCTGCCCGAGCATCGCTGCCTCAGCCTCAATTCCACCCACGCCCCAACCAAGAACGCCGAGCCCGTTGATCATGGTTGTGTGACTGTCGGTGCCGACTAGAGTGTCAGGATAGGCGATGCGCTTGCCATCTACATCGTTGATGAAAACAACGCGCGCAAGGTATTCGAGGTTGACCTGGTGGACGATGCCGGTGTCTGGCGGGACGATGGCCAGATTACGGAATCCGGTTTGGCCCCAGCGGAGGAATGAGTAGCGCTCTTTATTGCGCTGGAATTCGAGCAGAGCGTTTACGTCGAAGGCGTTTCTGCTGCCGAATTCGTCGACCTGCACGGAGTGGTCGATTACCAGTTCTACGGGCTGGAGCGGGTTGATCAGGGCGGGATCGCCGCCCAGGTTTTTCATGGCGTCGCGCATGGCGGCGAGGTCGACGACGCAGGGGACGCCAGTGAAATCCTGAAGAAGGACGCGGCTGGGGGTGAAGGCGATTTCTTTGTCGGGTTGGGAATTTTTGTTCCAGCGCGCGAGGGAAGCGATATCTTCTTTCTTTACATTGCGCCCGTCTTCGGTGCGCAGAAGATTTTCTAAAAGGATGCGGAGGGAATACGGCAGATGTTTGGTCGAGATTCCTTGTTTATCGAGGGCGTCGAGGCGGTAGATTGCGTATTCCTGGTTGCCGACTTTTATGGTGGAGCTGGAGTTGAAGCTGTTCAAGGACATGATGACCTTTCAAGAACGGTGTTCGGCTGCGGCGATTTCTCCCGCGTCTCGCAAAAGCGGCGAGACATAGGGCACCCCAACGATATTGCGGTACTCACCAGTTTAGTCGTTTCAGGCAGGATTGCGTAGGTGCGGAGTGGGATTGCGTTTGCACGAAAGTAGCATCTGAGTAAGACAAGGGTGGTGCGGAACCGCTCTAGAGCGACGGAACGGAGCAGGTTCCTCACCGCCGCTGCGCGCCGGTTCGGAATGACATCACACTGCGCCGGTTCGGAATGACATCACACTGCGCCGGTTCGGAATGACATCACACTGCGCCGGTTCGGAATGACATCACACTGCGCCGATTCGGAATGACATGCGCTGTGAAGAACGGGGGTTACTTTTGCGAGAGGAAATAGAGGTCGTCGTAGCCGCCGGGGCGGGCGAAGACGACGGCGGAGAGGTCGGGCGCGACTGAGTAGGCGTTGCCGCCGTAGTCTTCGCGCATAGCGAAAGGAAGTTTGAGAGCGGGGACGGGTGCGCCTACGAGCGCGCCGTTGCGCCAAGGCTGACGCCAGATCGTGGTTTGACCATGCGCGGCGAGCGAGTAGACAAATGATTTGCCATCTTTAGCGAACGTGGCTAGATAGGTTGCGATGCCGGACTTTAGTTTCACGCATTGTTTATCGACGAGCGAATACTGGTAGATTCCCGGGTTGTCGCCCCAGAGCACGGTGTCGATGAGGAATTTGCGGTCGGGAGAAAGATCCACGGCCATGCCACAGTTCTCGGATAAAAGGACGGTGGGTGAGCCGTCGAGGAAGATTCTCCAGTTTTTTGCGGTGCGACCATCGTTGGCTATCCCCCCAAGGATGATGGATTGATCGCCCGGCTCCCAGATTACGAAACCGATAAATTCTCCTGACCAGTTCAGTTGCTGCTGGTGCGTGCCGTCGGTGTCGATAAGAAATAGGCTCACATGCCCGTCAAAAGTATTGTCACCGAGATATTCAGCATAGAGATGTTTCTTGCCGTCTCCGGAAAATCCCAGCGTCTCCAGGTAAGGGCCCGAAGCGGATGCGAGTTTTGTGGGCTTGTTCGTAGCAAGATCAACCACCCAGAGATCATTCTTGTCGGCTTCGGGTGTCGTCACGTAGGCAATCAGACGGCTGTCATCGGAAAATATCGGCTGGCTCGCATCTTCGTGTATCAGGTCTGTAAACTGCCTGGAGGCGAATCGATAGAGGGTCAGCGTGCCGGCGCTTTTGCCACTAATAAAATAAAGTCCCTTGCCGCTGGGATCAGCCATAGGACTGAAATCCGGACCTGTTCCAGTCGTAATCTGTTTGGAAGAGTGATCATCGAGCGAGTATTCCCAAATATTCACAATGCCGTTCACTTTGCGACTCAGGTAAACGGAGTGCCCCGGAACCGCCCAATTTGCGGTTGAAACACCATCCGGTACATCGCCGATCTTATCAAGCTTTTTGGCGGCGACGTCCAACCGTTCGAGCCGGAGTGCATTTGACGATATCGCGCCTACCAGCAAATGCTGCCCGTCCGGGTAGACCCGCAAAATTGCGTGTGACGGCAGCGGGTAAATCGGTTCTTCGCCGGTTCCCCCTTTTGCAATACGAACAATTTGCCCGTCAATTTTCTCGATAAACAAAAATTGACCGTCGGGAGAGGAAACTACCGATTCGCCCGACGCCAGGTGTTTCGGGTTGCCGCCGAGGGTGGGGATGCTCCAGATTTCATATTCGCCCATGGTTTGTGCGAAATAAATCTCGGTACCGTCGGAAGAAAACCCTCGCACTCTTTTGTTGCCATCGTCCCTGGTGAGTTGAAGAGGCTCGCCGCCGGACGTGAGCATCACGAAGACCTGATCGTAACCGTCGACGGGAGAAATAAAGGCTATGGTGCGGCCGTCGGGCGAGAGAGCGACGGTTTCCATGGTTTTGTTCCACGAGCTGATCTTGGCGACCTTGGCAAGTCCTTGTGGAGAGTGCGGCGGGAAGGCAGCGCGATAGATGATGTAGCCGAGGGCGGCCAGAAGCGCGAGGCTGATTGCCCCGTAGGAAAGAAACCTATTGGAGGGGTGTGAGCCAGTTGCTTCTCCGGGGGAGGTCGAAGCTTGCGCATTCGCGACGTTCATGGCGGGGATCGCATGTGCGGAAGAAGTGGGCTGGTATGGAGCTGAAGGCGGAGGGTGAACTCCGGAAGCGTCCAGTGAAGGGACTGCGCTACCGGAGATGCGACTGGAATCGAGATCGCGCCGCAGACGCTTGAGATCGGCGCGCAGTTCAGTTGCGTTCTGATAGCGCAGATCGCGATCCTTTTCGAGAGCTTTGCCGACGATGCGCTCGAGTTCGGCGGGAAGGTCGGGATTGAATCGCGCCGGAGGCTGGGGCGGGCGATTGAGAATGCCTTCGAGGATCACGCCTGAGGTTTCTCCGCGGAAGGGGAGTGCGCCCGTGGCCATTTCGTAAAGAACAGCGCCGAAAGAAAAGAGGTCGGAGCGGGCATCAAGCTCTTTGCCACGGACTTGCTCGGGAGACATGTAGGCAATGGTGCCGACGGCCGAGCCGGGGCTGGTGAGGTGCTCGGAGTCGACGCCCAGGGTTGCGAGCGTGGCGGCAGATTGATCAGTTTTGGGGTGGGCGACTTTGGCCAGGCCGAAATCGAGAATCTTGGCGTGGCCGCGTTTGGTAACAAAGATATTGGCGGGCTTAACGTCGCGATGAACGATGCTTTCGGCGTGAGCCGCATCGAGTGCATCGGCGATTTCGATAGCGAGATCCAGCAGGCTTTCGGTTTCCATGGGACGGCCGGCAATGGCGTGCTTAAGCGTCCGGCCCTCCAGGTACTCCATGGCGATAAAGGTGCGGCCATCTTCTTCACCAATGTCGTAAATGGTGCAGATGTTGGGATGATTGAGCGCAGAAGCGGCTTTGGCTTCGCGGCGGAAACGGGTGAGGGATTGAGGATCCTGGGCGAGATCGTCGGGCAGGAATTTCAGAGCGACGAAACGGTCGAGGCGCGTATCCTGCGCGCGGTAGACGACGCCCATGCCGCCGCCCCCGAGCATCTCGATGACCCGGTAATGAGAAATGGTTTGTCCGACCAGCGACGAAGAATCTTGCATTGCGATCGGTAGCCTCGGACTCGATGCACATGTTAGGTCGCGGGCGGAGGCAAGTCAATGAAGGTGCGTTTCACAGCGAGAGGGCAAAGAGGTGCACGGCCGCTAGAGTTGGGCTTTCCTGAGTCTGCGGCGGCGCAGAAGCCAGCGCAGCAGCATCGCCACGGCGACGAGAATGGCGAGGAAGGCCAGGCCGATTGCCCACAGGATTCTGGACTGGCTATACATGATGAAGATGCCATCCTGAGTGTAGAAGCCGTTGAAATGGGCAATGAGCTGAGGGAGAGCAAGAAGGTCGTGCTTGCCAAGCTGCAAGACATGCTCATGCGGATGGTAATGAGATCCGATGTCGAGCTGGCCGCCGTTGGCGTCGAGTTCGATATGTCCGCCCAAGACGTAAATGACTGGGCGATCCCTGATGAAATCTGCGACCCGCCGGGCGCTTGCCAGATCAGCATTGGCGTCATCGACGATCAGGCGGCCGGGAAGGAAAAAATCGCCGGAAAAGAATAAGCCGGTTTCGCGATCGTAGTAAGAAACGTGGGAGGGATAGTGACCGGGGGTGGGAAGCGCGTCAACGGTGCGGTTGCCCAGATCGATTTCGGCGACTCCATTGGGCCAGGCGGGGAATCCGAAGAATTTGCGGACGGCATCGAGGTCGGTACGGACGATCTCGACGTGGGGAATGTGCTCGAACTGCGAATCGCCGAGGCGATGATCGAGATGGCCATGGGTGTGAACGATAAGGAGGGGAAGTTTCGAGGCGGCTGTTTCCGGCAGCAAGGATAAAACTGTCGAAGCCAAAGGCACACGCTTTGGATCAGCAACGTCGCCGGTATCGATCAGCAAGGCTTTGTCAGCGCCGATCAGAAGATACATGAACGGAGCTTCCGCAGTGACGCAAGGATTCTCGCGCAGGATAAAGGTTTGAGAGTTGTACGGGTGAACCTGAAGCGGAGGTTGAGAACTGGTGGAACAATCAGGCGCACCCTCATTCCAGTGGACATCCATGGAGCCGGGCACGAGCTGCGAGAGCGCGCTCTCAGACGCGAGCAGCAGGGTGAATGCGAATATGCAGGAAGCGATCAAGCGCATTAAGGACGCCTCGGGAGCGGAATTGAGCGCAGCCACAGATCGACGGCACGGTCTATGCGCTTGCGATCATGGGTTGCGCAATAGTCGAGCATGAAGCCGCGGAATCCGGCCAGGACGGCGGTTGCGAAAATGGTGGCCTGTGTGCGGTTGAGGCCTTCGGCGCGGAGGTCTGCCGCGATCACTTCAAGCCAATCCTGAACAGTTGCCTGCAGAAATTGTTTGTACTGCCGGGGATGACGCAGAGCCAGACCGCAGGCTTCGAAGAAAAGCCGGAAAAGCCGCTCGGATGCAGGCGAACTCATCTGCTTCCATACAGCCCGGTAAGCTTGCACGAAGGTGGGCGCTTCGATTCTGCCGAAGGCGGCGCGCTGGCGGTGGCGAATCTCCGCCAGGAGGGTCGCGAGCATGTTTTCTTTTGAGCCGAAATAGTAGAGCAGGACGCGAGGGCTGGAACCGACGGCCTTCGCCAATGGCCTCAGGGAGAGATCGGCGAGGCCGTGCATCGTCAGGTATTGGAGGATGGCCCGGCGCAGTTCGTCGGGGCGCTGTTTGTTGATCGGCCGGCTCACGATGTGGAGATTACCATAATTGAAACGTTCGTTTCAATAATGATCACACACACACGCACGCACAGAATTACTTCGAGGCAGGGCGGCGATTCGGTTCGTTGTCGAGTACCTCGTGGGCTAGGCCCGGTTCAACTTTTTGGTCCGGCTCGACTTCTCGACCTATATGCCGACGCTGAAGCTCTGCACCGCCCAACGTCCGAGGAACCTTTAGAGGCGGCTAAGAGCACTGGTAGTGGCTGCTTCAAAATAGCGAACCAGCAAGTAAGACACGCCAGAGCCTTTTGACCCTTGCGAGGTTCGCAAACCCTGATGTAAATTGTTGGCCCGTTTTGTTCGCTCCCCAAAAATTCTGTAACGGAGGAGATTTTCATGCCGCAGGCTCACACCCGCAAAGCTCAAAACCGGAAAAGGCCAACCGCGCCATTGCCTGAGGGCCTGAACAGCCGCCTGGGTGATTATGCACAAGCGGCGAAAGGTACATCGCGAGTGGAAGCGACCTGGCTTCTATCGGGAGTTACGGTCAGTGCGGTAGGTATTGGAATGCTCGCGCTGCCGCCGTTGGGAAATGCGGAGGTGGTCTACACGCCCGCGAATCAGGGCGTGAACCAAAATTCGCGCAAACTGCCGATCGACTTCAATCATGACGGCATTCCCGATGCCAGCCTTTCTATGCAGGGCTACTGCAACAGCGGGTCGGGTTTTAGAGAGTGTTTTGGATCAATCTTCGCGCTGGGGTTGAATGGCAACGAAGCCATGACCAGCGCAGCCGGATTTGCTTCGGCGGCGAGGGTTGGAAAGATCATTGGGCACCAGGACGCATTCCAGGATTTTCCTCGAATGGAAGACTGCCGTAGCGGCGCCAACGCGATCACTCATACCGCGTTCCGCACCTTCAATGGCCCATGGGCTAACGTTCAACACCGTTATCTTGGTTTCAAGTTTAAGATCGGCAACGAGACGCACTACGGATGGGCGCGGGTCACGACCCAGGGTTGCCCCAGCCTTCCATCGGCTCAACTAACAGGGTATGCGTACGAGACGGTTGCCAACCGGCCGATCGTAGCGGGAGTTGAGTCCACGTCAGCGGAGGCGGAATTGGCGCCGTTGAATAAGGAGACGGGAGCGCAAAGTTATGGCGACTTCGCCTCGCTGGCAATGCTGGCCGTTGGCGCGCCGGCGCTGGAGGCTTGGCGCAAGCCTTCGGGGGCCGAGGTTCGCTGAAGATCGGCGGAGGTGTTTCTTTCAGCTTTGCCTGCGGCCGCTATCCTGCGGCCGCAATGGGGTAAATCCTTAACCAGCCCAAGGAGGCTTTATGAAGAATTCTTCCCAGGGGCCCCGCAGTAAACTGCAACTCTCCCAAACCTTCACTCACAACTTGAACGCGTACGCTTTGGCGGCAGGAGCGGCTGGAGTGAGCGTGCTGGCCATGATGCAGCCTTCAGAGGCGGAGATCATTTTCACGCCTGCCAATGACACATTGCCATTCAATCAGAGCGCGGTCCTCGATCTGAACCACGATGGGATGCCCGATTTCAGATTTTTTGAGTTTTCGTTCGCACCCGCCTATTGGATTGAGACTTTGAGAATGTATCCGGCTGGCGGAAATGGAATTGTAGAAACGTCAGCCGGGCGCTACGCGGCGGTATTGAATGCGGGAGCAACGATCGGGCCGAAGGATGTGTTCGCGAGAAGCGAAATCAAGTTAGGGAGGTCGCGCGGGTTCCGGTCAGTCTCTACCAGTACTTCCAAAAGAAGAAAGAATAAGGATGGAAAGCTGGATTACCGCCGGGTCTACGGACCGTGGGTGTATGCCGAGGATAAATTTATCGGGGTGAGCTTTAAGATCGATGGGGCGACACACTTCGGCTGGATTCGTATGTCGGTGCCCGGTTCTGACGGCGTCGAGGGGATCGTGAGCGGCTATGCCTATCAGACGGTAGCGGACCAGCCAATCAAGGCGGGTCAAGTAAAGGAAGCGGGCAACGCTTCGGAAGGTAAGACGGGAGCGGAGGCATCGCTGGGAGCGCTGGCGCTGGGGTCTGCGGGAGTTGGGATGTGGCGCGATCACTAGCCGACAGACGTCAGGCAATCACCAGGGAGTTGAAAGCTCCGGCAGGGAGGTTGCAAGAATTGGCATATTGACAGGCTGTTTCATTCGGAACTATAGTTTTGCCCTCCTCCACTGGGAGAACGGTTTGCTAACGGAGCAGAGTTAGAGCCGGATTCCCACCCTGATTCCCTGCCTCAGAAAACAATTTTTCAGGAGCGTTCCCGATGACTGGACAATCCTCCGCGAGCGCGGTGCGAAGATTGGTAATCGTGCTGATGATTCTGATTTGCGCCAGCGTGATGGCGAGTGCGCAATTCACGACTCTCTACCACTTCACTGAAGGCGACAGCGGCTATGGACCGGAGGGTGGGCTGGTCGCGGATAAATCCGGGAACCTTTATGGGAAGACTTTGTGGGGCGGGACCGGCGACGGAGGAACTGTTTTCGAGCTTTCGCCCCCAGCGGGCTCTGGGAACTGGACGGAGACAGTTTTGCATAGCTTCGGCGTGGGCGAATTCGATTCGGGATGCGGGTGCCAGCTGGTTTTCGATAGGGCAGGAAATCTTTATGGCACGGATAATATCGGAGCGTTTGGGTTGACTCCGCCCGCGGTTTCGGGCGAGCCCTGGACTTTTACTCACATCTTTGAATTTCCGAACGGCGATGCGGGAGATCCTTCTTCGGGATTAGTCTTCGACGGGGCTGGGAATCTTTATGGTGTGACGTATTACGGCGGGCAGGAGGGGCGCGGTTCGGTTTACGAGCTTTCGCCTCCGACGGTGGCGGGAGGCACATGGACGCAGACGGTTCTGCACAGTTTTGGCGATAAGACACACGGCATCGGCCCGACGGGAAATCTGGTGATGATCGGGAAAAATCTTTACGGGGTTACTGGGGTGGGAGGAGCGGCAAACGGTGGAGCGGTTTTTAAATTGGCCCCTCCGCCGGAAGGGGGAACGCAGTGGAACGAGAGCGTGATCTATTCGTTCACGGGAGGGACCGACGGAGGATCTCCCAATGCTGGGCTGACGCTTCGCGGGAACAATCTCTACGGCACGACTTTATATGGAGGAGAAGGAACGGCCTGTACGACGGGGTGCGGCGTGGTGTTTGAGCTTTCGCCTCCAATGGGCGGAGGAGCGTGGACGGAGACGGTTCTTTATAGCTTCCTTGACGATAGCGATGGGATGATGCCGATGGCGCCGGTGAGCTTTGACTCGTCTGGGAATCTGTATGCCAGCAGCGGAGCCGGCGGCGGGGGGAATTGCGACAACGGAGGAGTTGCGGGTTGCGGCGCCGTGGTGCAGTTAGTTCCTCCGGCGAGCGGCGCCGGAGCATGGGCGGAAACGACCCTGCATACATTTTCCGGAACGAATACCGACCAGGGGTCGACCGTTTCCGGGTTGATTTTCGGACGCGGGCAGAAGCTTTATGGCACCACGCTTGGCAGTCACATTGACGCCGGCGGAAATGGGACCGTGTTTGAAGTGGTGCCGTAGAGAAATGAAGTTGACCACGAAGGACATGGAGTAATACTGGAGAGTGCGGTTGGTTTCTCGGGTTAGAGTTCAGTGAGCGGCTGTCCAGACCTGGTAGACGACTACGACCATCATAAATAGAAGGTAGATTCGGAGCGACCAGAGGATGGCGAGTTCGGGGCCTTTGAGATGGCGGCGCGGGATCGGGTGTTTCTTGGCCTTTGCCAGCTGGTCGTGCTCCAAAGTGGACAGGACGAGGTCCTGGTCGGAGCGTGAGAATTGTGGGTCGGATTTGGGTGTCATGGGCTGTTCCTCTAATGCTCGGTTGCGTTTGATTGCTTCATTGCGAGCTTGCCACACGGGCTAAAGCCTGGATTCATTTGGAAGGCTCCACGCGGCGCTGAAGCGCCGCTCTTACACGGCACTGCAGGCTGATCTTGAAATTCACTTTCATCGGTTCGCTCTTCGATCCGCTTTTCCACGCGGGTGAGCGGGCGAGTCGCCCTCTTCCACACGAGTTTGTTCCTATAAATCGATTCACTTATTTACTTCCATTATTTACCTCCCAAGGCGGCGAAGAAATTGGGGGCGACGATGCTGAGGCCGAAGAGGACGCCGGCTAACACCAAAACTAGAACAACTCCTGCGGACAGAACGTTTGCCCAGAGCGGGCTGACGAGGTCGCCCATGATTTCTTTGTCGTTGACCAGCATGAAGAGAAAAACTAATGCGGGGGGCATGGCCAGGACCGCTACCACGTTGACCAGCAATACTACGTAGACCAAGGGAAGGGTGGGGATCAGGACGATGGCAGCTGCGGCCATGGCGCAGAGGGTTAGTACTGCATAAAAAGATTTGCCTTCTCCGATGGGAAGGTTAAGGCTGTGGGGTTTGCGGGCTACTTCTCCGAAGGCGTAGGCGGACGAAGTGGAAATGGTAATGGCGGCTACGATTCCGGCTTCGAACATGCCGAGGGCGAAGAGGGATGCGCCGACACGTCCGATGAGGGGCTGGAGGGCTTGAGCGAATTGGGCGGCCTCGAAATTGCCGGCGGACATTTGATGGGCGAAGAGTGGGGCGGTGGCGAGGATTGTCGCGACTGCCGCGGCTGCGGCGAGGGCGGCGCCGAGGACGGTGTCAATGCGGCCAAAGTGAATGTCTTTCGTGGTCATGCCTTTGTCGACGGTGGCACTTTGCTGGAAGAAGAGCATCCAGGGGGTGACGGTCGCGCCGATATCGGCGAGGAGAATTAGGAGAGTGTCTTTATTGAATCCGGGGAGCGGTTGCCAGGTGAGGAAAGCGCGGCCGACTTCGTGCCAATGGGGATGAGTCATCAGCGCGACGGGTATGAAGATCAAGTTGAATAGGGCGGCGGCCAGGGTGATGCGTTCCCACGTCCAGTAACGGTGGCTCATGAGCGCGGCGTAGAGGATCACCAGGGCAATAAGAATTGCGAGCCGGGGAGGGATGCCGAAGAAGCCGAGACCGGCGCGGACGGCGATGAATTCGGTGATTAACGTGAGGAAGTTTCCGACGCCGAGGTCGATCATGGAGAACCATCCCCAGAAGGGGCCGAAGCGGTCGAAGATGAGTTCGGCGTGGCCGCGGTGGGTGGCGGCGCCCAGGCGAACGGTCATTTCCTGAACGACGATTGCCATGCAGAATGTGAGAACTACGAACGGCAGGAAAAAGCCGATGCCGAATCTGGCACCGGTGGCGGCGTAGGAGAGCATGCTGGGGCCGTCGTTTTCGCCGAGCATGACCAGGACGCCGGGGCCGACGAGCAGCCAGAGGAGACGAACTTTGGAGCGGAAGCCGCGGCGGGCACGCGCTGTCGAGACGCGGGCGCGGTCGTGGGCGCGGTCGACGTCTTCGTGGGTGATCGTGATCTGCTTGAGGCTGGCCGGAACGTTCATGCGCGTGAGGTTAGCGCAAGTATACACGAGGGGATAAACTATAGTTAATCAGGTGCTTTCCCCGCGTGGGGCTTTGAGTGGACTGTGCGTGTAGATTCCGAATGGAATCTGAAGTAGAACGGGAAAGGAGAAATCTCCATCTTTGCAGGAACGATCCGCAGAGATGGGGATTTTGCACCGCCGTTGTGACGCTAAAGGATGGAAGCTATTTCTTGGGTTCCGCAGCTTTCTTTGCCGCGTCTACCGTCCAAGGCGGGATAACTCCATTCTCGCGGGCGTAGGCGACGGCCTGGCCCAGATGCTCGTGGGCATCGGCGACCAGAATATAAACCACGTCACCGGCGTTCGCTTGCGGGCCGAGTTTCGGAAGCAATTTTGCAAAATCGGCGTTACTCATTCCATTGATGGTTTTTTGCGCAAAGTCCCACGACTTATTTAACTCTTCCACGATGCGAGCTTTGTCGGTAGTGGATTTCTCGAATGTCTTTCCGTTGAAACCTTCCGGAGTGGAAGCGCCCATCAGTTTCAGAATTCCATATCGCTCGCCGGCGACATGCAGGAAGACCTCGGCAAAAGAACGAGAATCCGGCGACGGGCGCCAGTCAAACTTGTCGGCGGGGAGAGCATTGGCGAGGTCGACGAACTTTTTCTGTACGACCTGAAGGTCGACGAGAGATTGGCCTTTCATGTCGTAGCTTGGGCGGGTGCGATCTGGGGCCGGAGCATTGGGTACTGGTTTCGGCCCTGCGAATGCGAGGGTGCTGAAAGTAAACAGAAGAAACAGCATTGTGGAAAGCGTCTTGTTCATTTCGATCCTCCATCAAGGGGCCACGGAGAGAGTTGCCCGCTGCGTTAGACGGCGATGGGAGAGGAACGTTTCGGCGAAGTCGTGGCCTGGAGTTCATAAGATCGAATGAGAGGAACTTGTGAAGGGCGAACACAAACTGAACGTCAGTTGCCGTGAGCACGGCGAGGCGATGCCTGAATCCAAACTCTTTGCGCCGCCGATTCTCCGAGGAAAACGGTTCCGGCGCCGGTCGACAGGGTGAGAGTCTGATCGTAGTTACGTCCCAGAACATGCACCGGCGCGCCTGGACGAATGCCACGGGCTTCGAGGAATTCGAGGAGGTGACGGTCGCGCTCATAAATGCCGCTGACCAAATAGCCCTTCCCGGCCTCAGCCTGAGCCAAAAGCAGGAGGCCGCGATGGCGGCGGCTGGCGGGGCTTTCCATTTCGCTCAGGTTTCCGTGCGGGCAGGTGCCTTCTTTGCCGAGCTTGGCGAGGAGTTTGGCTTCGAAATCGGGGGAGACGGCGTGCTCGAGGCGCGCGGCTTCGTCGTGAACCTTCCACCATTCCATGCCGAAAAGTTCGGAGAGCATGCGTTCGATGAGGTGATGGCGGAGGGTCAGTTTGCGGGCGATCTTGCGCCCAGCGGCGGTGAGGCGGACGTGGCCGTCGGATTGAACGCGGACGAGGGCATCTTTCTTCAGGCGGCGGAGCGCCATGGTCACGGCCGGGGCGGAGACTTTGAGCCAGTCGGCCAGGCGCGCGGAGATTACCGATTCGCCCTCGCCTTCGGCTTCGAGGATGGCTTTAAGGTAGTCCTCTTTGGAGACGGTGATCACTGGAGAGATTATACGACGTGGTTAAGTATGGTTAAGGATCGTTGTCGCGTGGTTGCAGAACCGGCGGACTTGCCGCAGGCTGGAAAAATCCCCACCTTTGCGCAAAGGAAGCGCAAAGATGGGGCACCCTCATGTCTCTTACAGATTGACAGCTACTGTGCTCTCCCCTAGTCTTGATTTTCTTCTATGAAAATTCTTGTTTTGGGCGGCGGCGGGCGCGAGCATGCGCTGGTGTGGAAGCTAGGGCAGTCGCCGCGAGTGGCGAAGATCTATTGTGCGCCGGGAAATGGCGGGATTGCGGACGAGGCGGAATGCTTGCCGGTGGATTTGAAGAGTGTGGAGTCGATGACTGCGCTGGGAGAGCGGTTGCAGCCGGATTTGACGGTGGTTGGTCCGGAGCAGCCGTTGATGCTGGGAGTCGTGGACGAGTTTGCGCGGCGCGGGTTGAGAGTGTTTGGGCCTACCCAGGCGGCGGCGCAGTTGGAATCGAGCAAGAGTTTCGCGAAGGAGTTCTTGCAGCGGCACCGGATTCCGACGGCGGCTTATGCGATTTGCGATTCGATCGAAGAAGTGCGTGAGGCGTTGAGTCACTTTCATACGCCTGTCGTCGTGAAGGCGGATGGATTGGCGGCGGGCAAGGGAGTGGTGATCGCGGCGAACAAAGAGGAGGCGGCCGGCGCGGCAGCTGAGATGTTGAGCGGAAAGATGGTGGGTGAGGCCGGCACGCGGGTGGTGCTGGAAGAGTGTTTGAAGGGCGACGAACTTTCGTTTCTCGTGCTGAGCGATGGAGAGCGGGTCGCTCCGTTGGTGGCGGCGCAGGATCACAAGCGTGCGGGCGATGGGGATACGGGTCCGAATACGGGCGGGATGGGCGCTTACTCGACTGCTGACATTGTCGATGAGAAGATGCGGGACTGGCTGGTGAATCATATTGCGCGCCCGGTGGTTGCGGGGATGAAGGCTGAGGGAGCGGAATATAAAGGCGTGCTTTATTGTGGGCTGATGATGACGGCGAAAGGTCCGATGGTGCTGGAATTTAATTGCCGGTTTGGCGATCCGGAGACGCAGCCGATTCTGATGCGGATGGAGAGCGACCTAGTGGATGCGCTGGAGGCTTCGATTGATGGCCGCGTGAGCGAGGGGGATTTCGAGTGGTCTGGCGATGCGGCGGTTTGTGTGGTGATGGCTTCCGGAGGGTATCCGGGGACGTTCGATGTGGGAAAGAAGATTTTGGGATTGGGCGACGCTGCGAGGGTTGACGGTGTCAAGGTGTTTCACGCCGGGACTTCGAAGCGGGACGGGGAGTTTTATACTTCCGGCGGGCGAGTGTTGGGGGTGACCGCGCGGGGTGATTCATTAGAAGCGGCCGTTGAACGTGCTTATGAAGCTTGCGGGCAGGTGCGGTTTGATGGGGTGCATTATCGGAGGGACATCGCGGGAAGGGCGCTGAGAAGGGGTTAGGGAGTTCCCACTTCTCGCAAAAGACGCGAGAAATGGGCACCCGGGGAGATTCTCACTCCGCCTGAAGAAAACGGCTCCGTTCGGGATGACGCCGCCGGGACTTTTGAGACAAATCAAATCGAAGAGGAATCATGGGCAAAATATTGGTTTCGATTGTGATGGGGAGTGATTCGGATCTGGAGATTATGCGCGAGGCGGGAAAGGCTTTGGACGAATTTGGCATCGCGTATGAGATGGATGTTACGTCGGCGCATCGTTCGCCGGAGCGGACCGCGAAATTTGCGCGAGAGGCGGCGGCGAACGGGATTCGCGTAATTATTGCCGGAGCGGGCGGGGCGGCGCATCTGGCGGGAGTGATTGCGGCGCATACTACTTTGCCGGTGATTGGCGTGCCGATTCCTTCGACTTCTTTGAACGGGATGGATTCTTTGCTGGCCACGGTGCAGATGCCGGCGGGGATTCCTGTGGCGACGGTGGCGATTGGAAAGGCGGGGGCGACGAATGCCGGAATTCTAGCGGCGCAGATGATCGGGTTGAGCGATTCGCCGGTTGCCAAAAAGCTGAAGGGGCACAAGGAGAAGCTAGCGCGGGGCGTCGAGGAGAAATCGAAGAGGCTGCAGAGTTCGCTGAAGGGTTAGGTTTTTTGCGGGGAGAGCATACCCTTCTTGGCGAAGGGTGCAAGGCTTTCGAGGAATCGGCGAATCTGATCGCGATCCTGGTCGGAAATTTCGATGAAGCGCAAACCGACACCGAGGCCGGGAGTGATGTGGGTGACCTGCGCCTGCGCCCAAGCCTTGGTCTGTCCGAACCAGATGCCGACGCGCAGTTTTGTTCCCGGCTCGACGGGCAAGGCCATTTCAGCGTAGCAGCCGCTAAGGCTGAGATCGGCTACAGTACCCCAAAAAGAAGCTCCGCCTTGAACATGCACCTCGACCGAATTCTGGCAACGGTAACGTGGAGACTTGCGCCGCTCTGTGCTCCCTGGCTGGTAGACATCGACGGCATCGGGAGGCAGAGGAAAGTCCCAAAGGGGTTTTTCGGGAGCGATGTTGAGTAAGCCGACGTGGCCGGCTGTGGGAGTTCCAGCGTCGCCGATCCACTTTACGCGGAAGTGAACTCGCTGCGTGCCATAAGAGAGACCAACAATCTCGTCAAGAGCAAGTTTGGAGCGAACGCCGGACAGCTCCGCACCATTGCGGCTGACGGTGACGGTCACGACCTTTTCGGAGAAGATCTGGCCGCTGGCGTCGGTACCGAAAATGCGCACCGGAACTTCGACTGCCTTGCGAGGCTGGCTGCGCCTGCCCATGAAATTGAGCGACCTCTCTGGTGCTTAAGTGGGAGGAGTTTTCGGGTTGATAATACAGGATAGCTTGTGCGGGAAAGCGCCTCAAGAAACCAAAGTTTGCCGGGGCCCCGGCTAAATCAATCTCCACTTCTCGCAAAAGAAGCGGAAAATAGGGCACCCATGGTAAATCGGCGACGATTCCCTCAGGAATTAACCCCGTTAAAGCTTCAATTCTTTTAGATACTCGCGGAAGGGGGCGCCGAGGTCGTCGCGCTTCAGGGCGAATTCTACTGTGGCTTTGAGGAAGCCTAGTTTGTCGCCGGTGTCGTGGCGGCGGCCCTCGTAGACGTAGGCGTACATTTTTTCTTTCTGCAGGAGGTTGCGCATGCCGTCGGTGAGCTGGAGTTCGCCTCCGGCGCCGGCCTGGATGTTGGAGAGGCAGTCGAAAATTGCGGGCGTGAGAATGTAGCGGCCGATGATTGCGAGATTCGACGGAGCGTCTTCGGGCTTGGGCTTCTCGACCATGTTTTTGATTTCGAACAGGCGGTCGCCGAAGCGGCTGTCTTTGACAGGTTTCACGTCGAGGACTCCGTAGGAGGAAATCATTTTGCCTTCGATGACTTGAGTGGCGAGGACGGAGCACTGCTTGTCGTTGAAGACGTCGACCATTTGCTTGAGGCAGGGTGGGTCAGCGTCGATTACGTCATCGGCCAGGAGAACCGCGAATGGTTCGTTGCCTACCAGTTCGCGGGCCATGAGAACGGCGTGGCCCAGGCCCAAGGCTTCCTTCTGGCGGACGTAGGCTACGTGAATCATGTCGGAGATGTTGCGGACGATCTGGAGTAGGTCAGTTTTCTTGCGCTGCTCGAGCATGGTTTCGAGTTCGTAGCTGACGTCGAAATGGTCTTCGATGGCCTGCTTGCCGCGTCCGGTGATGATGATGATCTGGTCGCAGCCGGAAGCCATGGCCTCTTCGACCCCGTACTGGATGATGGGCTTATCGACCAGCGGAAGCATTTCTTTGGGCTGGGCTTTGGTGGCGGGCAGGAAGCGCGTGCCGAGGCCAGCGGCGGGGAATACGGCTTTACGGACTTTCATTGGCATGAGTGCGTTGGTAGTCGGTCCTTAGTTGTTGGTCGTTTGGGTATGAGGTGACGAGTTATTGTACAGGGTTGGCTCAGCTTTTCGTCCGCGCCTTTACGCGTTTCGTTTGGATGGTCCAGCCGAGTTGTTTTGCCATTTCGCGTACATATCGTTTCTGTTGCTCGAACCGCTGTGTGCGGCTGGCACGTTTGTGTTTCTTAGGCGCATCAACCGACTCAGCATCGATTATCTTGACCTCGATTGTGTCTCCGGTTCGGAGCGGTCTTTGGTTCTCCCAAGAGACGTGTTCATCGCTGGGGCTGACCAAACCGCCAACCTGGAGAAAAAGGTCTCCTCTACTCTCGTCGGTGACCCAGTTAACAATCGCGGTTAAAACGCCGTGGTTGCCCACTCCGGCGAGGCAAAGCTTCTTGCCATTTAGTGAGACTTCGAAGGCACGCATGGCTCTGAGATTCTAGCATCCCGGGAAAACGCTTCAGAGGCACACGGAGGCTAAAGCCCGGTTGGTTCTGAGGACAAATATTCCGCGGCGCTGAAGCGCAGCCCTTCCGCGTTTCACCGCACTTCTGATTAGTTTTGCGCTATGAGTGGGCGGGCCGTTTGGGTTGCCTCTGTGCTCGTGAGTTGTTCGAGAATCGTGCGTAGGGAGCGGAGGACTTCTTCGGCTGCTGTGGCTTTCAGTTGTAATTTCAACTGGCCGTCCGGTGTGAACTGGGCGCCGCGGTTGGCGTTGACGAAGCGGGCTAGTTGCTCTGGATCGACCTGCGCAGTTTGTTGAAATTTTAGTGTTACCGTATCGCGTTTGCGCTCGATCGCGTTCACGCCTACTTTCATGCACAACAATTTCAGCGACTGGTAGTCAAAGAGGTTGCGAACTGCCGGCGGCGGTGGGCCGTAGCGGTCGGTCATTTCGGCGGTTACGTCGCCTAGTTGCGATTCGGTTTCCACGCGGGCTACGCGTTTGTACATTTGCAGACGCTGATTTTCTTCGGGGATGTAGTCGGCGGGGATGCGGATGTTGAGGCCGAGATTGAGTTGGGTTTCGGCTTCTTCGGAGTCGGCTTCGCCTTTCATTTCGCGGACGGCGCGCTCTAACATTTGCGTGTAGAGTTCGAAGCCGATGGCTTCGATGTGTCCGCTTTGTTCGCCGCCCAGCATGTTGCCGGCGCCGCGGAGTTCGAGATCGAGCGCGGCTAGTTTGAAGCCTGCGCCTAAGTCGGAGAATTCTTTTAACGCGGCCAGACGGCGGCGGGCAATAGGCGTTAGTTCTACTTCCGGCGGAATCAGGAGATAGGCGTAGGCGCGTCGGTTGGAGCGGCCTACGCGTCCGCGAAGCTGGTAGAGCTCGGAGAGGCCGAGGCGTTCGGCTCGGTTGATCAGGATTGTGTTGCAGAGCGGGATGTCGAGACCGTTTTCGATGATTGTCGTCGAGACTAAAATGTCTGCTTCGTGATGCATGAACTTCAGCATCACTTTTTCGAGCTCGCCTTCCGACATTTGTCCGTGACCTACGATGATGCGTGCTTTCGGGGCCAGCACTTGAATTTTCGCGGCAATCTCCCAGATGGTGTCGACGCGATTGTGGACGAAGTAGACCTGGCCGCCGCGTTCTAATTCCTGCTCGATGGCTGATTGGATTAGTTTTTCGTCCCAACTGGCGACGACGGTTTGAATCGCCATGCGGTCTTTGGGCGGAGTTTCGATGACGCTCATGTCGCGCAGTCCTACTAGCGACATGTGCAGGGTGCGCGGGATGGGAGTCGCGGACATGGTGAGCACGTCGACTTGCTTGCGCATTTGCTTGATGCGCTCTTTGTGGCGGACGCCGAAGCGCTGTTCTTCGTCGACGATTAAGAGGCCGAGGTCGGAGAATTTGATGTCTTTCGAGAGGATGCGGTGCGTGCCGATGAGGATGTCGATTTTTCCGGCTTCGGTTTTTTGCAGGATTTCTTTCTGCTGTTTTGCATTGCGGAAGCGGCTGATCATTTCGACAGTGACGGGGAACGGGGCGAAGCGCTGCTTGAAAGTTTCGTAGTGCTGGAAGGCGAGAACTGTTGTCGGCGCCAGCACGGCGACTTGCTTGTTGTCACCGATGGCTTTGAAGGCAGCGCGCATGGCGACTTCGGTTTTGCCGTAGCCGACGTCTCCGCAGAGCAGGCGATCCATGGGCTGAATATTTTCCATGTCGCGCATGACATCGGTGATGGCCTGCGCCTGATCTTCGGTTTCGGTGAACTCGAAGGCGTCTTCGAATTCGCGGAACCATTCGTTTGAGGGCGGGAAGGCGTGTCCGACGGCGGTTTTGCGGGCAGCGTAGAGTTTGAGGAGTTCGTCGGCCATGTCTTTCATGGCCTTGCGCACGCGCGCCTTTGTCTTTGACCAGGATTGAGTGCCGAGATGGCTGAGGACCGGCTTGGCGCCTTCGGAGGAGCGATACTTTTGAATGAGATCGAGACGGGTTAGTGGAACGTAGAGGCGGGCGGCTTCGGCGAATTCTAACAACATGAATTCGGCGGGGCCGTCGCCGTGATTGATTTCTTTGAGGCCCTGATATTGGCCGATGCCGTGCTCGACGTGGACTACGTAGTCTCCGACCTGGAGGTCGCGGAAGTCGGAGAGGAACGCGGAGATTTTCGATTTCGTGCGCTGCGGCCGCGAGCCAACGGCTTCGGATTCGTCGAAAAGATCGCGGGAGCCGAGGATGGCGAGATTAGCTTCGGGGATTAGAACGCCATCGGGAACATAGGCTGTGGCCAGCGTGCTGGTAAAGACTTCTCCGGCGAAGTAGCTGGTTTCATCGGCGTAGCTTTCGCCGCCGCGGGTGCGAGTGCCCAGCTTGAAGGAGACATTGTATTCGGTGAAGACGTCGGCTAAGCGCTCGACTTCGCCAACGTTGGGGACGGCGATCAGGACACGCTTGCCGTCTCGTGTGATCTTCTGAACTTCTTCGAGCATGGCGGGAACCTGGCCGTGGAAGCGGGGCGAGGGTTGGGTCAGGAAAGAGTCCGAAATTTCTGATCCGGCGTTGGCTTCGTTCAACTCGTCCGCGGTGCGGGTGATGCCGAGATGTTCGATTTCGGCGCCGGAGAGAGCTTTTGTTTTTTCCCACCAGTAAGCCGGCGCGATGTAGAGGTCTTCGGGGCGAACGAGATTGCCAACGCCGCTGCGCTCGTGGGCTTCGGCGATGCGACTCCAGAATTTGTCGAATTCCTGGGTGAGTTGATCGGGCTCGTCCAGGAGGACGGCGGCTCGCGGGATCAGATCGAAAATTGTATTGGTGGCTCCGGCTACGGGAGAGTAGAACTCCCAGCCGGGGAAGACGTTGACGCCTCCGGCACGGACGGCAGCTTCGATGATCTCTTCGTTGCCGGTGATGCGCTTGCCGCTGAGACGAGCGTGGATTGCGCCCAGAAGGTGC
The DNA here is from genome assembly GCA_964530145.1 of uncultured Acidobacteriaceae bacterium. Lineage (GTDB taxonomy): Bacteria > Acidobacteriota > Terriglobia > Terriglobales > Acidobacteriaceae > Sulfotelmatobacter. Next base: position 14,295 of record CAZGXY010000045.1, on the reverse strand, counting down.
TCGGTTACCGGTGTTTCGGTGAGGGGGAGCAAGAGAGCTTCGTCGACCGGGTTGGAAGAGCGTTGCGATGCGGGATCGAATTTGCGGATCGATTCGGCTTCGTCGCCGAAGAACTCGATGCGCAGCGGGCGGTCGGCTTCGGGGGAGTAGACATCGAGAATGCCGCCGCGAACGGCGTACTGGCCGGGCATTTCGACTACATCGGTTGAGGTGTAGCCGACGGTATTGAGGTGGGCTAAGAGGGATTCGAGATCGAAGGATTCGCCGCGGCGGATGGTGCGGGCCAGACCGGAGTAATAGTCGGCGGACTGAAGCTTGATCGCCGTGGCCGCGATTGGTGACACGACGATGTTGGCGGCGCCGGTGGCGATTTTCCAGAGGGCGGTGGCGCGTTCTTCCTGGAGCTCGGGATGGGGGGAGAGATTCTGAAATGGGAGAACGTCGCGGGCGGGAAGCGAAATGATTGAGTCGGGGTCGCAGGCGGAGGTGAGTTCGGCGAATCCGCGGAGTACGGGGATGAGGTCTTCTACGGCGCGATTGTCGTTCACCACGAAAATCAGCGGACGCTGGGCGGCGCGCTGAAACAACGCGAGCAGCAAGGCTTTTGCCGTAGGGGTCAGACCGGAAACACGCATACGCCCCGTGCCCTCTTTCAGGTGGGAGGCGACACGCGTGAAGGCGGGAAGATGTTCTACGTCCGTGAAGAGTTCGCGGACGAAGGGAAGAAGCATGCGGCTTTATTTTAACAGGAACGAGATGTGAGAACGCTGCGAGCTTCTCTCGCCGGACAGCCGAGGGCGGCTGTCCCTACATGGTTCTGCCTATGCCGTCACCAAGTTTTTGGAGGGCGGCGGGTGGCGTGGAAGACTCGCAGGATTTCAATTATTCCATGTTTGACGCGGTAGGGGATTAGGTAGCGGGTGTGTGGAACCACCAACTCGCGAGTGCCAGCGATTCGTCCTGGGCGTCCTATGGACGGGTGGCTGGAAAGAAGCGTGACAGCCTCAATAATTCGCCGGGATACTATCCGGGCCGCAGACGGGTCATGTGCGGTGATGAAGTCGATTTCGTCTTCAAAATTCTTCAGCGCGGTTTTCAGCCATTTAATCTGGGCCGACATCCCACTTATCCATAACGGCCTTTACCTCTGCGTCAGTCGCGAAATCGCCGGCGTCGGCTTCGGCGACGGCGGCACGAATTTGGTGGATCTGCCATTCGTTGGTTTCGAGATACTGCTGGATGGCCTCCGCCGCAAGGAAAGACTTGCTTCTATTCGTGGCTTTGGAGAGCTTGTTGAGCCGGTTCTTGACTGCGGTTTCCATGCGAATTGTCATTGTTGTGCTCATGTCGCAATGTAGTAACTTGTACACAATATAGCACAGCCGGACCATAATCTGGAATTAACACACACGGGCTATCGTCGATTTGCGCGGTTGAAGAGACTAGGAGATTCGAGGCGGCGGCGGAGCGCTTCGAATTCCGGGCGTGGGCCTTGCCAGCGGAGATCTTCTACAGTTTCGAACACGGGAACATCCAGACGAAGGGTTGCGAGCGTTCGAAAGAGCAAGGCATCGTTCCACGCACCGAATAGCGATTCCGCGAGCGAACGGGCGCGGCGGATGGAGGACGGCCACTGGCGCCAGTCCTGGGGAATGTTTTCGAGGTATGTGTAGTGAGAAAGAACGGCAGCTGCCGCTTTGGCGCCCCACCCGGCGATGCCCGGAAAGCCGTCGGCGCTGTCGCCGACCACGGCGAGATAGTCTGGGATTGAAGTTGGCTTCACGCCAAATTTTTCAATCACTCCGGCTTCATCGCGCAGTGCGTTTTGGCGGCGATCGAGTTGAACTATGCGGGTTCCGACTACGCACTGGCTTAGATCTTTATCCGGCGTGCAAATGATGACTTGCTTTACATGTTGATCTTTTGCGGCTTTTGCGGCGGCGGAGGCAAGAGCGTCGTCGGCTTCGAACTCGACCATCGGCCAGACGAGCACTCCCATGGCTTGCAGCGCGTCTTCGAGGACGGGGAATTGCGAGAGTAATTCTGGAGGGACGCCTTCGCTGGTTTTGTAGCCGGGATAGAGATCGTTGCGGAAGGACTCGACTACGTGATCGGTGGCTACGCCGAGGTGAGTGTCGCCGGCTTCGATCATCGAAAGGACTGAGGAAAGAACACCGCGTACGGCGGCGACCTCCTGACCGTTTGCGTCTTTGGCGGAGGGAAGTGCGAAGAAATGGCGGAAGAGTTCGTAGGTGCCGTCGATGAGGTAAATATTCATCCCAGGTTTGGTTAGCCGCGGAGCAGCGGGCGGGTCAGGCAGGTGGGGCCACCGCTGCCGTTGATGCAGAGTTCGGAGCCGGGGAAGGTGCGGACGTCGAAGCCGGCGTGGCGGAGGCTGGCGTTGGTTTTCTCGTTCTCTGCGATCGCAAGCAGGCGGTTATTGCCGAGTGCGAGGACGTTGCAAGCTAAGGTGTCGCGTTCGGAGGGATCGATTTCAATGAAGTTGAATCCGCGGGATTTGAGGAGTTGGACGGTTTCGACGGCAAGCCAGGGTAGGTCGACGAGGGCGGTTGTGTCGTCGAGGAGACTGATCAGCGACATTAGATGAAGGCAGGCGGATGGGCCGGGGCCGTGGGGCAACGGGGCGGAAATGACCTTGATGCCTTCGGAGTGCAGCAGGCCGTGGATGAGTGAAATGCCGAATTTGTTGGTCCGGTAGCCTTGGCCGATGAGCACGGTTTTGGAGTCGAGCCAGAGGATATCTCCGGCTTCGGCGGTGCCCTGTGCAGGATTTGGAGGGATTTTGTACAGGGTGGGGATTTGGAGTCGCGAAAAAAATCCGGCCTGGTGAGTGGCTTCGGAAATTCGATTGGGCTTGCCGGGGCGGAGGATGATCATGCCGTGGTCGGTCGGGAAAGATGCATCGTGGACATAGACGGCATCGAGGGTGAGTGAGGGATCGGGCGGGAGTTCAACGATCTCGGCACCGACGGCTTGCAACTCGCGGTAGAGCGTCTCGTGCTGCGCCTGGGCGGTTGCGAAGTCCGGGGCGTGGAGGAAGCCCAGATCTTGCCAATGGGCTGCGCGTTCGGGTTGGTTCCATCCGGCGGTGCGTGGAGAGCAGACCAGCACGCGCTCGAGTGGAGCGACCATGGAGTGTCCGTTGAAGCGGGATGGAGCGAGTGTTTGGGACATGGGGTAACTTACCATTCGAATGATGACGTGTTCGGAGGATCTGCGCAATGTCTGGCGCTGGCGGCAGTTGGGGTGACATCGGGTGCTAGTTGCCGGTGAGAAAAAGCAGGTTCCTCACCGCGGCTTCGCCGCGGTTCGGAATGACATCGGAAGGGAGTGGGGGTTTCTCATTGAAACCAGCGGCGGGTTCGGGAATCTAAACCGGCACTATGGCAAAAGCAATGTGGGAAGGCGCGGTGTTGGCCGAAAGCGATAAGACGGTTGAGGTTGAGGGTAATCGGTATTTTCCTCCCGAGGCGATTCGCAAGGAACATTTCAAGCCGAGCGAGGCACATAGTGTGTGTCCGTGGAAGGGGACGGCTAGTTATTACGACTTGGAAGTGAATGGGAAGCGGAATGCGGGCGCGGCTTGGTTTTACCCGGAGCCTAAGCCGGCGGCGAAGCAGATCAAGGGATATGTGGCATTTTGGAAGGGTGTGGCAGTGGAGATGTAAGGGCGAATGTTAGTTGTATTTTCGGATCATCAAAGCTGAGATCCACTCCTGTTTATCGAGGGAACGGAAAGACGAAGGCTGGGCAGCCTAAGATGTCAGCGCCGATCAGAATTCGGCGTGAAGGCGGAAGCCGGGGACTATTACGGGTCCGCGGTCGCGGTTGTAGCCGGGATTGTTGATGTGTTGCACTTGCGGAGCGACGTAAAGGCCGCGCCACAGGTGAATGGTGTAGTAGGTCTCGACGATGGTTTCGCGGCCGTAGCTGAGGCCGCCATCGCCGAGCAGGAATCCCAGGCCGCCATCGGCGAGATAATCCTGATGATATTTGCAGATGCCGTTGGTGACGAAGGCTACACCGGCGCGATCCTGCTTGCGATGCCACCATGGGCCGAGGGCGCCGATTCCGGCGGATACAGTTTGATCGTCTTCGGTGTAGGCGAAGGATTCGGTCTTGCCGTTGTCCCAGCCGACGCGGGCGAAGGCGGTCAGGTAGCGAGTGAGATTCTGCTCCAGGTTGAGGCCAAATCCATATTTTTGGGTGATGTGCCAGGGGTGGTCGGCGATTTCCGGAACGGGTGTGAGGCCCGCGTAGAAGTTGGCGATGGCGTGGCTGTAGATGCCCATGTTGGCATGATTGTCATAGGCCAGCAGGCGGATGACGCCGGCTTTTTTCGGAATGATTCCGCGGCGTAATTCGAACTCGTAGTTTTCCGCATGGGCCTGCCAGGGCTTCCAGACGAGGTCGATTCCGTTGGCGACTTTGGGCATGAGAGCCTCGGCGACGCGGAAACCCCAGTTGCGATCTTCGAAGTCGGCGGTTGCGCCGACGGTGTAGCCGCGGGTGTCGGCGGCATAGTCCCAGGCGCCGTTGTTGTCGATGGTCCAGTTGGTGAACTGGAAATGAGTGTCGGAGCCAACGGAGTTGATGTCGAAGAAATCGGGCATGCCGAATTTGCCGAAGCGGAGTTCGAGACGTCGGCGCGGGAGCTCGTCGAAGAGAGAAAGAAAGGTGCGCTCGTTTTCGACTTTATCTTTGCTGAGCGCTATGACTTTGTGAATCAGGGCGCGGCCGGCGTAGGGAGCTTTGCTGAGAAGCGGGTTGCGTACGATATCGAGGTCGGTATTGCCTGCAAGGCCGAAACCCAAGCTGAGCGCGGAACCTCCGGCTTCTTCGAGATCGAAGAGAAGTTCGGTGGAGTTGTTTAGGCGAAAGCCCGTGTAGAGCGTCAGCAGGCGCGAGGTGGCTTTCTGATAGCCGGGCTGGAGGCTATGGGTCCCGCTGTAGATCGCGGGGAATGGCGGATGAGTCTGGAAAATGAAGTTGGCTTGTCCTGAAAGCCAGAAACGTGTGCTCTTGAAATGCGGCAGCATGCTTTCGACGTCATCCGAGGGCGGAGGGTCGACTACGCCGACTTCAGGGGATTGCGCTTGCGTGTTGGATTGCGTTGGAGCGACACTCTGGGCGGGCTGCGATGGATCCGGTTGCTGTGCATGCGAGGATGCAACGGACGAGACCAGGAGAAGTAGGGCGAGACCGGCAGAACGCGGCAAGACTGCGCCGAACTCGCGGAGGCACGAGATCAGGGGGTTGAGAGCGATATTGAAGGTAAAGTTCGATTTCATAATCCGAGATTATGGGCGCGAAAGAGCCCACTCAATCCTGGCTGACATGTGCAGCGGCAACGATAGTCCCAAGCTGCCGTGATGATATGAGGGCATTGATAACGCCATGCAAATTTCATCGTGTTAACTATAGTTAACATAAAAAATCGACGCAACCACGGTGGACAGGGCTGCTGCCGGTGACAATACTGTCCTGACAAGCTTGCAGTTGCGCCATGTTGGGCCTTGATTTCGAGCCTACGTAGCGTCGATTAAAGGAACGTTACACGCAGGACTTAAGACTGAGTTGCCGTAGGCCAGTGGATTTCATGGTCAATCTTGTTATAGCATACCCCGGTAGGGTACTGGCAATTTAATTTTCGAGGAAAAACATGCAGGATAGAGTTCCGGCGATCTCAAAGGAAAAGCAGAAGTTGCTGTTTCGGATCAAGCGGATTCGCGGGCAATTCGCCGCGGTGGAACGGGCGCTGACGGCGGGAGATGAGTGCGCCGACATTTTGATGCTGCTGGCGGCGATTCGCGGCGGCGTGAATGGATTGATGGCGGAGATTCTGGAGGATCACATACGGCTGCACATGATGAATCCGGAACACGAGATGGAGTCGCCGGAGGAGTTGGGAGAGGATTTGATCGGACTGGTGCGGGCTTATTTGAAGTGAGGTGCGGTGGTGTACGGATGGACAGCGCAGGTACGCGCGAGATCCCTCGGCTCGCTGGTGAAAACGCGAGCCTTCGGGATGACGCCAAATTGTTTCGCAAGCTGAGGCGCAAAAGTAAAAAGGACAGCCCGGAGCCCCCGAAGCCGTCCCTGAACCCTCCCGGTTAGAAGGGCAACTTGTATGACCCTAAGCTACCGCCGCAATGTTGCACGATGATGGAAAAGGCATGAATATATGGTTAATTTGGCGTGAGGAGCGCTGGTATAGTAAACGGTTGTTTCGCAGGAAGCTGAGTTGCACGGGAGATTCCTCGTTTCGCCTTAAGGAAGGCGGCTCCGCTCGGGGTGACGCCTTTCAGGAGATTTGGTTGAATTCTCCTTCATGAAAGCCAAGATGCCTTCCACAGTGTCGAGAAAAGTTGAAGAGTCGCGCAGGTTGCAGCAGCGTGCGGAGTCGATGATTCCGGGCGGAGTGAATTCGCCGGTGCGGGCCTTCGGATCGGTGGGTGGAGAGCCACCGTTCATTGTGCGGGGAAAGGGATCTCACGTTTGGGATGCGGATGAGAACGAATATATCGATTATGTGGGTTCGTGGGGGCCGATGATTCTGGGACATGCGGCGCAGGATGTGCTGGATGCGATTCTGGGCGCAGCGTGCAACGGGACGAGTTTTGGAGCGTCGACGCCTGCGGAGGCGGATCTGGCGGAGCTGGTGCTGGCGGCGTTTTCTTCGATGCAGAAAGTGCGCTTCGTCAGTTCGGGGACAGAAGCGACGATGTCGGCAATACGGCTGGCGCGGGCTTACACGAAGCGAAAATATATTGTGAAGTTTGAGGGATGCTATCACGGACATTCGGACGCGCTGCTGGTGAAGGCGGGGTCGGGAGTGGCGACGCTGGGGATTCCGGGGTCGGCCGGGGTTCCGGAGGAATTTATACAGTTTACGCTGGCGCTGCCGTTCAACGACGTTAAAGCCGTGGAGTATGCGTTTCAAAAATTCAAGCACCAAATTGCTTGCGTGATTGTGGAGCCGGTGGTTGGGAATATGGGGTGCGTTCCGGCGGCGGACGATTTTCTGGTGGCGTTGCGATTGATCACGGAACGGGAGAAGTCGGTATTGATTTTTGATGAAGTGATGACTGGGTTTCGCGTGGCGTTTGGCGGGGCGCAGGAGCTTTACAATGTTCGTCCGGATTTGACGACGTTGGGAAAGATTATTGGCGGAGGATTGCCGGTTGGGGCTTATGGCGGGCCCAATGAGATTATGAACCTGGTTGCGCCGCTGGGGCCGATGTATCAGGCGGGGACGCTGTCGGGGAATCCGCTAGCCATGGCGGCGGGATTCGCAATGGTGAAGCATCTGCGAGATCAGAAGCAGGAGATTTATCCGCGAATCGATAAATTGAGCGGGGAGTTGGTGGAGGGCGTGGCTGCCGCAGCGAAGGACGCGGGAGTGCCGCTGTGTTTCAACCGCGTGGGATCGATGTTTACCTGGTTCTTTACGGCGGGTCCGGTTACGGATTGGGATTCGGCTGCAAAGTCGGATACCGCAGCTTTTGGGAAATTCTTCCGGGCGATGCTCGATGCCGGAGTTTATTTGCCGCCTTCGCAGTATGAGGCTGCGTTCCTGGGGGCTACGCATACGCCCGAGGATGTGCAGGCTACGATTGCAGCGGCTAAGGCCGCGATGGCGACAGTGAAGGGATAGAACTTTTTTCACTGCAGCGGATGGGGAGGGCTACCGGACGGATCTGGCAGTGGTAGCAGGTATTGGGAGCCTTCGACTGCGGTTTTGTCTTGCTATCGCGAAGCAGAATCCTCGCTCAGGACGATAACTTTTGGTTGGGCAAGTCCGTTATTGAGCGAGCACCGAGAGCAGCGGCTACCATTTGTGGAATCGTGACGAATTCGTATCCTTCATTCTTGTAGCGGGAGAGCAGGTGGTCTGTGGCGGCGATCGTCTGCGAACGGTTTGTGCCCATTTGTTTGTGACCTCCGTCGTGGAGAAGGATTACGTCGCCACCGCGAACCTGTTTCGCGATTTTCGTTTCGATTTCGGCTGCGGGCAAGCCCTTCCAGTCATAGCCAGGGACATTCCACATGATGGGCTCGAGCCGTAGTTCGCGGGCGATGCGCAGAACGGCCGGGCGGCGTCCACCGAAGGGTGGACGGAAGAGGTCGGAGTGTTTGCCGACGGTGTCTTCGATTGCCGAGCTACACGCGGTTAGCTCGCGTTTGATTTCAGCTTCACTTTTGAAGATCAGCAGGGGATGAGTGAAAGTGTGATTGCCGATTGCGTGGCCGGCTTGAGCAATTTCGCGGACGATTTGGGGGAGCTGTTGCACGTGACGGCCGATCAGAAAAAAAGTTGCGTGAACGCTGTGTCTGGCAAGGAGTTCGAGCAGGCGTGGCGTGTAAGGATCGTTGGGGCCATCGTCGAAGGTGAGGGCGAGCTGGCGTGAGCGGATGGGTGCTCCGGTGAACGTTTTTCCGTACCACTGGCCCGTGGGTGACATGGACTGGTAGCCGGCGGCGATGGCTGTTGCCGTGGAGACCGTTGCTAGCGCGAGGCCGAGCATGCGGGAATTGTAGAGGATTTTCGGTTCGGTTTTGCTGATTGGGAATCAAGAGTAGGGAAGACGATATCGCTCGGCCCGGTCGAAAGAACGCGGTGCATCGGGATGACGCAGCCGATAAAGATTGCATCGGGATGGAAATTCTGTTGCCGTTCGGTTTCCCGCTTGCTGTTAACTCTTCACGCAATTGCCACTGGGCGGTATCCGAGATATCCTGCCAATTCCGAAATAGTCTCGACCCATGGCCAATCTTTTTGAGCTGCCCCGTTACATCGCAGTGGAAGGTCCCATACGAGTCGGCAAGAGCACGCTGGCGCGAATTCTGGCGGAGAAGCTGAATGCGCAGAGGGTGATGGAGCCGGAGTCGAATCCTTTCTTAGCCGCCTTTTATGAGGGTGAGCGTGGGGCGGCGTTTCAGGCGCAGTTTGCTTTTCTGGTGCAGCGCTTCGAGCAGTTACAGGCTCTGGATTTAGGTCCACGATCGCAGAGGACAGTCGTCGCGGATTACATTATCGAAAAAGATAAATTGTTTGCCTGCCTGAATCTTACCGACCAGGAACTCGAAACCTACAACCGTTATTACAACTATTTTCGGGAGCAGCTGCCGACGCCGGACCTGGTGATTTATTTACAGGCTACTCCGGAGGTGCTGAAGAAGCGGTTGCGGAAGAAGAATGCTCCGGGGGAGCGGGCGGTGAGCGATGAATATCTGGAAGAGGTAGTGAAGGCTTATGAGCACTTCTTTTTTCACTACACTTCTTCGGACCTGCTGATTGTGAATACTTCGGATATTGATTTTGTGGATCGGAACGACGATCTGCAGGAGCTGCTGCGCAAGGTTAGCGAGCCGATCAAGGGGACGCAGTACTTTTTGCCGCTGGGCGGGCAGGAGGCGGTGGGAGCGTAGGCTGGTGGGAATTCCCATTTTCGTCTTACCTTGTAGTAGGACAGATATCAAATTGTTTTACTGTTGGTTTGAGCTGCAATGGCCGGGTACGAATGAACATGGACGGACCCGCCTTTTATGGCTACAATTGCAATGAGCATCCTCGAAGATGCTGAACAGGCTCTATCCGGCCAGGCTGGAGGGGCACTGGAGGACACGATGAGTATTACTTCGTTTGGGCGTTTCCCTGAGGATGCGCCGGCCGACAAAATCCCTTCCGAGAAATCTTCCTTAACTAAAGTCAACCAGAAAATCACCACCGCTTCGTTGCGGGAGATGAAGCTTGGTCACGAACCGATTACCTGCCTGACGGCCTACGATTACGCTACGGCTCGGCTGGTGGACGAGGCTGGAATCGAGATGATTCTGGTCGGGGACTCGCTGGCGCAGACCATGTTGGGATATGAGAACACGCTCTCGGTGACAATGGACGAGATGCTGCATCATGTGAAGGCGGTACGGCGGGGCGTGAAACGGGCTTTGCTGCTGGCGGATATGCCTTACGGGTCTTATCAGGTTGACGATGGCGAGGCTCTACGCAACGCGACGCGGTTTGTGAAAGAGGGCGCCGCCGAGGTAGTGAAGATTGAGGGCGGAGAAAAGCGGGCGGAGTTGATCCGGCGGATTATTGACGCGGAGATTCCGGTATGCGGGCATATTGGGTTGACGCCGCAGTCGGTGAATGTGATGGGCGGGTACAAGGTGCAAGGGAAAGAGCTGGACGGCATTTCACAACTGATGCGGGATGCTGTGGCGCTGGACCGGGCTGGTGTGGCTTGTATTGTGCTGGAAGGGATTCCGCGGGAGGTGGCGGCGATGATTACGGCGGAGGTGGGGGCTCCGACGATTGGGATCGGTGCGGGTCCGGAGTGCGATGGACAAGTTCTTGTGTTTCATGACCTGTTCAATCTGACGTTCGCTCCGGCGGCGAAGTTTGTACGGCGGTATGGAGACGTGGCGGAGTTGATCACGCGTGGTGTGCAGGAGTTTCGGGCGGATGTGAAGTCGGCACAATATCCGAGGGATGAGGAGTCTTATCATTTGCCTAAAGAGACGAAAGCCGGGCTGGATACTGTGTTGGCGCGGAAGAGAGCTTTACGAGGGTGATGCATCTGTCCTTAAATTCTTAGATTGGCATGCAAAACCTCCAACACAGAGGACACGGGGGAAACTCAGGGTGAAGCATTCTGGCTGACTTTGCGGCCTGGTGCTAGGCTAAGTTTGCGAGGTAATCGACATGCACTTCTTTCCTGGTTTTTTCTTTCCCTTTTTCGGATTTGGGTTCGTGATGTATTTTCTGCCCTCGATTATTGCCCTGGCTCGGAGCAAGCGCGATATTGCCGGGATCATCCTGCTGAACTTCTTCCTCGGATGGACCATGATTGGCTGGGTGGTCGCTTTGGTGTGGGCGGTGAAAACGGACGTGCCTGCGGTGGTGCGTTGAGCCGGTTTGGTTTTCGTGGTTCGCCGGCTGCCGCTTTCGGGATTTTTGTTTGCGGCTTCGTTCTTAGCGCTTGCTCACGGCAGACTGTTGCTCCGGCGCCAGATGCGGCTGCACGGCTTGAGGCGATTGGCGCGGCTGATCCGGCGAAATATCCATCACTGCAGGAGAATAAACATTGGAGCAATCCATACTTGGTGATCCGAGTGGATCGCGTGGGATTGCTGAGTGACATTGCGGCGAACGAAGAGCAGATATTGAAGCCGGAGACGGTTGTGAATGCTCTGGCGCAGTTGCCGGCTTCGGCGTGGCCTTACGGGCGAGCGGTTGCGATTCTGGTGGATGAAAAACCGACGAACTCGGAGCAGGATAAAATTGCGCTGCGACGAAATCGCGGGATTGTTGAAGGCGAATTGCAAGAGGCCAAGGTCGCGATACGCTGGATTCCCAGCTCTTGAGCTGCAATTCGCGAAGTTTCCGGAATGAAAATCTGCAAGACCATCGAAGACATGCGGGGCGCATGCGGAGAACTGCGCCGCGCCGGGAAGCGATTGGGATTTGTGCCGACGATGGGAGCGCTGCATGAAGGGCATTTGTCGCTGGTGAGTGCGGCAAGGGAGTCGTGCGACGCGGTGGCGGTGTCGATTTTCGTGAATCCCAAGCAGTTCGGGGCGAATGAGGATCTGGCAAAATATCCGCGGAATTTGGAGCGGGATTGCGAGTTGCTGGAAAAGGAAAAAGTCGAACTGTTATTTGCGCCTGATGTTGAGGAGATGTATCCCGCTGGGGCAGTGACGTGGATTAATGTCGAAGAACTTAGCCACAAACTGGATGGGCGATCGCGACCGGGGCATTTTCGCGGAGTGGCGACAGTAGTGGCAAAACTGTTTCACATTGTGGTGCCGGACGCCGCGTTTTTCGGACAGAAGGACGCGGTGCAGATTGCGATCATCCGGAAGATGGTGCGGGATCTGGACTTTCCTGTAGAAATTGTCGCTTGCCCGATTGTGCGCGAGCCGGATGGGCTGGCTATGAGCTCGAGGAACGCGTATCTGAATGCGCAGCAGAGAGGGCAGGCACCGGCTTTATATCGGTCGTTAGGCAGTGTGAAAAGACTCTGGGAGGCTGGTGAGAGGAATTCGGCGGAGCTTGCGCGGGTGGGTCGCGAAGAAGTGGAGCGAGAGTCTGCAGCGCGGCTTGATTATTTTGAGTTGGTAGACCCTGGAACTCTAGACCCGGTGCGAGAGGCTTCAAGAGGAACGCTCGTGGCGGTTGCGGCCTGGGTAGGAAGTACGCGACTTATCGATAATATTTTGTTAGGCGTGTGAGATGCGCTCGCTGCAGGGCGCGCTAACGTTGCGAGCTGCGGGTGTCGGCCGGGGCCGGAAAAGATTGCGCGGAAACATCTGGAGGGAGCAGGCGTTCACGCACCAGATCTTCAATATGTGACCACAGCTGTGGATCGCACTCGCTTTGCATGTGGCTGGGAGTGAGTACGCGCTCGATCCAGGGAGCCTCCTCCGGGCAAGCAACGGGATTCTTCCGATAATCGACGAGATAGTTTCCGAGGATTTGAGTTTTTACGGGATCGGCGGCCTGGATACGACGGCGCCCGTGAAGCAGGCCGTGGGGCTGATAGAAGTTGATGGCCTCTGAAACGTTATCTGGAATGACGGAATCGTTTTGCCAGATTTTCGCGACGCTATCGACTTGCACGGTGAGCAGAACGGGAACACCTACCTGGCGAAGGTCGCGGGCGAGGGACACGGCGGCGGATGCTCCCCAGCTTTGACCAAAGAGAACGATGTGGGCGCGAGATTTTTCGTCGGCGGATAGGACGCCGTCTCCGTTGACGTCGAGAAGGTGGAGAATCGCGGAGTAAGCGCTTTTGCGGTGGCGATTTTCGAAGATTCGAACGTAGGTACCTTGAGGAATCGTTGGACGAATGCGTTTGGCTAGCTGAACCGGACCGTGACGGGAATTATTGTGGCTGACAAAACCACCGACAAAGCCGACGACTATATTGGTGCCGGAAGTAGAGCTATTGGAAGGTGTTGATCCGCCTTCCGCGGCGAGAGCCGGCCATGATGCAGTTGCAAGAATTATTACGGAAGCGAGCAGAGGGCGGAGTGCGGCGAGCAGACGCATTAAGCTTTCCAGTTATCAGATGAAACGCTGCGGCTGGAGGATGCCGTTAAACGTGATCTGCATCACGGCGCCTTTTTGCAACCTCCGCCCCGAGCCAAAAACTTTGACGCGCGTGGCATTTGTCTGCACAAAAGGCCGATGCCGAGTGTACACCGAAAGTCAGTCAAGGCGGTGGATTTTGGATGGAGTATGGTCGAAAGACTCCGATCCCGGGTACCAACAGATCTATCTATAGGCTTTCGACCCCGAAACGAAGGGATTGCCTGAAAGGAAGAAACGGAGGGGATGATCTGCAGCTTTCGGCTTTGAATTTCAGTTGGGCCGTGGTGCGGTCGGTCGCCTTCTCGTCGGTGCGGATTCGCCCGGAGTAGCAGCGCTGCCCAGCGCGACGAGACGGCCAGATTCCCTGGAAATAGGAATCTGGTGCCCGTCGACGCACTTTACGCCACCGCCGTCTCCGCCTGGGTGGCCGCCTTACGCGGCTTCTCCGGCTGAATCCCGTAGTGCTCCCGCGCCGGCTCAATGGAGCGAATCCACCTCGTCAGATCCCGCAGGCGGATTTGATTGGTCAACACATGCTCGACGAAGGGATGCCGCACAATGTCAAATCCGCGGATACCGTTGATCAGGGCGTCGTTGAGAAATGCCGGCTCCTGACGGTGCCGCTCTTCGCACCACGGACAGGGTTGGATCTGCGCCAGCCACGGATAGAGCAAGAAGATGGTTTCGCAGTTGACGGGTTTGAGCCCGTTCGCCAGCACGGCCATTCCGTTGGCGCAGCGGTCGATGCACGGGCCCCACTCCTCGACAAGAGCGCTGCCGAGTTCGATGGCGTCCGACAGTTGAAGTTTTTCGATCTCAATTTCAGTTTCGATTTGCGTTACGGTTTGCATTTCAGCCTCCAGCCCTCCGCCTTACTCGGCGGCGAACGGCTGGTTTCTGACTATGAAGCACTGGCCCCGAAGGTCGCGCCGCCCGAATGGGACAGATGCGCTTTCGCGATTCTCGTTTTAGGAGGTAGGAGTAGTTTTGGGAGTTTTAGTAAGGACAGTCTTGTTCGGCTGCCATCTCGTTTCTCTCATTCGTGCGCCTTGAGGGGCAAGCCCCGAATCAGGAAAGCGAAAGTTTCTCGTTCCATCGCTTTCAAAATGGGAGGACTTTAATCCGTCGCGGACTTTCGGTGGGCGGCGAGGTGCCGATAGAAGGGGCATGCG
>CAZGXY010000044.1:0-19813 GCA_964530145.1 uncultured Acidobacteriaceae bacterium | reverse complement strand
GGGGCAACCGGGCGAGTTGCAGACATATCCTCCAGGAGTGACGGTCCTCGACGGCAACGGCGATGGTACGTTCCAGCAGGGCGTTTTCTATCCCGCGGGAAACGCGTTCGATGGCAACTACGTTGCCGCCGGCGATTTCAACGGCGACCATAAGCCGGATCTGGCTTTCGTCGACCTTGATGGCTCGACGGTGATCACTCTGCTTAATACCGGCGTCGCCAGCTTCTCTCCCACCACGCCGCTGAACTTTCAGAAGCAAGTCGTGGGTACAGTCAGCAAGGCAAAAACGGTAAGGCTCACCAATACCGGCGCAAGCGAATTGAAAATTCAGTCGATGGAAGCCAGCGCTGAGTTCGGGGTGACCTCGACGTGCGGCTCGCGTGTCGCCCCCGGGGCGCAATGTACGATCAAGGCGACATTCTCGCCGACGAAAAAGGGCATGGTGCAGGGCACGATTTCTATCATCGACAACGCGTCATCGAAGCCGCAGGTGATCGAACTCCTCGGTACCGGCACATAGCCGCGCGCACAGGCCGCTGTGGGACTCGAAAGCGTTTCACGGTTTCTTTGAGAGGTTGAGGGATTACAGACGGGAGGGAGTGGCCCGGCTTTCTCACGGCAAAGCTGTGCCGAAAATCACTTACCTTATTGAGGCTTTGCGGGAGGGCGGGTATCGACCTGAATCGCCGACGGGTTCGTGGTTTTGCCTACGTCGACCCAAACTTGATTGAGCCGGCCATCTGCATCTGGGGTGAGGATGGCGCGCTTCTCGTTGGCGGCGCCACTCGCGCCGGGCTGCACGATGTTGATTGTCTCCTCGGTGACGTGGAGACCGTCACTGGGATCGCCGGGATTCACCTGCTCGACCTGTCGAGCAGAGTTATGCCCGCCTGCGGCGGTAGCCTGCTGGACCGTGGTGTCTCGCTGGACCAGTTGGAGACTATCGTTGCCGGCTTCGCCGGGAACGTTGGTCGAGTAGGTTTCGGTGGTGTCGCGTTTCTCGCGTTGCCCTTGCGGGCCGGATTCGGTTTGTTTGGTGACCGTGCGCTCGACGACCGCGAGATTGCCGTTCGAATCGGGCCGGAGCACGCGCTCTTCTTTGGTGCGCACCTGGCCGTTTTCTTGTTTGCTGGTTTCTTCCCTGACCTCGGCGAGTTGCCAGTGCCCGGTGCCATCGGAGAGCGAGGTTGTTTTCCTGGAATCGACGGCGCCGTCGGTGCCCTGCGTCTCGCGTTGTACGGTCTGCACCGCAGGGGCGAGGCCTCCGTTTATATCGGGAGTAAGCACGGTGGTGGTCGTTTCCCGCGAGCCGGGACTGAGCAGCTTCGAATCCGTTAATTCACGCCGCACCACTTGCAGCCCGCCGTCAGCATCCGGATCGGAAACGGTACGGACGACTTTCTGTTCGCCGCCGGGAAGGCTGCGCGATTCCTCCTGCGTCTCCTGAATCAGTGTGCGCTCGCCATCCGGCCCGCGGGCAAACGAGCGCTCGACGTTGCGCACCGTCGTGTCATTGACGTGCACCGATTCTTTCTCTGTGTCTGAGTAAAGTACATATCGGCCGTCGGGGCCCAAGGTTTCGACTACCGTATGATCGACGACTCGACCGTCAACCAACGAGTGAGTTTGCGCGGTGCGGGTGGGATTGATTCCGCCATTCGGGTCCTGCTGCTGGCTGCTGGAAGTCCAGGGCTGGTCGCCAGCGGGACTCTGCGCCCGGCAGAGTTGCGTGAGACCCAAGAGCAGCGTCAGTGACAGGAATGCAGAGGATTGCAGCATTCGGCGAAAGATCATAAGCCGGGACTTCCTATGTTTCGATTATATTCTTCGAAATTCGGTTGTGCCCCGGCAAAAGGTCAAGAGTCTACACGCGCTGAAAGTTTTGTGAGGCTTGCCGCCGATCCGCTGATCTAATTCTTCGAGGTGCAAGATGCAACTGAAACCCTTCCTGCTGGATATGTGGCTGGCCGCCTACGAGCACGATGTCGAATTCAATCTGGCCTCAAGCGAAGGGCCGGCGTGGACTCTGGATGAGATATTGAGTCTGGGGAGCGAAGAAGATCGCTATCGCTTCCTGAATCACACCTTGCACTACAGCCGCCCGGAAGGAGCCGATGGCTTGCGCGCGGTAATTGCCGAGATGCAGGGCGTCGATGTCGATGCTGTGCAAGTTGTAACCGGGGCCTCCGAGGCGCTGCTGATTCTTTTCTGGCTGGCCGCGGAGCCGGGAGCGAATGTTGTGCTGCCACAGCCGGGCTATCCGCCGTTTTCCGCTCTGCCCGAGTCGTTGGGGATCGAGATTCGCTACTACGCGGTTCGGAAGGAGAACGGTTTCCGCATCGATCCGGAGGAGATCAAGCGGCTGGCGGATCGAAATACGAAGTTGATTCTCGTGAACAGTCCCCACAATCCCACGGGCGCAACGATCGGCGATGCGGAGCTGGACAGTTTGCACGAGTTCACCGCGTCACGTGGCATTCAGCTCATCAGCGATGAGGTCTACCATCCGATCTATCATCTTAGTGGTGGGGAACAGGCGACACGATCGGCATCGCGTCTGCCGCATGCCACCGTCATCCATGATTTCTCGAAAGCTTTTCCTTTATCTGGAGTGCGGACTGGATGGATGATCGAGCACGATCGGAAGCGCCGGGAGCTCTACTGGAATGCGCGCACCATTTTTTCCATCTCAAACAACACCGCCGGAGAAATGCTGGCGGAGATTGCGATGCGCCACCGGGCTATTGTTCTCGGGAGAACGCAGGAAGCGGCGACTCGCAATCTTCGGCTTCTGCACACTTTCATGGCTGAGCATCGCGAGACGATTGGATGGATTCCTCCTCGCGGCGGAGTCACGGGGTTCCCCTGGCTGATCGGTGGAGAGAATAGCCGGGCATTTTGTCAGGCGGCTGCGGATCGGGGGATTCTGCTCGCGCCTGGGGATTGTTGGGATGCGCCCTCGCACTTCCGGCTTGGGTTCGCAAAGATGGCCGGTGAATTTCCGAAGGCTTTGGAGCGGTTGGGGGAGTTCGTTCGGAGTTGGGCTGCGGCGAGCGTGACAAGGGCGTAGCAAAATCCAGGGGTTGGTGGAAACACCCGTCTGCTCTCAACCCCTGCTAATCCAGCGACTTCCGCTGGCGATATAGTACTTCCGTACCGTCTGTAGTACTTCAGTTACGCGGTTCAAAGTGACTCCGATCCGGCGCTCGAAAAACCACATCTGGTTGAGCTTAATTCTTTAGACACCACAACATATAGATTTTTCCCCGAAACCAAAGTTCCTTCCGTTCCAGAAAACCCGCCAAAAACCCCGTAAAACGCGGAAATTTACTTCGAGGCTCGGCTTTTCGGGGCTGAGATATGCTCTGGACACCGAGAGCCCACTGGACAGGCATGGTGGGTGAGGCTGGATAAGGCAAGTCCGTGCGATGGGAGCGCGGCCGGTTCTGATGGGGTGGGCGAACACACATGGCCGACTCACGGGAAGTGATGAATGTACGACAGGCGTCCCAGTACCTGGGCGTGAGTCCGGACACGCTTTACAAGTACGTCGGTGAGCAGAAGATTCCCGCATTCAAGCTGGGCAACCGCTGGAGATTCAAGAAATCGAAGCTCGACCAGTGGATGGAAGAGAAATCAAGCCAGGTGGAAGCGGGGACGAAAGCGTCGCGACCTAAGGCCGCCATGAAAGCGGCTGGGTCGGAGTAATTAGAAATCGCCGGCTTTTTGCCGGGATACGCAGACGCGGGCGAGAGCGCCCGCGCCACACAAGAAAAGGCGGGCACACATGTTTGGAATGGGATCGAAATCGATAGTTGGCCTGGATGTGGGCTCTTCCAGTATTAAAGCGGTTGAGTTGAAGAAAAAAGGCGGGCAGATCGAAGTCTCGCATTTGGGCCTCGAACCGCTGTCGTCGGATCTGGTGGTCGATTCGATGATCGTCGATTCGGGAACTGTTTCGAGCACGATCGCCAAATTGTTTACCGACTGCCTGATCAAGACCAAGAACGTGGCGACCGCGGTCAGCGGACACTCGGTGATCGTGAAGAAGATCTCGCTGCCCTCGATGAGCGATCAGGAACTGGCGGAGACGATCGAGAAAGAAGCGGCCCAGCATATTCCCTTCGATCTCGCCGATGTGAGCCTCGACTACCAGATTCTTTCGGAAGAGGCGGGCTCGCCGCAGATGGATGTGCTGCTGGTCGCCGTCAAAAAGGACAAGATTCTGAACTACACCAACGTACTCTCGATGGCGGGACGCAGCCCGGCTATTGTCGACATCGATGCCCTGGCATTGCAGAACTGCTACGAGTACAACTACCAGCCAGCCCCCGGCCAGGTGGTGGCGCTTTTGAACCTCGGCGCCAGCGTGATGAACATCAACATTGTGAAGGGAACGACGCCGCTGTTTCCCCGCGACGTCAGCGTAGGCGGGCATCAGTACACGGACTCGCTGCAGAAGGAACTCGACCTGAATTTTGAAGACGCCGAGAAGCTGAAACTGGGAGAAAAAGTCGGAACGGTCAGCGAGGACGCGAAGACGCCGATTCTTCAGCAGGTGACGGAAATCATCGTTCTGGAAATTCAGAAGACGTTCGACTTCTTCCGCGCCAGCGCGGCGGGCGAGCACATTGAAAAGATTTATCTGGCGGGCGGCTCGGCGAAGGTGCCGGGATTGATGGAAGCCCTGCGCCAGGAGTTCTCGATGCCGGTGGAGCTGTTGAATCCGTTTCAGCGGGTGGTGCCTCCGGCGGAAGGTCCGGGAGTGGAGTTGGTGGAGCAGAATCCAGGCCAGTTGGCGGTTGCGGTGGGCTTGGCCTTGAGGAGCTTTGAATCCCTATGATCCGAATTAATCTGCTGGAAACAGCCAAGGCAAAGAACAAGCGCGCCGGCGGAAGCGCCATGCCGGCGATGCCGTCCATGGAAATGGGCGACATCGGCTCGCCCAAACTGAAGGTGCTGATCGTGGTGATTGTCGTGGGTCTGGTGAACTACGGCTACTGGCACCGGCTGGATACGCAGGCGAAAACGATTGCGTCGCAGATGCAGGCCGCCGACCAGAAAAATCGCGAACTCAGCGACGTGAAGGCCCGCTATCTCGAACGGCAGCGGCAGGCCGATGCCTACAAGCGGCGCGTGGACGTGATCGACCAGTTGCGCAATGCCCAAACCGGTCCGGTGAACCTGCTTGCGATGCTGGGCGAAACCGTGAACGGAACCGAGGCGGTATGGCTGCGCAAGATGGATGACACCGGTCCGACCGTGACGCTTGACGGCACCGCCCTAAGCACGGACGCGGTGGCAAGCCTGATCGGAAACCTGCAAAAGACCGGATTCTTCAAGGCGGTCGAGATCAAGGAAACTTTCCAGGACGACCAGATCAAGGACATGCAAGCGTTCCAGTTCACTCTGACTTGCGAGAAGGGAAAGTCGTAGAGGCAGACCTATGGCCACAACCAGTTTTACGGAATTGTCGGGGCTGAAGCAGTGGGGAGCGTTGATCGCCGGAGCGGCGCTGGTAACGGCGGCGCTGTATTACACGGTGTTCAAGAGCCAAAGCGACAAGAACGCGGCGGCCCAGCACTCGGTGGAAGTGAAGGTTCGGGAGAACAACGAACTCGAAGCCTACCGGCCCAAGCTGAAAGACATGGAACGCCAGCTAGCCAACCTGAAACAGCAGCTCGACATCGAGCGGCGGATCGTTCCCGATGAGAAGGCGGAAGACGCGTTTATCGAGTCGATGAATGCCGAAGCCCAAAAGGCTGGGATCGAGCTGCGGCGCTACGTGGCCATGCCTGTAGCGACGAAGGAGTACTACAACGAGGTGCCGTTCGAGATGGAACTGGATGGCCCTTACTACTCGATGCTGGGTTTCTTTGACCGAGTAAGCAAGCTGGAACGCATCGTGAACATCAGCGGCCTCATGGTGTCGACGACCAAGAGCGCTTCTGACGCGAAGGTGAAGCATACCTACCAGTACGCTCCCAACGAGAGCGTGGCCGCGAGTTTTACGGCAACGACGTTTTATAGCCACGATCTGAATCCAGCGCCGGCGCCGGCAGGAAAAGCGCCAGGAGCGAAGTAAACAGGAATCGCATATGAAGCTAACCACAGGCATTTTGGCAGCGGTAATGATGACGGGCGGAGCGTGGGCACAGAATCCGAACCTCATCAATAACGTGCAGAACAAGATGACAGCCGTGGAGCAACAACAGGCTGCCGATTCCAACGCTGCGCTGGGCATACAGACGAGTTCGCAGAGCAAACCCTCGGCAGGAGCGCAGGGGCCAGCGGCGAAGCCCGCGGTCATTCTGGCTGCTGCGCAGTCGAAAACGCCCGCTCAGGTTTCGCCCGCAAATTCGGCGGCGGTAAAGCCGGCCGCGGCTCCGAAGGCTGCAGCGCACTCTACGTCTCCATCGCCGGCGGCGAGTTCAGACAACAAGCTCGAGCGGGTGAATGTGGTGCACCAGGGCGACGCGGTGCAAATCGAAATCGGGGTGCGCGAAGCGGTGACGCCGAACGTGGAGAAATTAAGTTCGCCGGACCGCATCGCGATCGAACTGCCGTCAACCGCAATGGCAACTGAGCAGAGCAAGATTGCGGTCGGCAGCGCGGGAGTTAAAGGAGTGCGCATCGGCATGAACGCGAAGACGCCTCCGACCACCAGCATCGTGGTGGATCTCGAGCACGCCATGGGTTATGAATTGACGCCCGGCCCGGGCAACAAGTTCGTATTGACCTTGCACGGAAAAGGCGAGGCCAGCAAAGTCGCAGCGCAGGCTCCGGCGAAGATGCCAGCTCCTGTGGTATCGACAAAGCCGGTTGCAATCGCAGCCGCGCAGGCACCGAAAGCGATTCCGGCAAAGCCGGCTGCCGCGAAGTCCGCGGCGCAACCCGCTCCTGTAGCGCAAGCGCCGGTGAATCCGAAGTCGACGAAGATCGTGGCAATCGCTGCGCCTGCTGCGGCTCCAAAGGTTGTGGCGGCGGCGCCTGCTCCGAAGGCCGCGCCGGCTCCGAAACCGATGGCCGCCGCGAAACTTGCAGTGGCTGCTCCGGCTCCGAAGATTGTGACGGCGGCAGCGCCCGCTCCAAAGACAGTGCCGGCTCCTCCGGCAAAGACAACCACCGTGGCTGCCACGGCTGCTCCAGCGACCGCGGCGGACGACAAGCTGGCTCCGATCGGCATGACGGACGAAGCCGCTAAAGCTCCGAAGCAGGACGACAAGAAGTGGGCGATGAACGGCAAGCGCGATCCCTTCATGAGCCCAGTGGTTCAGCAGGCATCGGGATCGGGCTGCTCAACCGGAAAGAAATGCCTGGAGATCGGGCAGATCAACGTGCGCGGCGTCGTGAAGTCGCAGGATGGATTCATCGCCGTGGTTACGAACAGCATCAACAAAGCTTACTTTTTGCACGAGAACGATCCCGTGTTCAACGGTTACGTTCTGAGGATCACGGGAGACTCGGTGGTGTTCCAGGAGAATTACGAAGACAAGCTGGGCAAGCCGGTGTCGCGTGAAGTGACTAAGAAAGTTACGGCCCCGGTGGTCTAGCGGTTTGGCGGGTTGCGGGAAACGGGAACGAACAAATCGAGTTTAGAGAAGGACGCGCGGGCGATGCCCGCGAGTTGGGGAGAGGCGAAATGCGAAAGCAACTGCTGAGTGTATTCCTACTGTTCACGCTGATTGGACTGGCAGCTTCAGCCGAGACGCCGGCCACAGCGGCCAGCCAGCGGAACGAACTGCAGCGCGTGGATGTAGTGCGCGGCGCGAATGAGATTCGCGTCGAGATCAGCGCCCGGGGCGCAGTAACGCCCAGGGTGAGCACTGCAGACTCGCCCGCACGTCTGATTCTGGACCTGCCGGAGACCGCGATGGAGACGGCGCCACGCCACATCGCAGTCGGCAGCGCCGGAGTGAAGGCGGTGCGCGTCGCCACGGACAGCCATCATCCTCCGACTACTCGCGTAGTCGTCGACCTCGAGCAGGCGTGCCGGTATGAGTTGAGCACGGTTGCCGGCAAGGTCGTGTTGACTTTGCACGCGCCGCAGGCTGCCGAAACAGCTGCCAGCGCGAGCAAGAAGCTTCCGACTGCGGCCGAGACGAATGCGGCCCCGGTCAGCGCGCTTCTGTCTCCAGTGACGGCGGCCGCGATCAATCCAGCAAACAAGAATGATGCTGCCGCAGTGAATGCGCAGCCGCAGACCGCGGATGCAGCTTCGGCCAGCGCTTCCTCCAGCGACTACGTATTCGTCGAACCGACGTACGGCGCGAAGGCCTCAGCTCAGACATCCGATCCGGGCGCGCGCGCCGATGATGCGGCCGCAAAGTTTTCTGATAAGACCGCGGCGGAACTTCTGCCGGTGAGCGCGCATGCGGCGCAGTCCGCCTCGAACACTCCGGCGATCCAGCCGGCGGTGAATCTGGCGGCTGAACAGAAGTCGCAAGGTCCTCAACCGGTCGCTCCCGGGCCCAAGTACACTGGCGAACCGATTTCGGTGAACCTGAAGGATGTGGATCTGAAGGATTTCTTCCGCCTGATTCATGAAATCAGCGGGTTGAACGTAGTGCTCGATCCGGATGTGCACGGAACCCTCACCATCGTCCTCGACGATGTGCCGTGGGATCAGGCTTTGGATATCGTGCTCAAGAACAACGATCTGGCGCGGGAACTGGAAGGCAACGTTCTCCGCATCGCGACGGTCGATACGCTGAAAAAAGAAGCGGACGGACGACGGGCGCAGATGGAAGCCGAAGCGTTAGCGGTTGAAAAGACTTCGATTACGAGATTCCTGAGCTATGCGCACGCGAAAGATGTTGCGCTGACGGTGAAGAAATTTCTCTCCGTGCGCGGCGATGTGGTGGCCGATGAGCGCACGAACGCGATTATCGTAAACGACATCCCGAAAGTGATTCCGGTGATCGACCGCCTGCTGACACAACTCGACCGCAAGACGCAGGAGGTCGAGATCGAAGCCCGCGTGGTGGCCGCGACCCGGCAGTTCGCGCGCGATATCGGCACACAGTTCGGCTTCGGATTCGGCAACGGCCACAGTGCGATTGGCGGCGCCTCATCGGCGGGTACATCCCCGACCACGGTTGCAGGGGGCTCTCCCGGTTACATCACTGTGCCAAGCAGCACGGGCACCACGGGGAACACGATTCCTTTGTTCTCGAACCTGGGATCGACCGCTCCGACCAGTGGCTTAACGTTCCTGAACGCGAGCAATACGGTGCGGATCGACGCCGTTCTTACCATGGCTGAGTCGCGCGGATTGCTGAAGGTCCTGTCGCGGCCGCGAGTTGTAACCCAGAACAATATTCAGGCTCTGGTGAAACAGGGCGTGCGCGTGCCGATCGTGACCCAGGCGCAGTTGGGCGGTCCGCCGACGGTGACTTACGTCGACGCTTTCCTGCGGCTGACTGTAACTCCGCAGATCACCTCGGAAAACACCATCTTCCTGAACGTGGACGTGGAAAACACCACTCCGAACTTTGGCCAGGAAGTGCAGGGCAACCCGGAATTGATCACGCAGCAGGCTACGACGCAAGTGCTGGTGACCGATGGCGGCACGGTGGTGATCGGCGGCGTCATCCAGACGCAGAACTCGATCAACGTCGATCAGGTGCCGCTGCTGGGCAGCATTCCGCTTCTCGGCAACCTGTTCAAGCACACGCAGGTGCAGACCACCAACCAGGAATTGATTTTCTTCATCACGCCGCGAATTATTCAGACATAGCGTCCGAAGGTAGCAGCGAAGTTGAAGATTTGAAACCGCCGGCCTGAAGAACCTGTCAGAGTCGGCGGTTTTGCGTTTAGCTGCGAGTTGCGAGTTGTGGGCTGCGAGTTGTGAGCAATGAGCTGTTAGCAATGAGCGATTTGGTCGTTTTTTCCCTTCTTCAAGATTGTCTGCGGTTCGAAGGTCGCGCGCTCTCCTGCTAGACTCTTCCTGAATGGATTTTCGATCACGCCAGAAAAAGCTGCGCGAGCAACTTGCCGAGCGCAGCTTCGATGCTTTACTGGTCAGCCATCTTCCCAACATCCGTTATCTATGCGGATTCACGGGCAGCGCCGGCTTGCTGCTGGTCGCGGAGGGCTCTTCCGTCTTCTTCACCGATTCCCGCTATAACCGGCAGGCGCATGAGGAGGTAAAGGGCGCAAAGGTCGTCATCGCGCAGGGTGGGTTATTCGGAGCCCTCGGGCAATGGGTCGCGGGACGGGGCAAGACTGCCAGGAGATGGATCGTTGGAGTCGAAGCCGAGCACGTGACGCTGGCGGAGCGAAAACGGCTGGGCGACGCGCTGCCTTCGGGCTTTCGGCTGCGCAATACAGCGCAGTTAGTTGAGCGGGCGCGGATGGCGAAAGATGCGGACGAATTGAACCTCATTCGTGCCGCTGTCCGACTCGGGGCCACTCTATTTGATCGCGCCGTAGAAGTATTGAGACCTGGGATCAAAGAAACGGAAGTTGCGGCGGGGATGGAATACGCGGCTCGCCGGGCTGGAGCCGAGGCCATGTCGTTTCCAACGATCATCGGTTCAGGAGCGCGTTCGGCTTTGCCGCATGGCCGGGCCTCGGAGCAGGCGATCCCTGCGGGAGCGTTCGTGGTCTGTGATTTCGGTGTTATACTCGGTGGTTATTGTTCCGATCAAACCCGCACCGTGTGGGTGGGTGCTGCGACGGAAGAGGCGCGCAGCGCTTACGACGCGGTGAGGGAAGCGCAGGAAGCGGCCATTGCCGCAGTGCGTCCGGGGGTGGCTGTTGGAGAAGTCGACGCGGCCGCACGCAAGGTCTTGCGCAAAGCGAAGCTGGGAAGGTATTTTACGCATTCGACCGGGCATGGCGTGGGCCTGGAGATCCATGAGATCCCAAGAGTCGCCGCCGAGCAGGAGGAAGAGCTGAAGCCCGGCATGGTGATTACGATTGAGCCCGGGATTTATTTTCCCGGCAAGTGGGGTATCCGGATCGAGGATATGGTCGCGGTTAGCGAACGCGGATGCGAGGTTTTGACCCCGACCAGCAAGGACTTTTTGGCGGTTTAGTCTTCATTAGATTTTCATTTGCGGGTTTTCTTTTCCAGTTCTCCGCGGACGGAATGCCCGGCTGATATACGCAGGTTAAGCGGTCCCACCGACACCAATGAATCAAAAAGAGCTGAAGGAACTGATTGAGTTCCTAATCGAAAAGGATATCGCCGAGTTCGAATTGGAGCGCGGCGACGTCAAAGTGAAAATCAAGCGGGCGGGAGAGCACGGGGCCGCTCGTGCCGAGATGCCTTTTGTCGCGCTGTCTGCCGTGCCCGTGGCGGCTTCGCCGCAAGCGGCCGGAGGGCCTCCCACGGGCGTCCCGGCGGTTCCCCCCGCCCTTGAGCCGGCGGTGGAGGAGAAACTCCATATCGTCAAGTCTCCGATCGTGGGTACGTTTTACGAGGCGCCTTCGCCCGGTGCGCCGCCTTTTGTCAAGATCGGCGATCGCGTCGAAGTCGGCCAGGTTTTGTGCATCCTGGAAGCGATGAAGCTGCTGAACGAGATCGAATGCGATGTGGCCGGTGAGATCGTGAAGAAGATGGCCAACAACGGCCAGCCGATTGAGTACGGACAGGAGTTGTTTGCCGTCCGGGCCAAATGAAGGTGGAATTCCGGCGATCGCCGATACGATAAATGTCCAACTTTTCCGAGAAAAAGACCGTTCATCCCGCCTGCCGAACCAGAGCTGAGAGCTGAAAGCCGATTCATGTTTAAGAAAATCCTGATTGCCAACCGCGGAGAAATTGCCTTGCGCATTATTTGCGCGTGCAAGGAGCTGGGAATCCGCACGGTTGCCATTTACAGCGAGGCCGACCGAAATTCGCTGCCTGTGCGCTTCGCCGATGAAGCGATCTGCATTGGGCCGCCGCAGCTGGCACAGAGCTACCTGAATATTCCGGCCGTGATCAGCGCGGCAGAGATTGCGAACGTTGACGCGATCCATCCCGGCTACGGCCTGCTTGCCGAAAATGCCAACTTCGCCGAAGTCTGCGAGACCAGCGCAATCAAATTCATTGGCCCGCGGCCGGAAGTGATGCGTTTGATGGGCGAGAAAGAGAAGGCGCGCGAAGCCATGAAGCGCGCGGGCGTGCCAATTCTGCCGGGATCGGATGGGATCATACCCTTTGAGGGCGAGGCGGTTGAGTGGGCAAAGGAAGTGGGTTTTCCGGTGATTTTGAAGGCTTCGGCAGGCGGCGGAGGGCGCGGGATGCGCATTGTCCGCAGCGAGGCCGAACTGCCGGGATTGTTCAAGGCGGCGCAGGCGGAAGCTGCCGGCGCCTTCGGCAACGGCGACCTTTATATGGAGAAGTATGTCGAGCATCCGCGGCACATTGAGTTTCAGGTGCTGGCCGATGAGCACGGCAACGTGCGAAGCCTAGGCGAGCGCGAGTGTTCGATTCAGCGGCGGCACCAGAAACTGCTGGAAGAGTCGCCGTCGCTGCAGGTTACGCCGGAGCTGCGGGAGCAGATTGGCGCGGTGCTGTGCAAGTCGCTGGCGGCGATCGGATACTGGAATGCGGGAACGATCGAGTTCCTGATGGATCGTGACCGGCAATTGCATTTCATTGAGATGAACACGCGCATTCAGGTCGAACATCCGGTTACGGAGATGGTCACCGATGTGGATTTGGTGAAGAGCCAGATTATGATCGCTGCCGGCGCGCGCATGGATGAAGTCTTGGAGGGACCGATCGTGCATCGCGGCCACGCGATCGAATGCCGCATCAACGCAGAGCATCCGGAGAAGTTCACGCCGTCGGCGGGGAAAATTACGGCATTCAATCCGCCGGGCGGAACGGGTGTGCGCGTCGATACGGCGGCGTATGCCGAGGGAGTGATTCCTCCTTATTACGATTCGCTCATTGCGAAGCTGATTGTGCGCGGAAAGGATCGAGCCGAGGCGATTTCGCGCATGTCGCGAGCGCTGGAGATGTTCATCGTCGAGGGCGTCTATACGACGATTCCGCTACACCGCAGGATTTTTGCCGATCCGGACTTTCGGGCGGGGAATTTCGATACAGGGTTTATTGAGCGGTTCCTGGCGAAGAATGGGAAGTGAGAGCACGAGGCATGGAGCGGCGGACGCCCTCGTCCGCCGAAGGAGCGGCACTGCTCTAAGAAGAAAGATTGGTGGCGCTGCCTCCCCGGACGAGGGCGTCCGGTGTTCCACGTATCGTCGAAATCCTTCAGCCGCACTCCGACGATCGCAACTATCGTGGTCGAAAAAAGATACACTGCCAGGTCATGCCTTTGACTCCTCGCCTCTACCCAATCGTCGACGCTGTATATTTCCCCGAAGCGAGAAGCTTGTTGGCGGCGGCGGAGTGCCTCGCGTCCGCTGGCTGCACTCTCCTCCAATACCGCAACAAATCCCACAACGCCCGGCAGATGCTCGACCACGCTCGCGAACTGCGAAACCGCCTACCGGCATCGATAACGCTGATCATGAATGATCGCGCCGATCTGGCGCTGGCCGCTGAGTTTGACGGCGTTCATGTCGGCCAGGACGATCTCTCGCCCGAATCTGTCCGCAGAATTATCGGCCCCGACCGCTGGCTCGGGGTTTCGACGCACAATTCCGAGCAACTCGCCGAAGCCGACAAGACTTCAGCAGACTATCTCGCCATAGGCCCGATTTTTGCCACATCCAGTAAAGACAGGCCGGATCCCGTGGTTGGTCTCGAAGGTGTTCGCCGCGCCCGCCAACTAACCCGCAAGCCGCTGGTAGCTATCGGCGGCATCACGCGCGCCAACGCGGCTTCGGTGATCGAGGCTGGGGCTGACTCTGTGGCGGTGATATCCGATCTGTTACTGGATCCGCGCAAATCAGCAGAGGAATTTTTCCGCATCTTGAGGTAAAGTCATTCCGACCCTGTGAATGCTCGTGGAATCGCTTCGTCGCCGCGAGCACTCCAAGGAGGAGCCCTGAGCGCACCGACAACGCATCCGCCCGCCGCGAGCGATTGGGAAATTCACAGCCACCAAGACACCGAGTTGGTGAAGGGCCTCGGCCTGACCAGCGCCACCATGCTCGTGATCGGCTCGATGATCGGCTCGGGCATTTTTATTGTTTCTGCGGAGATTGCGCGCGAAGTCGACTCGCCGGCTTTGCTGATCGGCGCCTGGGCGGTCGCCGGGTTCATGACCATCGTAGCCGCGCTCAGCTACGGCGAACTGGCTGCGATGATGCCGCGCGCCGGGGGCCAGTACATTTACCTGCGCGAGGCGCTCGGCCCGCTGTGGGGATTTCTTTATGGCTGGACCCTATTCCTAGTCATTCAGACCGGGACGATTGCCGCGGTGGGCGTGGCTTTCGGCAAGTTTCTCGGAGTCTTCTTTCCCGCGATTTCCTCTTCGCACTGGATTCTGCATCTGTGGAGGGTTCCGCCGATACCCATTGGGCCGATGGTTCTCGGCAACATGGATGTGGGCCTCAATACGCAGAATTTGGTTGCGGTGGTGCTCGTCATTTTCCTTTCGGTCGTCAATATTTTCGGAGTGAAGACCGGGGCGATGATTCAGAACGTGTTTACCGCGGCCAAGGTTTCAGCGCTTCTGGGGTTGGTAGTGTTCGGGTTGGCGCTGGGGCGCAATGCGGTCGCGCTGGCCGCGAACTTCGGCGTCAATTTCTGGAAAAATGCCGCGCTCGGCGCGCAGCATCCGGTGCAAGTTGGGGTAGGCGGCCCGATTGTGCTCGTTGGCACGCTGACGATTTTGGCCGTCGCGCAGGTGGGTTCGCTATTTTCCGCCGACGCCTGGAATAACGTGACCTTTACCGCCGGCGAAGTGAAAAATCCCAGCCGTAACCTGCCACTTTCTCTGGCGCTGGGAACGGGAATAGTGATCGCTCTTTATATTGCCTGCAACTTTATTTATCTGAACGCGCTGCCGCTGGATGGAACCGCGGGCGCGGCGACGATTCTGGGGCGCGGAATTAAATATGCCTCCGAAGAGCGCGTGGGCACAGCGGTGATGACGCAGATGTTCGGCTCCGCTGGCGGCTTCCTGATGGCGGCTGCGATTCTGATTTCCAGCTTCGGCTGCGCCAATGGCCTGATTCTCTCGGGTGCGCGCGTCTACTATGCCATGGCGAAAGATCGCCTGTTTTTCAAAAGCGTAGCCCGCTTGCATCCTACTTACAAAACTCCAGCAGTTTCGCTGATGGTGCAGATGGTTTGGGCTTGCCTGCTCTGCATTTCCGGCAGCTACGGGCAGCTTCTCGATTACATTATTTTTGCGGTGCTGGTGTTCTATATTCTGACGATTGTGGGGCTTTTTGTGCTGCGGCGAACGCGTTCCGACGCCGTGCGGCCTTACCGGGCCGTTGGTTATCCGGTATTGCCCGCGATTTATATTGTGATGGCCTTGTTCATCGATGTCGTACTATTGCGCTATAAGCCGCAATACACATGGCCGGGGCTGATTGTGGTGCTGCTGGGCATCCCGATATATTATGCGTGGTCGCGGAGCGCGGGTGGAAAGCGCGTGTCGGCGTAGTTCCGAGGGAGAAACGAGACGAATGCCAAATCTGTTCGCAACCAAGCCGTTGAACCTGCTAATGGAAGAAGCCCGCGAGACTGGCGAGCACAGCCTTAAACGCACGCTGGGAGTTTTCCAGCTTACCGCGCTGGGCGTGGGTGCGATCATCGGCGCGGGCATTTTTGTGATGGTGGGGCTGGGCGCGCACTATGCGGGTCCGGGGCTGACATTGTCGTTCGTCCTTTCCGGGCTCGGCTGCACGTTTGCCGGATTGTGCTACGCCGAATTCGCCGCCATGATCCCATTGGCCGGCAGCGCTTATACCTATGCCTACGCGACGCTTGGCGAATTGCTGGCCTGGATTATCGGCTGGGACCTTACGCTCGAATACGCGATGGGCGCGAGCACGGTTTCTTCGGGATGGTCAAACCACTTTATCCAGCTCCTGGACATTGTCCACATCAAGATGCCCCTGTGGCTGTCATACGATTATTGGACCGCGCTGAAGACCGCGGAAATGGCCATTGGGCGCGACATGGCTCACGCCGCGGATCCGACGCTGATGACCGGATCGCAGGCGTTCCTCGACAAAGCCAGCGCAATCTGTAATGCGCAGTCGCCGGAACTGATGCAGCGGGCGCACGAATTGCTGGGCGCTCCGCATCTGTTTGGCATGGAAATCGGCTTCAATCTCCCCGCTTTTATTATCGCGCTGATCATCACGGCGGTCCTGGTCATCGGAATCAAAGAGAGCGCGCGCTTCAATGCGGGCATTGTTGTCATAAAAGTTGCGGTGGTGCTGTTCGTAATCGTTTTGGGCATTCACTATATCGATTTTAAGAATTGGGGTTCCGATTGGGCCACGTTTGCCCCGAATGGTTTCGCGGGAATTGGAGCGGGCGCGGCGTACATATTCTTCGCCTATATCGGGTTCGATGCCGTTTCGACGACCGCGCAGGAGGCCAAGAATCCGCAACGCGATTTGCCGATCGGCATGATGGCGTCACTGGCGATCTGCACAATTTTGTACATCGCGGTCGCGGGTGTGCTTACCGGCATGGTGCGCTGGCAGCAGGTCAATATTGAAGCCCCGGTGTCGCTGGCATTTCTCGATCGTGGGCTTACCACGGCGTCGCACATCATCACGCTCGGGGCACTGGCTGGCCTGACCAGCGTGATGCTGGTGATGTTGCTCGGCCAAACTCGCGTGCTGTATTCGATGGCCAACGACGGACTCCTGCCCAAGAAATTCTTCGCCGACGTTCATCCGAAGTACCGCACGCCGTGGAAGAACACGATTCTGGTTGGTCTGCTGGCTGCGGTTGTGGGCAGCCTGACGCCAATCGAAGACATCGGAAAAATGGTGAACATCGGCACGCTGCTGGCGTTCGTCATCGTCTCGCTGGCCGTGATCGTGCTGCGCAGGACGCATCCTGACCTGAAGCGCCCTTTCCGCACTCCATGGGTGCCGCTGGTGCCGATTCTGGGCGTGATCACGAACGGCTATATGATGTACAAGCTGGGTTGGGTGAATTGGGCGCGGCTGATCATTTGGCTGATCATCGGCCTGGTGATTTATTTTACTTACAGCGCGAAGCACAGCAAGGTGCAGGCCCTCAGCGGGAAGCGCTGATTCGATAGTTTGTAATGAGTAGTTTGCAATGAGGCGCCTTCCGTATTCGCGGAGGGCGTTTTTATTGCAGGGAGCCAGGCGGGGTAAACTGATTCCATGAAAGTTGTCACCGCCGCAGAAATGCGTGCCATCGATCGCGCAACCAGCGACCGATTCGGCGTGCCCTCGCTCACGCAGATGGAAAATGCGGGCGCGGCTGTGGCCGATTTTGTCCTCTCGAATCACCCTGCGGTTTTCCGCATCGCGGTGCTCTGCGGCAAAGGAAATAACGGCGGCGATGGATTTGTCGTGGCACGGCGGCTGCACCTGGCAGGCAGGCAGGTTCAGGTGATTTTGCTCGCCAATCCGGCCGACTTACGGGGCGACGCCGCGGCGATGTTCGGCAAACTGCCCGTCGCGCCCGTGGTGGTGCGTTCCGGCGAAGAATTGAGAAGCGAGCACGCTCTCTCTGGGCTGAGGGCCGAACTGAACATCGATGCGATTCTTGGCACCGGCTTCAAACCTCCCGTTGGCGGACTTTTTGCTGATGCGATCGCGGTCATAAATGCGGGCAAGGTCCCAGTGATTGCGGTCGACATTCCTTCCGGCGCAGATGCGGATGCGATGCACCCTCAGCAGGGAACGATCGCACGCGCCGATGTGATCGTGACGTTCACGGCGCCCCGCCCGGCGCATGTATTCAGTTTGCTGGCGAACGGTCCAACATTGATTGCTGACATCGGGTCGCCCGAAGAGGCAGTCGTTTCGAAGCTGAAATTGAACGTGATTACGTCGCGGGACATCGCGCAGATGGTTGCGCCGCGGCCCGCGGAGTCAAACAAGGGCAACTACGGGCATGTGCTTGTCGTTGGCGGTTCGCTCGGCAAAGCCGGGGCCGCGGCCATGGCGGGCATTTCGGCATTGCGCGCGGGCGCCGGACTTTCCAGCGTAGCAACGGCTACGTCAGCGCTCGCAACCGTTGCAGGATTTCATCCGGAACTGATGACGAATCGGTTGGCGGAAACCGACGATGGAACGATTTCGGACGCCGCGCTCGAACAGATCGAAGAGCTTGCGAAAGGAAAAACGGTGCTGGCGATCGGGCCGGGAATCTCGCGCAATCCTGAGACGGCGGAACTGGTGCGGAAACTGATCGCGAAAATTCAAATCCCAATTGTGCTCGATGCCGATGGGCTAAACGCGTTCGAAGGCCGCACCGGCGAGTTGATGGGCAACGGACGTACTCTTGTGATCACGCCGCATCCCGGCGAGATGGCTCGCCTCGTGGGACGCGGCATTGCCGATGTGCAAAAAGACCGGCTGGGAACCGCGAGGAAATTCGCGCGCGAGCACGAGGCGATCGTCGTGCTCAAAGGAAATCGAACCTTGATAGCGCGGCCTGACGGGAAAGTTTGGGTAAATACTACGGGCAATCCTGGAATGTCGACCGGGGGTACCGGAGACATTCTTACGGGCATGGTTGGGGGAATGATCGCACAGCGTCCGAAAAATCCGTTTGAAGCTGTTCTCGCCGCGGTTCACCTGCATGGCCTCGCGGGCGATGTTATGCGCGAGCAGATCGGCGAACATTCGCTGATTGCCACCGATCTGCTGACCGGTCTGCCGGAGGCGTTTCGGCGCACGCGGATGGCTGCGCAAAAACAGATGGTGTGGCTGTAGTCGACTCCGACTGTCCCTTGGGACATTAATGATCTGGTAAACCCCGCCAACTTGTTGCACCTGCACCGCTTGGATCGGTCGAAATCCGCCAGCAGCGCGGCTTTCACCTCGGCTTCCGTAATCTGTTACCCATCCTGCCGGCGTGCGATAGTGCCATCATCTTATGACTCACTTCCCCCAACCGCACTCTTCGCGGCGGGCGACCCGAGTCCAGTTGGGCGACATTCCAGCTGCGATTCGCTTAGAAGATGGCCGCCGCACCAAAGCTAAACTTCAGACGATTTCAACCACCGGGGGATTGCTGCAAGTGCCCTCCTCGCTGGAACAGGGCGACTTTGTGGAAGTCGCGTTCCAGACGCAATCGGGTCCGGTGCACGGTATGGCGGAATTGCTCACTCCGACGCGCAAGGTGAGCGGGGCGGTGCTGCAACCGTTCCGCTTCGTTGCGCTCGAGGATGACGACCACCGCCGCTTGCGGTCATCGCTTGACAATGTTTCAGGTCGTGACCTGCTCGGGTTGAAATCGGCAATGCTGAGTAACGTTCCGAAAACGATCTAGCGCTCTCGCTATACTGGTCGTGGATTGCTCGCAGCGTGGTGGTAAAGGCGC
This sequence comes from uncultured Acidobacteriaceae bacterium, assembly GCA_964530145.1. Taxonomy (GTDB): domain Bacteria; phylum Acidobacteriota; class Terriglobia; order Terriglobales; family Acidobacteriaceae; genus Sulfotelmatobacter. Next base: position 405 of record CAZGXY010000044.1, on the reverse strand, counting down.
GCGCTGCGAGCCACGACCCGATGACGCGCGAAACTACCACACATTCTCCTGAGGAAACGATTGCCTTCGGCCGCAGCCTGGCAGAATTTCTCTCGCCGCCGAAGCTGGTGCTGCTGCGGGGCGACCTCGGTGCTGGAAAAACTACGCTGGTGAAGGGAATCGCCGCAGGATTCGGCGCGGCCAAGGAAGACGACGTCACCAGCCCCACGTTCACGTTGATCCACGAGTATCGCGGGCCGCGCGCCAATCTTTTTCACATCGATCTTTATCGCATTGAAACGCAGCGCGAGTTGGAAACACTCGGGCTTGACGATCTGCGTGCGGAGAACAGCATTCTGCTGATTGAGTGGGGAGAAAAATTTCCGCGATTTGTGCGCGAGCGGGATGTGGAGATTGCGCTGGAAC
>CAZGXY010000043.1:0-17409 GCA_964530145.1 uncultured Acidobacteriaceae bacterium | reverse complement strand
CTCGTTGTTGGTGTCGACCATCTTTTCCAGGTCGGCATTGGTGAGCAGGCGAGGCGGCACATACGTGCCCAGAGCGCTGATTTTGGCGCGGATCGGTTTGGTCAACAATCGCTCCTACGTAAACCTCTAGTAATTCTGAAGGATTGGAGCAAGAATGTCTAACGCCGGGCCTCGACATCCAGAGCGGCGCGCGCAACTTTCCGAGATTCGCCTCTAAAACGCCCACCGCAGCAGCGTTGCCCCCGAGGTGAACCCGGCGCCTACGGTCGCAATCAGCACGCGATCTCCTTTTTTCAGCCTGCGCTCGTCTAGCGCGGTCTGCATGGCGATGGGAATGGTGCCTGCCGTGGTATTGCCAAAGCGATCAATGTTGATGATGACTTTCTCGAGCGGCATCCGCAGACGATCCGCAGTCGCCGTGATAATGCGCCGGTTCGCCTGATGCGCAATGAAGCAGTCGATGTCTTTGCCGCTGAGTTTATTTTTCTCGAGAATGCGTTCGGTCATCTCCGCCATCTTCTTCACCGCATACCTGAAAACATTCTTGCCATCCTGATGGATGTAGTGCATCTTCCGATCCACCGTTTCGTGCGTAGCCGGGTTCAGACTTCCCCCTCCCGGCATGCAGAGAAACTGTCCCCCCATGCCTTCAATCTGCGCCACATGATCGAGGACGCCAATCTCGTCATCCTCCGACGGCTCCAGCAAAACTGCGCCGGCGCCATCGCCAAAAATGATGCATACCGAGCGATCGGTGTAGTCCGTCATCGACGAATTCACGTCCGACCCAATGACCAGCACCTTGTTGTATTGCCCCGACTCGACGAACTTTACTCCCGTGTTTAAGGCGTACAGAAATCCGGAGCAGCCGGCGGATATGTCGAAGCCCCACGTATTCTCAATGCCCAACTTATGCTGCACCAGACAGGCCGTCGATGGATACATCATGTCAGGAGTAACCGTGCCCACTACGATCAGGTCAACCTGCTGCAAATCGAAAGGATGGGAGGCGAGCAAATTCTTCACTGCCTCTACGGCCAGATCGCTGGCGGCCACGCCCTTGTCGGCGAGATGACGTTCGCGGACCCCGACGCGTTCCATAATCCATTCATTGGTGGTGTCCACCATTTTTTCCAGGTCGGCGTTGGTGAGAACGCGAGGCGGCAGATAGGTGCCCAGAGCGCTGATTTTGGCGCGGATCGGCTTGGTCAATGAGAGCTCCTGAATATGAGACTGAGTATTCTCAAGGATCGCCAGCGGAATGTCTAACCATACTCCCGTTGCGACCGCCAGCCTCGGCTGTCCGAGCCGGGCCAAGCTGGCGGAACGAATTGAAAAGGTATCTTCCGGCGGCTTGATTTCTTTAGCGCGGGTATTACCTGGCACGGAGCGCGGGGGTGCGCGGCACCGAGCGCCGGGGGGGTGCACGGTAGGAACCACCCTGTTCCCAAGTCGATCAAGTCCAGACGGACCCGCTTCTACGCAGGAGAGGCGAACGTGTAACCGAAGCGTCTTGTGGCCCTTCAAGCGGCGGCGCGACCGCCTTCGTGGTGTATCCACTCGCGGCTGAAATCAGGGCAGGAGACAATACTGAAGTCGCGATCTTCGCCGTTCACAAGATATAAGAGCGCCGCGCGATCCAATTCTTCCAAATGCGAAAGACTCAGCACCGCCCAGAGGTGACAATCGGCTGCGGAACGAACCAGTTGATCCAGATAGGACAAATGTCCCTGAAATAATTTTCCCGAGACGCGGATGGTGACGTGGGGAACTAGCTTGGGGGAAACACCCGAATTGTTCATTTTCTGCTCTGCTCCTCGCGGGCCGGAATGACTATGCCGGACCTACTTCTTCTTGATGCGCGGGGAAGCGCTTCTTGCGAAAAGAGTCGTAAAAAACGTGTAAATCCTTGTAATCAGAAGGTCAGGGTCCACTCGACGGCAAAAAATAAGCCAGGCACCGGGGACTCACTGCACACGCAAGAGCTCGTTACCGTTGCTTCCTTCCGGACCTGGCGGGGTTGGCGAGAGTGCGTCGCGTGAGACCGATGCCTGACCTCAACCATCTTATCAAACGAAACTGTTGTATCTGTTGAGACCGCCACGATCTTGATTGTTCATAGACCCTGGAGTGACTTTCGATGCAAGGAACAGCGGGAGGGCCTTCCCTTCTCGACCGGGTTGTCGAACAATAGGAGAGTGGCGGTTGGGGCCGAGGTCCGGATGGCGAATATTGATCGATCCGCGCCGTTTCACCACGCCGCATGAAGTGTTATGCCCGAACGCGCAAACCAATTCGATATGATCCCAGTCTCCCGAGCGATCGACAAGTATTTTGAGCTTTCGATTTATTTGCTCGTGCTAATGGGATTTGGAACGGTGGCCAGTACCGGCACGCTCGACATGGCAACGGTGCTATTGGTGGGCAGTGCGCTGGCCCTCCGGGGATATTTGCTGGCATCCGGCCGGCGAATGGTGATTTCGGAGAAGTGGACGACTCCGCTCAGCATCGCTTATTTCGTTTTTTACGCGGCCGACTATTTCTTGTTCTCCCGCAGCTTTCTCACCGCGACGGTGCATCTCGTGCTCTTTGCGGTCGTCGTGCGCGCATTCTCGCTGCGCCGCGATCGCGATTACCTGATGCTCGCGATTGTCGCTTTCCTCATGGTTCTGGCGTCGGCGGTACTTACGGTCGACAGTGTTTTCCTCGCATTCTTTGCCGGGTTCATGCTGATGGCCGTCGCCACGTTCATCCTGATGGAGATGCGGCGCTCTGGCCAGGCGGCTGAAGTTCAGGCACGCAACTCGCCGGATGCTCACGAGCACCGGCATCTCGCTTTCTCTCTGGCACGATTAACACCGGCATTGGCGCTGATGATCCTGATGGGAGCGTCTGCGTTGTTTTTCGTTTTGCCTCGCATGTCGGCTGGCTACATGGGCGCCTATGCATTTGGCACCAACTTCTCTACCGGCTTCAGCGACCGGGTACAACTGGGGGGCATTGGGCAGATTCAGCAATCAAACGCTGTCGTCATGCGCATTCAGATCGATGGCGATAAGCAAGGCCGCTACGCTCTGCACTGGCGCGGCGTCTCGCTGGCCTCTTTCGACGGGGAGAACTGGTCGAACCCGCCGGAGCAGTACTTGTTGCATCGTGGTGCAGACGGCGCCTTCTTTGTTCCTGGATTCGGATTGCCTGAGGCTGGGCCGTCTCTCCGCCAGAGTGCATCGCATGACTTCCGCCGATTGATTCACTATCGCGTGGTGATGGAGCCAATCGGCACCAACGTATTTTTCCTTGCTCCGTGGCCGCGGCGGATCACTGGGGCGTATCGGGGCTTACAAATCGATTCAGGCGGAGCCGTATCCGATATCGACAACCAGCGTGGGGTGAGCATCTATGAAGCCGACTCGGATATTTCGATGCCGCCGGCAGACGCCCTTCGCCACGCCGACGATTTGCTGCCGCCTTTCGCTTTGAATTACCTGCAACTTCCCGATCTCGATCCGCGGATTCCGCAGCTCGCAAGCCAGGTTTCGAATTCGGCTTCCAATAACTATGACAAAGCAGTAGCCATCGAGAAATATTTGAAGGCCCATTACGGATACACGTTGCAGTTGTTGCGCACCCCGGTTGACGATCCGTTGGCGAACTTTTTGTTCGTCCGCAAACAAGGACATTGCGAGTACTTCGCATCTTCAATGGCCGTAATGCTACGGACCTTGCGCATTCCGGCGCGGGTGGTGAACGGCTTTCGCAGCTCCGAGTTCAACGACGTCACGGGCCAATATGTGATTCGCGCGAAAGATGCACACGCGTGGGTGGAGGCCTATTTTCCCGGCTATGGGTGGGTCACGTTCGATCCGACTCCGGGCGGAGCGGTAGGATCCCCGCAAGGCTGGGGACACGCCATGCTTTACCTTGACGCGGCTGCATCTTTCTGGCGCGAGTGGGTGGTCAGCTACGACTCATCGCACCAATACGTTATCGGCCACTCCGTTTTGACCCAAACGCGCAGCAATTTAGATCGCACGCGAATGAGGGCGCGGTTTCTCTATGCACGCCTGCTTAATCTCGCGCGCAAAGGTCAGCGTGGCGCCATGCGTGCACCGGGATGGTGGTTAGCGGCGTGCCTGTCGGGTTGTGTTTTCTTGCTGGCTTTGGTCAACGCCGGCCGCATCGCGCGCGCGATTCGAGTGAACCGCCTGCAGGCGCATCCCGAAAGTTCGCTCGAGCAGGCTGCCACCATGTGGTATGAGCGCATGACTAAGCATCTGGCTCGTCGAGGTATTCAGAAATCTCCCTCGCACACCGCGCAGGAGTTCATTCGTGGGCTGGAAGATTCCCGGCTTCGGCCGCCTCTCCGGCGATTTACCGACGCTTATGAATCGGCGCGCTTCGGCAATTCAGTGGAAGATGCGCGCAAGTTGCCGGAACTGCTGGAAGAAATAGAATCGGCTGCGAGGCGCTAAAGCTCTCAGAAGTTCCAGGTCGCGCCGCCGCCCAACAGGTAATTATGCTGGCGCGTCTTGCCGGTATCGGCCAGCGGCAAATCAGGTGTGCCGGACCAGAAATCCCGGACTTCTCCTCGAATTCCGAGGCGCCTGACACGTCCGCGAAAAGGCCGCACGTCGATGCCGAGCCCGCCTTCAATCACCCCGGAGGTCGTGGAAACCGCGGGATTGGCGCCGCCATAAATGAGGCTTCCATTTTCGCTGAAGTGGGCAAAGCCGCCGCCGAAGCTCACCCACGGCGAAACCCTAGTAAGTGGAAAAAGATTCAATCGGGCGGCCGGAGTTACGAATATCTGCCGGTAATCGGTGGGAACGACGTTGGCTCCCGAATTGAGATCTTCATCAAAATTGCAGACCACTGGCACTTCCGCCGAGACGCCGAAGATGGGATTTGCGAAGAAGCGGCGAGCGTAGCTAAGTTCGAATGTCAGTCCTTTGCCCGAGCGCACAAACGGATTGAAGTAGGTTGCACCTTGAATTCCCTGGTCGCTGATGAAGATTCTCCCGAGGCTTCCGGTCACCTGATTTTTTTCATCCTGCGCGGAGGCGGTAGCCGAGAAAACGGCAAGAACGATTGCGAGGAACGCAAAGACGCCACCCCTCAACGGCATTTCCCCTCCGCACGTGGAAACACAATCTCTTCGGTGAGGCTAGCCTAGCATGAAGCGTTTTGCTTCCAAACGCGAGGCTGCTACCTTTCCTGATGCCCGTTAACTCTGGCGGGAACAAGTACATGCCTCGAGGGAAAGTAGGGGAAATGTTAAAATAGTGGCATTACATGCCCTCTAAGAACCCCACTATTACAGCATCCGTCGACCAATCCAACCCGGAATCGCAAATTGCTTTTGCCGCCGCGGCCAGGACAAAGGTCGGTTTCGTGAGCTTGGGATGCCCCAAGAACCTGGTCGACAGCGAAGTCATGATGGGGCTTCTTACTCAGGCTGGCGCCGAACTTTCCCCGCGCGCCGAAGACGCCGACGTAGTCGTGGTAAACACCTGCTCTTTTATCGAGAGCGCCCAGCAGGAGTCGGTGAATACCATTCTCGAAATGGTTGAGCACAAGATCGCAGGGCGGGCGAAAAAAGTGGTTGTGGCCGGATGCCTGGTAGAGCGCTTTCGCGATGAGATCAAGAAAAGAATTCCCGAGGTCGACGCCGTGGTTGGAACCGGCGAACTGCAAAACATTCTTGCTGCCGCCGGCATTGCTCAATCGTCCGCTGTCCGGCAAACCGGCTCGCCATTTGTAGTACTGAACACGCGGGCGGAAGGTGACGCGCGCGAAGCGCAGGGGCGTTTCTCACGCGAGCAGTGGGCGGGAGCCATCGCGGATTTGCCGAACTATTTGTATGACGATGAGACTCCGCGCGTTTTAGCCACAGCGAAGCACACCGCGTACCTGAAGATTGCCGAAGGATGCGATCATCCTTGCAGCTTTTGCATTATTCCCCAGTTGAGGGGGAAATTTCGCTCGCGGCGCTTCGAATCGGTCGTTGCCGAAGCTGAACGGCTGGCGCGAGGCGGCGTGCGTGAAATCACGCTCATTGGTCAGGACACGACCTGTTACGGCGAAGATTTGGGACTGAAGGATGGTTTGGCGCTCCTGCTCGAAAAACTTGCCGGGATCGAAGATTTGCAGTGGGTGCGTTTTCTCTATGCCTATCCGAACAAGATCACTGGACGGCTGATCGAAACGATTGCGGCTCATGAAAAGATTTGCTCCTACATGGACGTGCCGCTTCAGCATGCGTCGCCGTCGTTGCTGAAGAGAATGAAGCGCGGGGGCGGGGCCGAAGTCTTTCATCGATCCATCGATAAGATGCGGCGCGCGATTCCCGATCTAACCTTGCGCACATCATTCATTGTCGGTTTCCCCGGCGAGACCGAGAAGGAATTTGAAGAACTGTGCGATTTCGTTCGAGAAGCTCAATTCGACTGGATGGGCACTTTCGGCTATTCCGATCAGGATGGGGCGGACGCACACGATCTGGCGAAGAAGGTTTCCCCGGCCGAGATCGAGCGCCGCCGCAAACACCTGATGACAATCCAGCGGCAAATCAGCCGGAAGAAAAAGAAGGCCCTGGTAGGGCGGGAGTTCAAACTGCTTCTCGAAGGCATGTCGGAGGAGACCGATCTGCTGATGGAAGGCCGGACAGCGATGCATGCGCCTGAAATCGACGGCAAACTTTTTGTCAACGATTTTCCCGCGGAACTAATTCCGCAACCGGGTGAGTTCCATCGCTGCGAGATCACCGAAGCCCACGACTACGATTTGGTCGCGCGGATTGTGTAGCCGATACTGATTGAAGCTCCCACCCGGAGCGACGCTGGTTGACTCCCATGGCCCGCAAGAGTTCTGTCAAACTTCGCTGTCCGATCTGCAAGAAAGCTGTCAAGAGCGGTGATCCGGAGCTTCCCTTCTGCAGCCCTCGCTGCCGCACCATCGATTTGGGAAAATGGGCGAGCGGCGCTTACGTGATTCCATCGCCGATTACGGATGCCGATGAGGAAGTGGAAGACGTTCTTTCGCGACGGCGAGATGAAGATCGGGATGAAGACTCGTGAAGCCAGCCACCGAAACGCCGGCAGATGACGCGCTTCGTGCGGGCGCGGGACTGACCTCCAACGCTCACACACCGCGATGGGCTGAACTGACCGCAACTTTTTTCGGCATCGGCAGGATACGCCGCGGGCCGGGAACCTGGGCGTCGGCCGTCACCGTGCTGTTGTGGGCTGCGCTAGCGAGCGCTTTATCGATACCCGCGCGTGCACCAGCGGCAACCGGCTTGGCTTGCCTTGCGATCGCTGTTGGGATTCCCGCAGCTACCCTCATTTCGCGCGGCTCTGGCATCAAAGACCCGCAGTTCGTTGTCATTGACGAGGTTGCGGGGCAACTGATCGCGCTGATTGCCGTGCCGCTTTCCTGGAAATTGTTTTTGGCGGCCTTTATTCTTTTTCGCGCCTTCGATATTCTGAAACCGCCACCGGTGCGACAGTTAGAGACGCTTCCCGAGGGCACGGGAATCGTTCTCGACGACGTTGCCGCGGGTGTGTACGCTCTGATTGGTGTGCATCTGCTGATGCGCGTTGGTCTTCTAAAATAGTAGCTGCTGGTTCGAGTTTTTCCTCATGGGATTTTCTGACCGCATACGCGGCAAGAAAAATGTGAACGGAGGGCCGCACATCGAGTCGGTGTCGCCGGTACTGGCGCTGGCTGGAGGCGAAGTGCGCATCGCCGGATCGGGATTGCGGGCGCAACAGTTCCAACGCCCGCGTGTACAATTTGGCGATCTGGAGGGGGGCGTAGTGGTCGGCTCCGACTCGTTTATGGTCGCCCGCATCCCTCACGGAGCCACGACTGGGCCGGTTGTAGTTGCGGCGGATGGCCATGTCAGCAACGCGCAGACCGTCCAAGTGGCGGTTTCCATCGCTGAGGACTTGTATCCAGTGACAAACCCCGCCCTGGACGCCCAAGGGAACATCTACGCGACTTTTTCGGGTTCGCGCGGCCAAAAGGTTCCGGTCGCAATTTTCAAGATCGATACGAACTATACGAAGAAGCCTTATGTGGCGGAGATGATGAACGCCACCGCAATCGCCTTCGATCGCGCAGGCCAGATGTATGTTTCGTCGCGCCATGACGGCGCGGTCTACCGCGTGGCGCCGAATGGAACGATGACCTCTTACGCTGGAGGTATGGGAATTGCCACTGGTATCGCTTTCGATCGAAATGAGAATTTGTACGTAGGAGACCGAAGCGGCACCATTTTCAAAATCGGCCGCGACCAGCAGGTCTTCGTATTTGCCACGCTGGAAGCCAGTGTCTCGGCTTACCATCTCGCCTTTGGGCCGCAGGGAGATTTGTTCGTGACCGGGCCAACGACTTCAAGTTTTGATTCTGTGTGGCGCATAGATCCCCAGGGGACAGTTCACAAGTTTTACCGCGGCCTGGGGCGCCCGCAAGGATTGGCTTTCGATGCGGGCGGCAATCTCTATATCGCCGCTTCACTAGCCGGCAAGCGTGGCGTCGTGAAAATTACCCCGGAAGGAAAAGCAAGTCTCGAGATAGCAGGCCATGGGCTTGTCGGTCTTGCCTTTGCTCCGGGCCGCAGCGTGGTTCTCGCGACCACTGATGCAGTGCATCATCTTTCGTGGAACATCCCCGGGCTGCCGCTGCTGCCGGAATGAACTGCTCTTTGTCTTTGATTCCTATTGCCTTCATTGACACTTCAAGCCCGCCCCGCACTTTCCTTATTTCATTTACACTCTAGCCGTGAATGCGGAAATCATTGCGGTCGGCTCTGAGCTGCTGACGCCCTTCCGGGCCGATACGAATTCGCTCTACCTGACCGAACAACTTAACAATCTCGGCGTCGAGGTAATTTTCAAGAGCATCGTGGGCGACGACCTGCGGAACCTCACCGCGGCGGCGCAACATGCGCTTTTTCGCTCCGAGATTGTCATCTTCAGTGGAGGTCTTGGACCAACCGAAGACGATTTGACTCGCGAAGCTGTTGCCGAGGCGCTCGGATTGCCGCTGCGCCGTGATGAAACAGTTCTGGCCCATATCGAAGATCGCTTTGCGGCCCACGGCTGGAAGATGTCGCCCAACAATGCCAAGCAGGCCGATATTATCGAGGGTGCCACAGCATTGCCGAACGCGAACGGTACCGCTCCGGGCCAGTGGCTCTCTGGCCAGTTTGACCGGCGCGAGCACATCGTCATATTGCTTCCCGGCCCTCCGCATGAACTCAAGGCTCTGTTCGAAGCGGAGTGCCGTGAGCGGCTGCGGACTAAGTTGCCGCCGGCATCCATCGCTACCCGGGTCTTGAAAGTCGCCATGCTGGGCGAATCCCACGTGGATGCCCGGGTCGCGCCGATTTACAAGCGCTATCGGGACGTGCAAACGACAATCCTGGCGGGAGCGGGAGAGATTCAACTGCATTTCAAATCGCGCGCAGCCACCCTTGAAGCGGCGCAGCAGCGGGTGGACGAAGTAGCCGATGCGGTCGAGGAAGAGTTGGACGACGCCGTCTATTCTACAAACGGCAAGTCCCTCGAGCAGATCGTCGGCTACTGGCTGCAAATGCGCGGGGCGACGCTCGCCGCTGCGGAATCGTGCACGGGCGGCCTGTTCTCCGAGCGGATCACCTCCGTCAGCGGCAGCTCCCGCTACTTCAACGGCGGCGCCGTCGTGTATTCGAACGCACTGAAAACTGAACTTGCGGGAGTGCCCGCCGACATGATTGATCGTCATGGTGCGGTCAGCCGCGAGGTGGCGGTTGCGCTTGCGGAGGGCATACGCTACCGCTGCGATGCAACGCTGGGAATCGGCATCACCGGCGTCGCCGGCCCCACGGGAGGAACGCCGGAAAAGCCTGTGGGACTAGTATTTCACGCCCTGGCCAGTGATGGTGGAACCGAGGTGATCGAACGAAAATTTGCCGGCGACCGTAAGCGCATTCGTTCGCTGGCATCGACCATGGCGCTCGATATGGTGCGCAAACACTTGATCTGAGCCCTATTGCTGGAGTCTCTTTTTATTTCACCTTCGCTCTGTATTCACCTTCAATCTATGCGCCTGTTTGTAGCCATCGATATTGAGACTGAAATTCGGCAGAGAGTATCAAACTTTCTCGACGGCGTCCGCGGTTTTGCCACAGACGCGCGCTGGGTCTTTCCCGAGTCTTTGCACATCACTTTGAAATTCGTCGGCGAGAAGAGTGAGCAAGAGACTGAACCGGTCAAGCGGGCGCTGGGAACGATTCGGCCCCATACGTTCGATCTGAAGGTTCGAGGATACGGATTCTTCCCAACTGCGCGGGCGCCGAAGGTTTTTTGGATCGGGATAGAGGCTGGCCCAGAGCTTGGATCGCTGGCCGCCGCTGTCGATGAGGCTTTGGCAACAATCGGAATTCCAAAGGAAGAGCACGCTTACAATGCGCATCTCACTCTCGCGCGCGCCGGTAACGATCGTCGAGTGCGCAAGCACAAAGGCGTTAATCGGCCAGCCAGCTTCCGCCTCTTGCAGGAGAAACTTGCTGCATTGCCTTCGCCTGAGTTCGGTACGATGACCGCCCGCGAGTTTTTTCTATACCAGAGTCGGCTTTCACCCGGTGGCTCGAAATATACCAAGCTCGCCCGGTTTGTCCTTCAAGAGCGCATCGAGACTACTGCATGAACAGATTGCTGGTTATCGCCGCTATAAGTTACTTGCTGGGATCCATTCCTTTCGGGTATTTACTGGTGCGTTTCGTCCGCGGAGAAGATGTTCGCAGTACTGGCAGCGGAAATATTGGAGCGACCAACGTTTCTAGAAAGTCTCCAGCACTGGGCCTTGTCACTCTGCTCCTCGACGCGCTGAAAGGGTCCGCCGCCGTCTGGTTGGCGTATCGCTTATCGAGCGAGATGGCCGATGGCGGCCGATCTTCTCTGCCGATGGCCATGGCGGCATTTTTCGCGGTTCTGGGACATGCATTCCCGGTGTGGCTAAAGTTTCGTGGCGGCAAGGGCGTTGCCACTGGGTTGGGATCTTTTCTCGTCATCACGCCACGAGCCGTGCTGATCGCAATATGCATTTTCCTCGTTGTTCTTGCTCTTTTTCGTTACGTATCGCTCGCGTCAATTGTCGCTGTCGCGTTCTTTCCGCTTCTCGTTTTTCGAGGAGATCCCCATGACAGCCATGATGCTCGTGCGGTAATGTTCATGGCGGCCGCTTCCCTGCTCATCGTGGCAAGGCATCACTCGAATATCAGGCGTCTAATCGATGGCACAGAAAATCGCCTGGGGAAGAAGCACTCATGAGCCAGATCGCGATCATCGGAGCGGGCGCTTGGGGCACAGCACTCTCGATTGTGCTTGGCCGCAGCAGAGCTCACGAAGTGCGGCTCTGGGCTTACGAAAAAGACATTTGCACGAGCATTGAGCAACGGCGCCTGAACGACAAGTTTCTTCCGGGCCAACTGATTCCTGAAAACGTCGCTCCCTACAACGACCTGGCTGAAGCGTTGGCAGACGCGCGCATCGTGGTGAGCGTCATGCCTTCACAACACTGCCGCGTGCTATTTGAGCAAATTGTTCCCCACTTGCATGACGAAGCCATTATCGTGAGCGCAACCAAAGGACTGGAGGAACATTCGCTGCTGCGCATGACTGAGGTGATCGCACAAACGTTTGGCGCCTGCAATCGTTCGGCGCCGCGCATCGGGGCCCTCAGCGGACCGTCGTTCGCTATTGAGGCCGCGCGCGGCGATCCTACGGCAATTGCCATCGGCTCCAAAGATTTCGAACTGGCCAAGCTCGCGCAGCGCGAATTCAGCGATGTCAGCTTTCGGGTTTACACGAACGACGATCCTATTGGAGTGGAACTCGGGGGCGCGCTAAAAAATACTATCGCCATTGCGGCTGGCGTGTGCGCCGGACTCGGCCTCGGCCACAATTCAATCGCGGGCCTGATAACCCGGGGACTGGCGGAGATGACGCGACTGATCGTGGCTTGTGGAGGCAAAGCAGAGACAATGGCGGGGCTCGCCGGACTCGGCGATCTTGTACTGACCTGCACGGGCGGCCTGTCGCGCAATCGTACCGTCGGCGTGGAATTGGGCCGTGGCCGGCGATTAACTGAGATTTTGGCAGGCATGCACGGCATGGTTGCCGAAGGAGTTTTCACCACAACAGCGGCGATGGAGTTAGCGCGCAAGCACGGCATCGAGATGCCCATTACCGAGCAAATGTATGCCATCCTGCATACCGGCAAGCCCCCCCGCGACGCCATCTACGAGCTGATGACCCGCAGCGGCAAGAGCGAAGCGCTGATGAAGTGATTTGCCTCCGTCTGTGCAGTTCCGAATCGCAAAAGCCGCACCAGTCGTGCTGACTCGCTGGTACTTTCGTAACCGCGCCTTCGCGGGTTTTCGACATCCCGTCTTTCTTGCACCATTAAACTTCTATAGAGCCTGTGACAGCCTCCACCACTTCGACTATGGGCGCATTCGAGAGCCCGGGGAGCGAACCGCCTCCGGCCCCCCCTCACGCAACCGTGGCGACCAATGTGTTTCGAGTTCCAATTTTGTACGTGATTCTCGGTGTACTTCTGGTCATCAGCATCGTCCCCATGTATTTCTATTCAGCACAGGTCGAAGCGATCAACCGCGACCGGCTGAAAACCAATGAAATGTTGCTGCAAAACACCGTAACGCGCTCTCTGGCCGACGATCTTTCACAACATGAGCGCTCGCTGCGGATGATGCTGGCGAATCTGGCATCGGCCGTTCAGGTCGCAAGCGGCGGCGACATCGGCAGCAAGAATATCGAATCGCCGGAATTGCGGGCGTTACTGGAAAACTTCGTCTCTTCGTCGGACGATCTGGCGTATGCGACCTTGTTGAACTCCGACGCAAAGGGAATCTCCGCGGGGCGCATCGCGCCAGACGCCTTCCTGCAGCGGGAGTTGCAGCACGCGTTTGACGCCGCCCGCGACGGCCGCGCTTATAACGGACAAGCCCTTCAGGTAGAGGACGGAAAAACCGCGCGCACGGTTGTAATAGTGAGCAACCCAGTCAGCTATGACGGGCGTTTTCTCGGCATGGTGGGCGCGGTTGTCGATCTCCAGTTTCTCATTCGGCGACTGCGCGAAGTCAGCGGCGGCGGCCTGATCCCCTACGTCGTAGACGCTCAAGGCCGCCTGGTTGCCGCAGGTACCACTCAATATGTCACCGGCCAGGATATGAAGAGCCTGGAAATCGTCCGCAATTTCGTGGATGAGGGCAACAAGGCGCAGTTGGCCGCTACCAAGGAATTCTCGGTTCAAGAAAATAAGACAAGCGTTGAGATGCTTGGCACCTACAGCCCGGTTACCGCGCTCAATTGGGCCGTGGTCGTTCAGAAACCGCGACTGGAGGCCTATCGCGGCGTTTATGAGATGCAACACACCGCTCGGATGCTCGCCCTGGTTGCCGTGCTGGTAAGCATCATAATCAGCATTGTGGCAGCTCGCAGAATTACGAACCCCCTGCAGATTCTTACTCAATCGAGCCGTGCTTTGGCGCGCGGCGATTTTTCGCAGCGGGCTCATCTGCGCAGTCATACGGAAATTGGTGAATTGGCCGAAACTTTCAACACCATGTCGGAGGAACTCGAACATTTCGTCGAAGATCTGAAGCGCGCGGCCGAAGAGAATCGCGCTCTGTTCCTAGGGTCAATTCAAATGCTCGCGGGTGCGGTCGACGAAAAGGATCCTTATACGCGAGGCCACTCCGACCGCGTAACCCGTTACTCGATGATGATCGCGAAAGAAATGAAGCTGGACGCGACGTTTATGGAGACGCTGCAGATTTCGGCTCAGCTTCATGACGTGGGCAAGATCGGCATCGAAGACCGCATTCTGAAGAAGCCGGGCGCGCTCACAGCCGAAGAGTTTGAGGTGATGAAAACTCACACCACCAAGGGAGCGAACATTCTGCGTCCGGTAACGCAACTCGCCGAGATGCTGCCGGGCATTGAACTTCACCACGAAGCGCTCGATGGCCGTGGATATCCTTATGGCCTGCAAGGAGATCAGATTCCGCTGTTGGCGCGGGTCATTGCCGTCGCCGATACATTCGACGCGTTGACCACCAACCGTCCCTATCAAACCGCGCATACACCCGAGGAAGCGCTGAAGATCATTCAGAACCTTGCGGGCAAGCGCCTCGATCCGGAGCCGGTTGCTGCGCTGCTGGCGGTGTATGCCCGCGGCGAGATCCGCGTCCAGCGCATCGCCATCAGGAGAGCGGCCGCCGCTGCCGCAGCCGAGGTGCCTGCTGAGACTCCGGCGCCGGTCGCTGCGCCCCCGATTACACCCGCCGAAGCCGCCAACCTCGAACGGTCGCGCGTTTAACGCACTTCCCCGCCTCTGGCCGCGCCCCGTCCTTCGCTGCCGGGGCTACAAAGCTATAATCAAATCTTAGGTCTCTTGATGATTCAAACCCTGTTTGGCAGCACGGAAGAGAACAAAACCGGACTTTTTGAGCGCATGAAGCAGGCAGTCACGCGCACGCGTGAAAACCTGGCGGAACGCATTGAAGAAGTCGTTTCTTTCAATAAGGAAATCGATCGCAATACTCTCGACGATCTGGAAGCAACCTTGATCGGCGCGGATCTGGGTTCAACCACAACCCAGGAAGTATTGGGAAAGCTGCGCGACAAGGCCGACCGCAAGCAGATCAAAGACGTGCAGGAACTCAAACAGCTTCTCAAGACTGAGCTACTGGCAATTCTGAACGCGGCAAATACGCAGCCCGTTCGCAAGGTGGACGGTGAACCTGAGGTCATTCTCGTGGTTGGCGTGAACGGAACCGGCAAGACAACAACCATTGGAAAACTCGCCCAGGTATTTCGCTCGGAAGGCAAGAACGTCTTGCTGTGCGCCGCAGACACGTTTCGCGCGGCGGCGATCGATCAACTGGAGATATGGGGATCGCGAACCGGCACGGAAGTGATCAAGACGAAGCCGGGAGGCGATCCCGCGGCGGTGCTGTTCGATGCCCTGCAATCGGCGAAGGCGCGCAAAGCCGATTATGTTGTCGTCGATACGGCAGGACGTTTGCACACCAAGACCAGCCTCATGGCAGAGTTGGACAAGATGCGCCGCACCGCGCAGCGCATCATTCCCGGGGCGCCACACGAGACGTTGCTCGTAATGGACGCAACGACCGGCCAAAACGGCCTGCAGCAGGCGCGATTGTTCACGCAGTCGGCTGGAGTGACCGGCATCGTGCTTACCAAGCTTGACGGGACCGCGAAGGGCGGCGTGGTGGTGGCGATTTGCCGTGAACTGGGCTTGCCGGTGCGTTACGTCGGGGTTGGCGAGAAAGCTGGGGATCTATTGCCCTTCGACCCGAAGGAGTTTGTGGATTCGCTGTTCGAATAGCATTCTGACAGCGCCCACTCGATCCATGTCCGACCAGTCCCTCGACGAACAGTTTCTTTCTCGCTCTCTCGATCTCGCTCGCCAGGGTGTCGGACTCGCCTCGCCAAACCCATGCGTTGGCGCCTTGATCGTCGACTCGCAAGGCGCGATAGTGGGAAGCGGTTCGTACACCTATGAGGGCGTGAAGCACGCCGAAATTCAAGCTCTGGAACAGGCGGGGGTTAAAGCACGGGGCGGAACGCTTTACATCAATCTCGAACCTCATGGACATCAGGGCCGCACACCTCCGTGTACTGCCGCTCTCATCGCAGCGGGAATTCGCCGCGTCGCAGCTTCGATGGCCGATCCGAATCCGTTGGTGAGCGGGCGCGGCTTTGAGGCCCTGCGAGCGGCTGGAATTGAGGTCGAGGTGGGGCGGTTGCAGTCCGAGGCGCGCCGCCTGAACGAGGCCTTTGCCCACTACATTCGCCATCGCGCTCCATTTGTGATGCTGAAATCGGCGATGACGCTCGATGGCAAGATCGCTCCTTCCACTGCCGCGGACGCAAAACGATATGAAGGCGAATGCGTTTCTCCGGGCGGATGGATTACAGGTGAAGCGGCGCGCGCTCATGTACACGAACAACGTCATGCCAGCGACGCGATTCTTGCGGGTGTGGGCACGATAATTGCCGACGATCCCTTGCTTACGGATCGCAGCGGCAAAGCGCGGCGGCGTCCGCTGCTCCGGACAATTCTTGATTCGCATCTGCGCTTGCCCTTGCAGTCGCGGCTTGTCCGAAGCATTGCAGAATCCGGTGGCAAAGGCGATGTTCTCGTTTTCCATTCGTCTGCCGATGACAAACGGAAAAATGAATTGCAGGCGCGCGGAGTTCAAGTTCAGCAGGTCGCGGCGGATGCAAGCGGGCGTCCGGACATTCGTGCAGTTTTACATCATCTTGGGGATCTCGAGATCACCAGTCTGATCATCGAAGGCGGATCAACTGTGAACGGCATGGCTCTCGCTTCGGAAGTCGTCGATAGAGTTTTCCTTTATTACGCACCCACACTTTTGAGCGATGATGCGATTCCGTTCGCTTCGGGAGCGCACTTTGAGCCACGGCAGGTGCGGGATGTTCAGTTGCATCGCTTCGGAGACGACCTCGCGGTGGAGGGATATTTGCGCAACCCTTACGAGGATTAATTCCCACTCAACACAGAGTCACAGGGGCGCAGAGAAGACGGTTTCATATTTCTCTCTTCGTGGTATGGCTGCGAGGTGGAGTTATGATGTTTCGTTCTTATGTTGGAGGTCTTCATGTTTACCGGCATTATTGAAGAAGTGGGATGCATTACCGGCATTGAACAGCGCGGCGAGAACCGGCGAATCACCATTTCTTCGGTGAACGCGCCGAAGGAATTGAAAACCGGCGACAGCGTTGCGGTGAGCGGCGTTTGCCTAACTGCGCTGGACATCAAGCCGGGATCATTCTGTGCCGATCTCGCTCCGGAAACGTGGGTTCGCACTTCGTTTTCGCGAGTGCGTGAAGGCACGTTCGTGAACCTTGAACTGCCGATGAAGGCCGATGGCCGCTTCGGCGGACACATCGTGCAGGGGCACGTCGATGGAGTCGGCAAGTTTATTGCTCTCGAGCACATCGCCGAATCCGGGAATTACTGGCTGCGCATCGAGCTTCCTTCTGAGATCGAGAAATATACCGTTTACAAAGGATCGCTCTCGATCGAGGGCATCAGTCTGACGGTGGCGAAGCTCGAAGGCAGAGAGTGCGTGGTTGCGATCATTCCTCATACGGTCGAAATGACGAATCTCAACTCGCTCAAGACCGGCGATCCGGTGAATCTGGAGGCGGACCTGATCGCAAAGTACGTTGAAAAGATGATGAGCCGGGAGAATGGCGAGAGTTCGCTGACCATTGAAGAGCTGGTGCGGCAGGGGTTCTAGTGGCACTCTCGGAATCGAATCCATCTGCCGGGTTAGGCCTTTGCGCG